>JAFUHD010000091.1 GCA_017469025.1 Clostridia bacterium
CGTGGACGGATAGCTTGTTCAGTAGGCAAGCGTATCTACCTGATCCATGTCAATGACGATCACACCGGTGCTGGTAACAGTAATTCAAAAGAAAAATAGGTAACAGGCGACCAAGACCAGCTGGGCTTGGTCGCCTTATTTTTGGTAATCAGATTGCGAAAATCAGAGTACAGCATTCCGTTCCTGTCAGTGATCATCGCAGAGATCGGCTGAAACCGGTGAAAAGTTGTAATCAGGTGCTTTAAATGGAAATGCCGGTATCTTCAGTGATTCATGGATGGGCCTCGGAAGCGGATTTGTAAGCCCCCAGAAGGCGGCAGTTTTCGCAGTCGGCATTGAGAGAGGTTAGCAGAACGGATAGACCAGCTTCATTGATGTTTCCGGTCAGGTCAACATAAAACCGGTATTCCCAGTTTTTATTCTTGATTGGTCTCGATTCTATGTGCGTCAGGTTGTAGTCTAGGGCGACAAAGGAAGACAGGGCACGCTGCAGGGTACCGCGCTCGTGACGCAGGGTAAAGGTCAGGGTGGCTTTGTCCGGGACACCGATTGGGTTCCGGCTGGCGCTGACGACGATGAACCGGGTATGGTTGATATTGGAGGACTGAATATTTGGCACAAGCACATTCAGGCCGTAGTGTTTCGCGGCGAGCCGGGAAGCGATGGCAGCAAAGGCAGGGTTTCCGGTTTCGGATACATGTTTTGCAGCAATTGCAGTATTGAAATATGGGGTGCGGACCCAGTCGGGATGCTGCCCGAGAAAGTCGGGGCACTGTGCAAAACCCTGATCATGGCTGAAAACGGTTGTAATGTCTTCCAGCGTGCTGCCAGGAAGTGCCAGCAGGTTCTGCTCAACGGGGAGCAGATATTCACCGACGATATGACAGGCATATTCACCAAGGAGATCATAAACATCATTGATGGAACCGGAGGAAGAGTTTTCTACAGGAACGATGCCATAATGAGCCTGGTCGGATGCAACGGTATTGAATACCTCTTCAAAAGTCCTGCAGCTGGTGCGCTCACAGTTTTCACCAAAGAAGCCGACAGCGGCACTTTCACTGAATGCACCTGGGACGCCCATATATGCAACGTTCCGGGATTTGAGACGGGAATCCAGGAAACGAAACTGCTCTTTCCGGGACAATGCCATGAGGGTTTCGAACAGTTCGACGACACTCTGGTCATACGTGTGATCCTCGAGCAGGGCGGTACGGCTCTTAAGCACGACCCGTTCGCGCTCGGGATTCAGAATATCCAGATGGTGCGCCTGTTTGTACAGAGCGACGTCGTGGGAAACGCGCATGCGTTCCTCAAAAAGATGGACCAGCTGTGTGTCAATCCGGTCTATAGCCTCCCGGCTTTTTGAAATATCGGGGATATCTGAGGCGTACATTTTTTTACCTTTCAAAAGCAGTTTAATTCAGATGAGTGGTACGATCGTCCATGATGAGCTCAAGCAGCGTGATGGCCATCACGCTTTCAATTACGACCGCAGCCCTGGGAACTATGCAGGGATCATGACGTCCCTTGATTTCAAGAGTGGTGTCTGTTTCTGCATCCAGGTCTATTGTGGACTGTGGACGGGAAATGGAAGGCGTAGGCTTGATGGTTACACGCGTGATAAGAGGCATGCCATTGGTGATTCCGCCGGTGATCCCTCCGTTGTGGTTTGTGAGACAGGTTATCTGTCTATTCCTGTAAGCCAGCGGATCATTTGCCTGACTTCCCTGAAGATCTGAGAAACGGGTTCCGTCACCAAACTCCACGGCTTTTACAGCCGGAACAGAAAAAGCAAGGGAGGAAAAAACACTTTCCACTGAGCCGAAAAAAGGTGATCCGATTCCGACAGGAACACCGACAGCAGCGCATTCAATACAGCCGCCTACACTGTCAAGTTCGGAACGGGCAGTATCTACACGTGCACGCATAACTGCTTCAACAGAAGGATCAATCAGAGGAAAGGCGGTGAATTCCAATTGTTCCAACTGTTCCTGAGAGACTTCTGCAGCATTGAACGGCGTATCCCGCACGCCTCCTACCTCAAGAATGTGGGAACCGATCCAGATTCCTTTTGCTTTCAGAATGCTGCGAGCTATGGATCCGGCAAAAACGAGCGGAGCAGTCAGGCGGCCGGAAAAATGTCCGCCGCCGCGAGGATCATTAAAGCCATCATATTTGATATAGCCTGCATAATCAGCATGACCGGGGCGCATGCGTTTTTCAAGTTCTTTATAATCGCCGCTGTGTGTATTGGTATTACGGATGAAGCAGCATACGGGTGTTCCGCAGGCTAGGCCATCCAGCACGCCGGACAGGATTTCGACACGGTCTGCTTCCTTACGGGCGGTAGCCGTTGGATCCCGGCCGGGTGCGCGACGCTCCATATAACGGGCGATTTTTCTCTCATCTATGGGAGTACCGGCTGGAATACCGTCGATTACGATTCCAATGCCGGGACCATGCGATTCTCCGAAAATGGACAGTTTGAAATGTTCTCCAAAATTACCCCGCATGGATGATTCCTCCCAAATGTACAAATTCGTCCCAGAAAGCCGGGGCAGACTTGGCGACTGCCTCTGCATCAGAAATGGTGACCGGACTGCGTGCAAGTGCACTGGCGACTGCCATGGCCATGACAACACGATGATCATTGCAGCCGTCCACAGAGCCGCCGATCAGCGTGAGACCGCCCCGGATCATGAGACCGTCGTCCTCTTCGTAGCAGATCGCTCTGAGTGCCTGAAGTGCGGCGCTCATGGCGCGCAGACGGTCACTTTCTTTCAGCCGGAGACGGGCAGCACCTGTGATACGGCTTTCCCCGCGTGCGGCAGTCATGGCAACAGCGAGGATTGGAACGAGATCAGGGCACTGGGAAACATCCGCGGTAATCCCATGAAGTTCGGATGGAAATACAGAGACAGTATTGCCGTCTGTGATGATCCGGGCGCCCATTTCCTGCAAAAAGTGCAGGATGATTTTGTCTCCCTGCGCGGAATTCATATCAAGCCCATAGAGGGTGATGCCGTTCCCGGCAATTGCACCTGCAGTCAGATAGAATGCCGCATGACTCCAGTCCCCTTCCACATGAACCGTGCCTGGCGAGCGCGGCTGCTGGCGGCCCGGAATATAGAGCTGCTGACCGTTATTCTGCCACTCGGTATGAATCCCGTATATCGCCTGGACCTTCTGGGTAAGTTCTACATACCCCCGGCTTTCAAGCGGCGTAGTAATCTCGATAGCGCTGTTTCCCGGAAGCTGGGGCAGTGCCAGCAGAAGTCCGGTAATGAACTGGCTGCTGATATCGCCTGGAAGAGAATAGATTCCGGGATTCAGCTGCCCTTCTATGGTCAGATCATTCCCACGCAACTGCCAGAACAGTCCCTGCCTGCGGAAGATTTCTTCATAAATCTCCAGGGGACGCTGCATGAGTCTGCCGCGCCCGGTCAGGCGGACCGGGCCTCGTCCATCCAGAGCCAGGGGAATCATGAAACGGAGCGTGGAACCGGACTCTCCACAGTCCAGGACCCGGGTGCTTCTGTTGCCTTCGCTTTTGGCTTTTCCCATAATGCGTGTACGGACAAATCCGGGTACATCCGATGACATGGTTACAACGCCGCGTGTAAGGCCGAGCGCCTGAACACAGGAAAGTGTGGCATTTATATCCTGCGACAGCTGCAAGGGTTCAAGCACGGTTTCACCGCTGGCAAGCGATGCCAGAAGGACAGCACGGTGTGAGGCGGATTTACTGGGCATAACAGTTAACGTGCCGGAAAGGGCACCGGAAACGGTTTGATTCATGACAGATGCTCCATAAGGCTGAGCAGCCGCTCAGCTGGCAGTTTTGTTACATGACAAGATCCGATATCATCCAGGAGAACAATGCGGATTTCTTTCCCGACTGATTTCTTGTCAAGCACCATGCTTGGGAAAAGCCGGTCTGCAGACAAGGTGTCCGGAAGTACGGTTGGCAGCTGGTAATTTTCAAGCAGTTTGAGGATACGTTCCCGTATTCCTGGAGACGTACATCCAAGCTGTTCGCCCCAGTCTGCTGCAGCGAGCATCCCAAGACATACGGCCTCACCGTGCAGGAAAGTACCATAGCCTGCTGCATTCTCTATGGCATGTGCAAGGGTATGGCCGAAATTCAGAATCATTCTGTGACCGGTATCAAACGGATCTTCAGCAACAACCTGTGCTTTAAGTGAAATACAGCGGGCGATAATCTCCGGATAAAGGGAAACAAGACCGGGACGGCATCCGCAGTATTCTATCATGGCAAACAGATCACGATCCATGATGCAGCCGTATTTGATGACTTCTCCAAGCCCGGCACCGATTTGACGTGCATCCAGTGTATTGAGGGTCTCTGTATCGATCAGGACGAGTTCCGGCTGATAGAATGCACCGAGCAGATTCTTTCCTCTTGGATGATTGACAGCAACCTTTCCGCCGACGGAGGAATCTACCTGTGACAGCAGTGTCGTTGGTACCTGAATAAAATGGGTGCCCCGAAGATAGGTTGCTGCAGCAAAACCGGTCAGGTCCCCGATGACGCCGCCGCCCAGAGCCAGAACTGCATCTGCCCGTGTAATTCTGTGATCCAGAAGAAAATCATAGACCTGGTTCAGGGAATCCTGGCATTTGGTGGGCTCGCCGTTTGGCAGAACTATGCTGCAGCCTGTAATGCCTGCGCTTGATAGTTCTGTCATGAGGTGCTCAAGATAGAGCGGTGCAACGTTGTCATCCGTGACAATGGCAACCTGGTGTCCGGCATATGCTGTGAGATGTTCAGCAGCATGTTCCAACAGTCCCGGCTCGATAATGACCGGATACTGGCCTGGGGTGCCGGGAATGTAGACCTTGACGGTAGGCATGACATTTCTCACTTCCTTGAAAGGTGTTGATTGCATTATACCAGAGGCTGACTGACTTGAAAAGTGATGGCCCAGCACCTATGTGCTGATTTGTCAAACAATGGCATCTGCTGTCGATACGGTGCCGAAAGCACAGCCGTGTTATTAAAGAGATGGCCCAGCACCTATGTGCTGGTTTGTCAAACAATGGCATCTGCTGTCGATACGGTGCCGAAAGTACTGCTGTGTCGTCAAAAGAGTATCAGTAAAGTGGTGCACGGGGCTTGTCCAGTCCGCGCAATGCATCAAATTCCTTTTTCCGGTCACTGGATACGCGGAGCTGACTGAGAAGGGCGTCCCGGTCTTTTCCGCGAAGGAGGTCTTCATATACTGTGAGACTGTTTCGAAGATCCTGGATCAGATCTGCCAGTGTTTCCCGGTTGGCCCAGAAGAGTTCATTCCAGAGTTCAGGATCCAGGGCAGCAACACGTGTGGCACCGCGGAAGGATCCGCCCTCAAAACCGTAACTGTTGAAGAGAAGCTTCTGATCACACAGTGCCAGCGCCATGATGTGCATGAGCTGACTGGTGTATCCAATGCGTTCGTCGTGCTCTTTCGGGGTTGTGATAATGGTGTCTGCGCCGCCAATAAAGTGCACCAGCTGCCGCATGGTCTTTATGGCGCTTTCCGGAACATCATCATCCGGCACAAGAATATAATGGCATCCACGGTAGAGGTCCGGGTTTGCATTGGCAAAGCTGCCCCTTTCTTTTCCAGCCATGGGGTGGCCGCCCAGGTAAATATAATTATGCGGTTTCTGTGTATCGATTGCGGCTTTGAGCGGCTGCTTTACACCGCAGACATCTGTCAGAATGGCACCTGCTCTCATACGACGTGCATGTTTTTCAATAAAGGTAATGCAGGCATCGGGCGGAAGACATAGCATGAGCATGTCCTGGGACTCAATGGGGGCTTCCTCCGGGGTCGGCCAGGCTGCCTTTATGATGCCCTGCTGCAGTGCTTCTGCCCGGGTGACTTCATTGCGGGTAACGGCAGTACATTCGAGCTCTGGATAATTGCGCAGAGCCATGGCCATACTGCCGCCAATCAGACCAAGTCCTATAATCATTAATTTCATATGGTTCGCTCCACAATCGGCGCTAAGGCCGTTATTTTTCCGACAAGTTGTGCAAACTGCGGGGGTGTCAGACTTTGGGCACCATCACAGAGTGCATGTGGCGGGTCGTTGTGAACCTCAATAATGAGGCCGTCTGCGCCAGCCGCGATTGCGGCCAGTGACATCCGCTCCACCATCCAGGAAAGACCGGTCGCATGACTCGGATCTACCAGAACCGGCAGGTGGGACAGCTGCTTTACGGCCTGCACGGCTGACAGATCCAGGGTATTGCGGGTATATGTTTCAAATGTTCTGATGCCGCGTTCACAGAGGATTACATTGGGATTTCCGGCAGCCATGATATATTCGGCACTGAGCAGCCAGTCATATACAGTGGCGCTCATTCCGCGTTTCAAGAGGATTGGCCTGCGTGTCTGGCCAAGTTCAGTCAGAAGGTCGAAATTCTGCATGTTCCGGGCGCCAACCTGAATCAGGTCGACCCGTCGGTCGTATTCTTCAACCATTTTGGGGCTCATGATTTCAGTGCAAATGGGCATGCCGGTGACTTCATGAGCCTGCTCCAGAAGATCAAGGCCTTCCAGCTTCAGGCCCTGGAAAGAATACGGGGATGTTCTGGGCTTGAATGCGCCTCCGCGCAGGATGCTGGCACCACTGGAACGGACTTTAAAAGCCGTATCTGTAATCTGATCATAGTTTTCAACCGAACATGGACCGGCGATCAGGGAGAGCCTGCGTGTACCGATTTTGACACCGCTGACATCAACTACGGTATCCTTGGGGTGAAATTTCCTGTTGGCCTTTTTAAACGGTTCCGATACAGGCATAACCCGCTCTACACCGGGCTGAATGAGGTAATTGTGCGGATCAAGGCGCGCGACATCGCCGAGTACGCCGAGGACGGTACAGTCGACGCCTGCATTGCGCTGAATCTGCATCCCCTGACCGATGAGTTTGTCACAAAGAGAGTCAATCTGAGCCACGGTGGCTTCCGGTTTCATAATTATAATCATAGAGGTACCTACTTTCAAATATACAGGTAAAAGAAAACGCTCCTGCGGGTGGCAGGAGCGTTGACTTCAGGCGGCATAAACAGAGAGAAATTTTATGCGCATGCAAAAGCAAGACTTCTGCCGTTTTGGCTGAAGCCTGTAAATCGTGCATAGGCATTGATCTTCATGGAAAACCCTCCGTTTGATTCGATGACCAGAGTATAACATACAGAAAAGCAAAATGCAATAAAAGAAGTAATAAAATTCACATTCTGTTTAGAAATGAGTAAGTTCATGTGCTGATTTGCATGATGTATGCAACAAAAATGCTTATAAGATATGATCAATATGTTTGAATTCTCTGTCTGTCAGGGTGAAAACGGAAATGCATAAAATGATGGGCCCGGAGGGTGTAAATGTTATTGCGTTAAGCATGAAGAAAATGTATAATCAAGAAAAGAATTTGAGAAATTTTCATTTTATTGATGAACCGGATGTTGCTTTCAAATACTGTACCAGAAAATATTTACAGGAAATGGGGTTTGACAAATGAAACGGTTATTGTTATGCATAAGTCTGCTGCTTCTTTGGTGCGGTTCGGCGGAAGCCGTGACGCTAGAACTGGCAAGTGTCCGTGAAATATCACATCCGACGATAAAGGCGGATGAAACATTTGCAGAAGCGGTCGAGGGAGTCACGGATGGAATGTATACGGTAACAGTAGGCAGTGCAGGCCAACTGTATGGAGATGAAAAGGGAATTCTGGATGCCGTGATCCGGGGCGATGCAGCATTCGGGCAGGTTTCTGTGAGGGTTCTTGCTGAAGCGGTTCCTTCACTGGAGGTATTTGCGCTTCCATATCTGGTTAACAGTTCAGATCATCTGCAGGCGGTTTTGTATGGCGAGATCGGTCATGCACTTGCAGAAACGATTGAGGAATGGATTCCGGAGGTTAAAGTACTTGCATGGTACAATTGCGGCGGACGCTGCTTTTATACCCGTAAACAGGTTGCGTCGCCTTTTGATATGCCGGGTCTTACGCTGTGTGCGGAGAATACAAAGGAGATGCAGAATTACCTGACAGTCATGGGTGCAAAGCATCAATGGCTGGCACGGCACACGGTTTATTCGGCAATCTTTCAGGGTGTCATAGATGGTGCTGAAAACGATCTGATCAGTCTGGCTTACCTGGGGGATTATGATCCTGCACGCTATATTCTTCTGGACCGGCATACATTTGCACCGGATGTTCTGCTGATATCCAGAAATGTATATGATCTTATGGATGAAACCGTGCAGGCTTCGATATTAAGTGCAGCGGTGGATGCAGAGCAGAGGGAATGGGAACTTGCACAGCGTCAGGAGCAGGAAGCACTGAAAACGTTCAGGGAGTTCGGCTGTTCACTGACTTATACAGATAATGGTGTTCGGGAAGCATTTGTCAGTCTGGCTAAAAAGTCTTCATCTGCACTGAAAAACAAGTCTGTATATGATCTGGCAAAAACCGGGAACAGGGAACTGATCCAGGAAATAGAAGCACTTGGCAAGTCTTATCCGCCGGAGGATGAGTAACAAATCAGCAAGACAGACCGGCTGAACAAGCAGTTATTCTGGTTTGGATTTCGCATCAGATCATTTCATGTGCGTTGGATGTATTCTCTGGTTTCTGTTCTTCCCGGATTCATTTCATATGAGGAAGGTTGAGCGACAAAAAACAGCGGCAGATATCTGCCGCTGTTTTCAGGTTAAAGGTTTTCTTCGATGTCATAAACACCGAAGTGATCAGAAATAATCCGTCTGTTGTTTCCGTCAAAGACTTTTCTGGAGGACACTGTTCTGCCGGGCTGACGGGCAAAGATCATATCCAGCCGCATTGCTTCCGCTGTGCCCTTGCGCCAGCCGTCAATGTGGCCGGGAACCGTGAGACCGTCATCGCGCTGCTCAGCGCGTTTGAAGCAGTCTTCGAATCCGCTTTGGCAGATCAGGTCGTATCCCTCATTTCGCCGGTTTGCGGGACTGTTGAAATCTCCCAGAAGCCAGGCTGACCCTGAATGACTGGCAATGATTTTTTCTGCATTTTTCCACTGGGTGGTAAATGGATCATTGATATCAGACCACCAGCCCATATGGAAACACCAGAACCAGGATGACCGGGCAAATGCCCCGGTTTTGATGCCCAGTACTTTGCGGGGCGTTTTCAGCACACGGTCAGGCGTCTGCTCGGAAACGGGAGCAGATACCGCCTCTTCGATGGGCGTACGGCTGAAAAGAGCCATCCCTTCATCAAAGCGGCCGTACCCTATGTGTGCATACGTCCATGTCCACGAATATGCGGTACCGCGTTCGGACAGGATCCGGGCAAGGCACATGGCATAGTTTCCGTCTTTTATCGGATGCCCGCATCCGCAGGAGACATAACCAATTGGATCAAGCACCTGTGAGGATACCGGTTCAGCGGTATTGTACTGGTTGACCTCCTGAAATGCTGCAACATCAACAGAAGAACGGATCATGAAGTCGGCAAGTTCCTGAAGACAGGCATCATCGTCCCCGTTCATCAGGCTGTGTGTGTTGAAAGTCAGCAGATGAAGAACGTTATTCTTTGACTGCACCATTCGTAAGGCCTCCGATAATCTGTTTCTGCATCACAATATAGAGCACGATTACCGGCAGACTGGCAACGACCAGACAGGAGAATGCCTGATTGTAATCGACGTTGAACTCGCTCTGGAAATTATACTGGAACAGGGTGAGTGTCCACATGGTATTGGAGCGGTTGAGACAGATCAGAGGAAGCATGTAATCATTCCAGATCGCAAGTCCTTCACGGATCATTACAGTTGCCAGAATCGGCCGCATAAGGGGCAGAATGATCTGATAAAAAGTCTGTACGGTGCTGGCGCCATCTATGTATGCGGCTTCTTCAAGGCTGGTGGAAACACTTTCAAGATAGCCGACATACAGGAACATGCTCTCGCATGTGGCATGGGCAAGATACAGGAGGACCATGCCGGTTGGATTCAGCATTGAAAGGTCACCCAGGAGCTTCATCAGGGGCATCATACGGACCTGGAATGGAAGGAAGATGCCCAGCAGGAAGAAGAAGTAGAGTGCCTTGAACAGCTTTCCGCGGTGATGCATGCCGCGTGAGATGGCAAAGGACATCGGCGGCATGACAAGCA
The DNA here is from genome assembly GCA_017469025.1 of Clostridia bacterium. Lineage (GTDB taxonomy): Bacteria > Bacillota > Clostridia > Christensenellales > Aristaeellaceae > Ventricola. Next base: position 10,166 of record JAFUHD010000091.1, read on the forward strand.
GTTCTGCCAGCAGGGAGAAAACCGTGATATAGATGGTATTCCCGTAGGCAAATTTCAGGGTTGGATGGGACAGAATCTGCTGATAGTTGCCTAGATACAGGCTTTTTGGCAGGGTAAAGAAACTGGATGCACTCTCAGCCTGTGTTTTGAATGTTGTACAGATGGTGATGTAGAGAGGGAACAGAATGAGAATGGATCCGACGATCAGGATCAGATAGGCCAGAAGGTTTACTCTTCTTTTGGATGCGTTCACTCAGTCCACCTTCTTCCCATTGGTATACCGGATCTGAATAAAGGAAATTAACGCAATAAGGAGACCGATAAGAACAGCCTGAGCAATGGAATAGCTGAAGCGGTTCCGTTCAAAGGCATTCTGGTAAATCAGCATGGCAATACTGGTCGTATTGTAGGAGCCTTTGGTCATGGAAGACACGTAGTCGAAGACATTAAGACCCTGCTTAACGGCGAGAATCAGGACAACGGACAATGTCGGCATCATATAGGGTACCGTGATGGTTCTGAACTGATGCCACGCATTTGCGCCGTCAATCGATGCGGCTTCGTACATATCCTGCGGAATGGTCTGCAGACCGGCCAGAAACAGAAGGGTAGGCAGTGCCAGGCCCTGCCACAGATGGACAAACAGGATGCCGTAAATAGCGGTCTCTTTGCGTGCGATGACATTATCAGCAAGAACGCTGATATTCAGCGCCTGGCCAATCTTCGGTAAGACATAAAAATAGATCTGCTTGAAAACAAGACCGACAGTAATCATGGAAAGTACAGCCGGCATGAAATAGAGTGTTCTGAAAAATGTCCTGCCTTTGAGTTCGCGGTTGAGGAGCAATGCGAGAATAAATCCGATGATTACTATCCCAGCCACGAGGAAAACACTGTATTTGAGGTTGAACTGGAGTGCCTGAATAAAACGCCGGTCGTTTGTCAGAACTTTAATATAGTTCTCAATACCGACAAAATTGAAATTGGTACCGATACCGGTCCAGTCTGTCAGGGAATAATAAATACCCATGAGTATCGGCAGAATCAGGAAGACACAGTAGAGTACAAAACCAGGGAGTGTCATCAGCAGATAGGTAAGATACTGCTCTTTTCGCATGGTATGACTCCGCCGCTTATGGGATGCGGATGAGGTAGTCACAGCGATTCCTCCTTCTGAAACAGTAGCTGAGCCTATCCGGCTCAGCTACTTTGCTTCATTTATCAGTTGTTGTAGTAATCCTCAATGGTCATCTGTGCTTCCTCATAGAAAGCTTCAAGATCCTTGTCAACGATCAGATTGGTTGCAGCGTCGCCAAGCGCTTTGCGCAGTCCGGAAGGCCAGATTGCGTTCAGGCTGAGTGCGGTGTGTCCGGCTGCCATGTCATCATTGATCTTTTCAAGCTGGGAAACACTGTACTCAACGCCCTTGATGACGTTCGGGCTGCCTTCAACGTTGGTGTACTTCTGGGCAACATCCTTCTGGGCCATGTATTCGAGGAACTTGAGGCACTCTTCAGGATGCTTGGTGTTGGCAGAGATAACGAAGCTGGTATCGATGGAAACGATAACGTTGTTCTGCTCACCGAGCGGGTTCGGAAGGGTGATCATGGCAATGGGCAGATCCGGATCAAATCCGAGCAGGGTGCCGAGGGACCACTGGCCGTTGATGGTCATGGCAGCTTCCTTGTTCAGGAGCATCTGATAAGATTCATCATAACCCGCGCCGCTGGAAGCGGGATTGGTGTATTTGGCAATGTCGAGGGAAGCTTCAGCATAGCCCTTGAGCACCTTGGAATCATGAGGATCGAGGGTGCCGGCAGCAATTGCCTTGAACTCATCGTCATTGTCAGAAAGCATGGACATCATGCGCTCCATGCGCTGGTAGACCATGTCCTTGTCCGGAAGGGCGAACGGATAGATGCCGGCATTCATGAGCTTTTCGCAGACGTCCATCAGCTCAGCCCAGGTGGTCGGCAGCGCAAGTCCCTGCTCCTCAAAAATGTCAGTGCGGACATAGAGGCCATAGCAGCTCAGGCTGTAGGGGAGACGCCAGTTCTTGCCGTTGTAGGCAGAAAGGGCAAGTGTGGAAGCTTCAATGTTCTCAAGGAAAGGCTGACCGGTCAGGTCCATAATGAGTCCGCTTTCGAACATGAGCTCATATGTGGAGCTGGTGGTGCATCCGAAGATGTCCGGCAGGTCATTCTGCTGGGAACGGGCAACAAGGACGGTCGCGGCATCCGGAATCTGGTTGAATTCCACGCGAATACCAGGATTGGCTGCGTTGAAGTCATCGATAGCCGCCTGCATGGCATTCATGGCATCGGTTTCAGACTTGTGGTAGAGAAACTCAATCACGACATCATCCGCTGCCGCCAGGGCTGCGATGGAGAGCAGCATCATGGCTGCAAGCAAAAGGGAAACCAGTTTTTTCATAGAAGTAACCTCCATTTTATATTTCCTGTGGATTACCCACAAAGATTGCATGTTATTGCGGAAAGACATCAGCTTTCCGTGAAGATGACACGTGCCTCATATGGCAGCAGAACGCCTGGCTTGTGAGTGGCATAGTTGGAGATGAGTTCCCGTCCGGGAACAGCATCCGCTTCGGGACAGTCGACGGTTCTTTCTGTCCAGTTGCAGAATACACTCAGTGTGTTTCCGTCCAGCTCTCTGCGGTAGGCATAAACGGCTTCGCTCTCCTCAAGCATTGGAACAAAACTTCCATATACCACGATATCCATGGTATGCCGCAGTTCAATCAGTTTCTGATAATAATGAAATACACTGTCAGGATCCTGCATCTCATCCTCAGCATTAATCTGAAGATAATTCGGATTCACTTCAATCCATGGTGTTCCATCCGTGAAGCCTGCATTTTTGTTCCGGTTCCACTGCATGGGTGTACGCGCGTTATCCCTCGAAATACGCTCAAACCAGCGCATCATGTCCTCCGGATTAACGCGTCCAGACTCAACCCACTGTTCCCATGTTCCAAAGACTTCCACATCCCTGTATTGTGACAGCTTTGTGAAGTACGCATTTGTCATGCCGAGTTCTTCACCTTGGTAGACATAAACGGTTCCGCGCATCATGTGGATGAGCGTTGCCAGCATCTTGGCACTGCGCTCGCGGAACAATGGTGAATCATTTCCATACCGGCTTACCTGGCGGGGCTGATCATGATTGGTCAGATAAACGCTGTTCCAGGCTTTCCCGGCTGTCTGCGTCTGCCAGCGGTTCAAAATCTCACGAACTTCGCCAAGCGGTGCACCATGATCGCTCCATTTTCCCATGGCAGTATGATCATTCAGTGCATCATTGTGTTCAAAGGAAAAGATCATATTGAGTTCGCTGCCGTCACTGGATGCATAGCGGCATGCCTGCTCAACAGTCCCTCCGGCTTCGCCGACCGTAATCAGGTCATAATGGCTGAGCACTTTCTCGCGCATTTCGCGGAGATAGCGGTGCGTGGATTCCGTGTGTTTGCAGAAAGGCGCATCATTGCCGTAAATGCGTCCTGATGCTACTGGTCCATCCTCATAACGCTCTTTTCCAATGGAACTGATCACGTCCATCCGGAAACCGTCAATGCCTTTTTCGCACCACCAGGTCATCATCCTGTAAACTTCATCCCGTACTTTCGGGTTGGCCCAGTTCAGATCCGGCTGTTTTGTGCTGAACAGGTGAAGATAATACTGTCCGGTTCCTTCGTCATACGCCCAGGCAGAACCTGAAAAACGGGATCCCCAGTTGGTCGGTGCCTGTCCGTCCTTTCCATCCTTCCAGATGTAATAATCCCGATACGGGTTATCTTTGCTCTTCCGGCTTTCAATAAACCAGGCATGCTCATCAGAGGTATGGTTCACGACAAGGTCCAGAACCATTTTCATGCCTCTCTTGTGAATTTCAGAAAGCATCCGGTCGAAGTCTTCCATCGTTCCGAACTCTTTCATAATTGCCTGATAGTCAGAAATATCGTATCCGTTGTCGGTGTTGGGAGAGGCAAAGAACGGTGTAATCCAGATAACATCTACGCCGAGCGTCTTAAGATAATCAAGATGCTCAGTAATGCCATTCAGATCACCGATACCATCACCATTGCTGTCTGCAAAACTGCGTGGATAAACTTCATAAACAACAGCTTCTTTCCACCACGCCCGGGTTTCCTGCATAACTGGTACCTCATTTCTCGGTTGTTTTGTTTCTCTGACTGAAGACGGCAGATCAGAGTCATCAGAAATCAGACCAATCCACGTGATTAGTGAAAATGAATCAACTTGTTTAAACAAGTTGATTATAACGCCATGGATTTTCTTTCGTCAATACCTAAATTCATGCATTTTTCTTTTGAAATGACATATCAGGGAAAACAGATAAGCATCGATTGTTTTCTCAACCTGACGCCTGCTGGCGGCAGGGGAACCGGAGAATGCCGGATTGTAAAAGAGCAAACTGATGATATCTGTATCAATTTGCGCTGGTCAATGGATAGTATTCACCGCTGTATGGAATATTTACCCAATATAATGCAAACCTGTATGCCCATGCCTTACGGATGCTGGTATTTGAGACCTGCCGGAAATTAATTGTTTGGGTTGACACAAGAGATTCATTTAGGTTATATTCTCGCAGGATAATAAAAGCTTTGTATTTTCGATTCTTCCATAAAGAAAGGCTGATATAATTGCCAAGCACCAAATATCTGGACATATACCGGTCACTTCGCCAGCGTATTGTAAGCGGTGAATTCAAGGACACCGGACTGCTGCCGTCAGAGAATACGCTGATCCGGCAGTTTGCCTGCTCAAGAAACACTGTACGTCGTGCGATTGCAAATCTGACGGATGATGGATATGTACAGGTGCAGCATGGGAAGAGGGTTCAGATACTGAGTGCGCCGCGGTTCCCTGCATTGTTCTCTGTCGGGGGGATTGAGAGCTTTCGTGAGGCGGCGGAGCGTAATGGAATCAGCAGATATTCAACCCGGATACTCTCTTTTGAAGAGGATATTCTTACACCGGAGGAGGCAACTGTCACCGGGATGCCCGAAGGCAGTGCTGTATATCGGATTAAACGTCTGCGCTCAATAGATGGAGAACCGCGGATTCTTGATTACAACATTTTCCTGAAGTCGGAAGCGGCGGGACTGAACAGGGCAGATGCGGAGAAATCCATTTATGATTACCTCGAAAACACCCTGGGTATGCAGATTACAAGCGGCCGCCGGACTATAACCGCAGAGACTGCATCGGCAGAGGACTGCCAGTATCTTGGCCTTCAGGATAAAGGATTTGTATTCATTGTTACGAGCCAGACTTTCAATGGAAAGGGAATCCTGTTTGAATATACACAGTCCAGGCATTCTCCGGAACATTTTGTCTTTGTTGAGAAATCTGTCCGGCGAAAAATATGAGGTGGAACAGGTTTATGCTGACAGTTTCAGGACGCAAAAGGGCATAAAAAAAACCCGAAGCAGATTGCTTCGGGTTTTGTATTAGTCGTCAACCTGGTGATTTGCCACCAGTGCAGGCCGTATGATCTCGGTTTTAAAATATGTGCCATTCCGCCAGAAGTACAGCTCTGCAATGTCCCCAGGCTGCATACGTCCGCGGGCTTTGCGCAGGGAGGCATCACCGAGAATGGTCAGATTATTGATACCGACCACGATGTCTCCGGGCTCAAGACCAGCCTCCTCAGCCGGTGACAGTTCCTCAATGGATTCAATATAGGCCCCCTGGGGGAGGTTGTAATACTGCTGGTAGATCGGGAAAATGTAATGTGTCTTCATGCCGAAATCCCAACCGCCGGCATAGTTGCTTTCCTCAAGCGTCAACTCTATGGGAACAGTGTGCATGAGTACATCACTGGTGCCGGAACCGACAGGAACCCATACAAGCTGGTCATCATCTACATGATAGGTCCGTCCGCCGGATTTAAACCAAGAAACAGCAATCTGGGCACCGGAGAAATACTCCTTGTAGGCAACACAGAAGTGATGCGGCCATGTGTACTCCCAGTCAGCGGTTTCGTTGGTTTCAAAATCTGAGTAGACGTAATTCGGCGCGATCGAGATATTTTTGATATCGTACTCTCTGATGATTTCCTGCTGGAAGGAATTCGCATAACCGCAGGGAGTACCGTCGCTTCGGTTTGGTATAACCCTGATGGCAAAAGAAGTAACCTTGTTCTGAGTCTGATTCTTGATACTCAGCTGAATGGTTCCATAAAAATCATATTGCGATGTTTCAGCACGCAGGATATACATCGGCTGACGATTGTTGGCAAGATAGCCGTAATCATCACTGATGGTATATGATTCACGCGTTGGAATCCGGTCATCAAAGAGGAGACACTGGGTCAGAGGATCGCAGATTCCGGTCACATCTGTACCGGTGTCGCGCTGGAAAATCCGGATAATATCGGCAGTTGAAGCGGTATACAGAGGATTACCGAGATTGTCAGCATTTTTGTAATACCCAAGATCATAAAGACGCTTCTTTATGCGGATTACATCATTGCTGCGATCGCCTTTCTGAATGGTCTTGTACTGGTTCAGTTCTTCCTGAGAGTAGGAATAGAGTGGACCAGGTGCCTTTTTACTGCCAAACGGGTCAGAGGAAACCACCGGAAAGCGGGATAAAATTTCGGAAGCACTGATTTCGGTAAGAACAACCGGCCGGATCTGTTCCAGGGTTTCTGCAGAAATATACCCTTCCGGATTGTCTTTTCCGGCACTTACATGATACCAGATGGCATCATTCCACATGATTGCACCGACAACATTGACCTTTGTATGGCTTTTCAGGGCGCCAAGACGCTCACCGTTAGGAATTTTGCGGACATTGGCGTTTACTGTTGTGCGCATGAGCTGCGCTTCGTCATACTTTACTTCGGCTTCCTTAACCTGTTCCATTGTTTTAGGCGCAGGGGTCGGAGAAGGCGTCGGCGTTGGTGTCGGTACCGGCGTCGGCGTGGGTGTTGGCGTCGGTGTCGGGGTTGGCGTCGGTGTTGGCGTTGGTGTAGGCACCGGCGTCGGCGTCGGTGTCGGCGTCGGTGTCGGAATCGGCTCCGTCATGGATGTCATCATCCAGCCAATTTTGCCGCTCTTCTTGATTTTTACATAGGACCAGCTCTCACCGTTCATTGTGTCGGTTGCAAGGATACGGACGATCGAATGGCGGGGAACCTTTTCTATGATATCGCTGCCGGTCCCCATTTTTTTCCGGAGATTACAGTCTTTTGCTGTACGCAGAACAGCAGGATCCTTTTCATCAAATGATACGTTGCTGTAGTTCGGCGTCGGTGTCGGTGACGGCGTGGGAACCGGTGTGGGTGTAGGTTCGGGGGATGGTGTTGGCGTTGGCGACGGTGTTGGAATCGGTTCAAGAAGAGACTGAAGAATATATCCTTCACGATGGCTGCGCCGGATGGAAATGCGGACCCAGATTTCTTGGCCAACAGTTACAGTGTCTAATATTTGAACTTCATCATGTGCATTGAGACGTTCAACGAGAGGCGCATTTTTGCCCGGATCCTTTCGCACATTGGCGGATTTGGCGGTACGTACGATAGCCCCGATCTGCGTGGTTTCGTCTGTCAGATCTGATTCAGCCAGTACTGGGGGTATACACGCCAGAAGCAGTATGAGAACGAACAGGATCGAGTGAAATGCAGCCTTCATTAATATCCCTCACATCATTTAATCAAGCAGTATATGTATTATATCAAAGGCATTCTGGTTTAGCAAGTATAACAAAAAGGAGCATAACATCGTTACATAAAACAATAATAAACGCCTTCCGGCTGGGATTGCAGGAAGGCAGTAGAAAAAGTCTGTATATCATGGAGAAGGAATTTGTGATGATCAGCTTTTTTTCTCCCGGATGAGCATGACCAGGGAAAGAATAATGATTCCTGCACATGGAATCAGATTGACAGCCATTCCGGCACGCAGTCCGGATAGATCGGCGATGATGCCTACCAGCCATGGAAACAGAATACCGCCGATGCCGGCGAAGGAGAGGAGAAAGCCAACACTCGCCGAACTGAGCATTTCGCCGATGCTGGCAACTGCCATGGGATAGACACCGGCAACTGAAAAGGAAAAAAGCGCAAGCATGATCAGTGCCGGGACCGGGGTGCTTACGGTCAGCAGCAGTGCATACATAATGATCATGCCGATACCCATGATGGCAAGTGCCTTGAAGGGTTTCCGGATTTTTATTGCAAAAGCGAGCAGCAGACGCGCAACCAGCGTGAAAAGCCACTGGACGGTGACGGTGTAGGTTGCAAGTGCACCACTCAGGATATGCTCATTTTTATAGTAGGTGACAACCCATCCGTTTACGGTATACTCGGCGGCATTCTGGCAGAAAAGCAGCATGGCAAGGATCCAGAAAACAGGATTCTTCAGAAAAGAATAATCGGTTTTCCCGGATGTTTCGGCTGCAGCTGTGGATCTGCCAGGTAGACCGGAGAAAAAGAAGACAAACCACAGACAAAGACCAGCCAGAGAAACGCCAACCATGGGCAGCGTGGGACTGATACCCTGAAGAAAGGTGATCAGGAATGGGCAAAGCAATGCACCCAGAGCAAACCACGCATTCATGAGACTCATTGCCTTTGGGCGGTTATCAGTATTGCTGCCCACAAGAATGGTGCATTTATTGGCAGTGCAGCCTTTTGAAATGCCCATCATCAGAAAAGCCAGCAGCAGAAAAACCGGATTTCCGGTAAGAGAAGTAATCAGGTAACCGAGGCAGGCACCGGAAGTCAGGATGAGCGTTGTTGCCTTTTCACCGATTTTGCCGGGAAGAATGCCAGATATCAGGAGTGCAACCATGTTTCCGATACTCATGGTAGAGACAAGTGTGCCGGACAGGCTGAAACTGAACTGATAACGGTCGCGCAGAATACTTACAATAATACCCGCGGAAATGGCGCATACTCCGCCCAGAAAGAAGGCAGCCATTCCTGAGTTATAGGCATGTTTATCAATTTGTGAGTGTTGTTGATTGTTGATCATGTATCTTTATCCTCTTGGGTTTGTCGGCAAAGAAAACAGTCAGCCGTTGTTATGCCGGCAAAGTATATCTGAATATGCCTGCGAAGGCAAGCGTCAGACATGTCCTCAAGTCTGAAAAAAAGTCCTGACATGTTTTTGCCAGGACTTTTTGATAATTATTCGTTCGGAGAAGTACCGGTCATTATTCGAAGGTCAATACGATTTTGCGAATGGACGGATCTCTGCTGTCGTTGAAATCAAAGGCTTTCTGGGCATCCAGAAAATGGAATGTGTGTGAAATCTTATGATCCAGATCCAGCTTTCCGGCAAGAATGAGATCAATTGCGGTTTGGAATTTTTTGTTCTGCAGTCTTGAACCACGGATGTCAAGTTCCTTTGAGGTGATACCGAAGTTGGTGACTTCAGTGGGGGTATTGGCAAAGCCCATTGTGATGATCCGGCCGGCATTTCCAGCGACACGGATCAGTGTGCCGAGAGAATCCTTTGTACAGGCACAGTCAATGGAAAGGGTCGGTCCATATCCATCAGTGGTGTATTCTTTCAGCTTTGCATCCAGATCTTCTGTGAGAATATTGATTGCGTGAGCAGCACCGTTTTCAAGTGCTTCCTGCAGGCGTGCATCTACCACATCCGCTACGATAATCTTGGCACCAGAGAGACGGGCGATGCTCAGCATACGGGTTCCAAGCGCACCGACACCCATAATCAGCACTTCATCATCGGGTGCGATTTCCGCGCGTGAGCAGGCCTGCAGGGCAATGGTGGTCGGCTCGATAAGAACCGCGTCTTCATAACGCAGCTGGTCCGGAAGCAGATAGCAGTCAGTATCCGGAACGGCCATATATTCACGATATCCGCCGTCGATATGAACACCACGCACCTGCAGCTTCTGACAGACATTGGGTCTGTTGTGTCTGCAAGCCCAGCAATGACCGCACGAAGTTACCTGGTCAATGATGACCCGGTCTCCGACCTTCACTTTTTTGGCGGTGGATGTTGTCTCAATGACTTCACCAACCATTTCATGGCCAATGATCCGGGGATATGTTGCTGCTGCATTTGTTCCGTGATAAATGCCTACATCAGAACCGCAGATACCGGCTGCCTTAATCTTGACAAGGACATTGTTTTTTTCATTGAGCACCGGCATCTCCATGTCAACGATGCGAAGCTCATTCGGCTTCACAATCTGTACACCTTTCATAAAAGAAGCGTTCCTCCTTCGAGACAGCATTTCGGCCCATTGTCCTTGATCCATTTGTATCGGTACACAATACCTGTCAGCCGAACAAATGGGAACCGTTGAGGGGCGTTTCTGCTTAAACCTGCCTCATCTAATAAATCAAAAATTACAGAGCCAGAATATCTTCCCAGACGGTATCATCTACATAGATGCCCTGTTCGTCATGCTCTTTGTGGAATCTTATGCATCCTTCGCCGGGAACGTGAATGCCGGAGCTGTGTTCGGCGGGTTCGGCGCTTTTTACGTATTCAATGGCACGGCGGATGGTTTCGTTCATTTTCTCCCCGTCCATTGTTTTCTTTGGATCGATTACGATCATGACCTGGGAGCATCCGCCGCAGGAGCCCTTTGTTGCTGCATCCATATCCACAGCACCTACACCGTCGGCAAGAACGGAGCCCAGTATATCGAGCATGAACGCAAAGGAGGAACCTTTCCAGTATCCCATAGGGAGAATCCGTCTGGATTCTTCGATTGCACCAGGGTCGTCGGTGACGTTGCCGTCCTTGTCAAAACCGCCGGGGAAAGGAAGCTTCTTGCCGGCAAGACGGGTGACCTGGAGCTTTCCATAAGCATACTGACTCATGGCCATATCCAGCAGCATTACAGGACCGCCATTAACGCCCGGGCAAGCCATGACATAGGGATTGTTTCCAAGACGTCCTTCTTTAGCACCCCACGGCGGCATGCACTGCTCCGTATTCGTCCACATGATACCGACATAACCTTTTTCAGCCACATATTTGCCATATGTGCCGCCGCGCATCCAGTGCGTCGTATTTTTGAGCCCGACAAGACCAATGCCGAACTGGTCGGCAAGCTTTATGGCTTCATCGGCGGCAAACAGGGCATTCAGAATACCGGGGCCGAGATTTCCGTTGATGACTTCAATTGCACCGAAGTTCTTTTCGATGATCGGATCGGCGGTGGGATTAACCCAGCCTTTTTTGAGATAATCCGCAAAACGGCTGACACGGTTGACGCCGTGGGAGTAGATGCCGTCATAGGTGGATTCCGTGTGGATCCGGGCACAGATTTCGGCCTTTTCCTCGGGAACACCGTATTTGACAAATACACGTTTGATTTCATTCTGCAGCTGGCTGAATGATACTCGCATTTCTTATCGTTCCTTTCTGATATGGTGCGGGCATTATGCCTGCTCCTGTTTTTCCGTTGTTCCTCTTGTACGTACAATTTTTGGGGCAAGGGCCTGTTCAATCTTCGCTGGGTCGAGGCCTGTATCCTTTAAAAAGCTCTCACTGTTCAGATAAGCCATGGCGTCGTTCTTGGTGTAGCAGTTGGTGCCTGTGACACTGAACAGCTTTACGGTGGGGGAGGTGAATATTCCGATGATTTCCACCTCTGTGCCTGTAAAACCAGTATCCTCAAGTACCTGCCGGACAATGGCTTCCTGATTCTGATTCTTTTTAACAGGGCTTGGGAAAGGATGCTGTTCACCATCCAAAAGCTGCATCCAGTCTTTGTTCCCTGCTCTGGCCGTGATGCTTCCGCTGAAACCAAAACAGTTGATGCCTACAACCTTTGAGCGGGTGATGAGTATGGCTGTCAGAACAGCAACAGTTCCGTTGTGTGAGAGTGTTCCCGGAACAATCAGCTGAAAGTGATTTTTGCGCGCATAGGTTGCAAGATTGGAAACCAGTGTCAGAAGATCATTCTTGGGGTTTCCCTGCTTTTTTTTGTCCTGCGGATCTTTTTTCTCTTTCTTTCCGAAGATTGTCCGGTTGACCCGTTCTCCAAAGAGCAGCTCCATTGGGTTTTTGCCGAACTTTTTTGCCAAAAGCGTCGGTATTCCAATCAGAACCACAGAGATAATTGCATATAGGATTAATGTTTCCAGTTTCATTGTTTCTATAATCCGGAATGCCGATTTCCTGATACGGCTCCGGCTCCTTATGATAAAAATACCTGTTTTCCAGGGCGGGGATCCGCGGAAAACAGGTATGGCAGATTATTCTACTACATCAATGCAGTATACTTTTACATATTTTCCGCTTCGGGAATTAAAGAGGATTTTGTCCCCTGCATGTGCGTAAACGGGATGCGGATGTGCATCCTGTCCGAGCCAGTCGCTCTCGTGCTTGCACTGGGGAATCCATCTCAGAAGACCCTTGTCCCAGTCGGGGATCACCTTGCAGATGTATTCTCCGTCCTTCTTGTGCGGATCCGGTCCGTTGTCGGTACTGTTTTCGCGAATGATTTTTACATCATCCTTGAATTTGAAGTAACCGTCACAAACCAGATTCATCGCATGATCCATCGTAAAATGACCATATGCGTTGTAGTCATCCGGAAGGGCGATCTCCCAGTAGCGCCCGGATGCCAGCTCATAGCGTCCGACCATGGCAGGGCCGTTTTCATAACCGCCGTGGTAGATGACAATGCTGCCGTCATCACTCCACATCTCATGGCATACCCAGTCGCCGCGTTTTCTTGAATAACCATGAGGATCGCCAAGGGTATCATTGCCTTCTGTGCGTACACGACGGATCTCATCTTTCCGGTGGTCATAAATCCAGATCCTGCGGATGCCGCAGTCAAAAGACGACCACTCGTGATTGTACATAATGATTTCCGGATCGACGGGGTTAAACTGCACATGTGTAATCCAGCATTTCGGAATTGTTTTTTCATACTGCAGTTCACCGGTTTCTGTGTTATATACACACAGCCAGCTGCTCAGATTTTCGGCCTGTACCCTGGCATCAATGTCAAAGACAGGACGCCGGTCCAGTCCGCTTCCCTCAGTTTCAGGATCATAGTCAAGTGCCCTGGCAGAGGTCATGGGAACACACAGCAGCTTTCCATCCTGGGATACATGGGTGAATGCGGTCACACGGTCAGCAGGCACTTCAGCAAGCACCTTTTCACAACCGTCCAGTCCGACCCGGCAGATCAGATTGTCACGGATATAATAGGCGATTCCCCTGACTGAATCCAGACAGACACTTGCTTTGCTAAGGCCTTTTCCGGGATTGCAGTCAAAGTATACGTAGCTTTTCATGATCCCGTTTTCATTCCGGGTGAGAATTTTCTCTTCTCCGGTCTCAAGATCGCGGACCATTACATTGGGAGAACCACCTTTGTCTGTGATGAGAAAAAGATAACGGTCATCACTGGTGAGGGGAGAACAGGTAAAATACAGAAGTTGTGTATTATAGCCGTTGTCCTCGCCTTCACAGCCACTCAGAAGAATTCTTTTTCGAACTGTTGTGTTCATATAAAGTCACCCGTTGCCAATTTACAGACAGGCAGCCATGGGAACTTTCAGAACGATCTTTCTGTAGTTCTTTGGGCCATTTGCATCGGACTGCCCTGGTACATGTACATCCCATGGAAAATAAATGGCGTAGTCGCCGGGATGCATAATGACGCAGCCTTCCAGGCCGGCAGTTTCAGGCCGATTCTCATAGAATACGATGTCCCGCGGTGAATCCAGGAGGTTTTCACGGATTGTTTCTTCTCCACGGTCGGTGAAGAAAGTCGCAACCTCGGGTCCGCCGGAAACAAACAACTGCAGATCGACATATTTCCGGTGGATTTCGGGATAATGCGTATCTCGCGGACTGGTTTCCAGATCCATGACCTGCAGAATCATGGAAACGCCGCCAAGCTCCATTGGGAAAGCACCGGTTTCATGGCCTACAAGGTCTGCATCCTTCAGAAAATGCAGTGCTTCACATAACGGCTTCGGAAGGACGGCTGCCTGCTGTTCAAAAAACTCATTATGAATATTTCCGTAAATCATATTGTTTCCTTTCCGGCACGCTTATGCCTGTGGGCGGTCTTCCATTGCATGGACCATATTGACCAGAAATTCATGCGCAGGGACGTCAACACCGACTTTTCTGGCGGCACGTACGACGGATCCGCTGATGGTATCCACCTCAGTCTTCCTGCCTTTGGAGAGGTCAGCGCAGATGGATGTTATACCGTCCGGTACACGTTTTGATGTCGACTGAATTTCTTCGAACAGATGCGTTTCATCAGCCTCAAGTCCCATCGCATGAGCGACGGCTACAGCTTCATGAAGTAGCTGTTTGGAGAGAGCCAGCGCATATGGATCGTCAGCGATAAATCCCATTTTGACATTCAGTACAGCAGTTACTGCGCTGAGAGCAACGTTGACGAACAGCTTGTTCCAGATGAGCTGCTGGATGTTGTCATGAAGTTTTGCGTGGAAACCGCATGCATCCATGGTTTCTTTAAGTTTCGGCAGTATGCCGGCAGTATCCGGAACCAGCATTCCGAGGTTTGTACCGCCTGTTCCGCCATGCCGGATGTGAGCCATGCCCAGAATGGTTCCCTGATCTTCTGTCGTTCCGATGATAATGTGATCCTTCGGGGCGAATTCTCCAAGAATATCTTCGTGTCCGGAACCGTTCTGAAGCGTCAGCAGGTACGTATCCTTGCCAATCAGTCCACGATTTCCATTGAGCGCTGCGCGGGAAAAGAGTGCTTTGACAAAAAGAATGACGAGATCCATTTCCGGCAGTCCGGAGGTATCAGTCACAGCCTTCGGACAGTAGATATGGTCTTCACCGTTTTCCTCAAGTGTTATGCCCTTTTCATTGATGGTACGGACGACGTCCGGATTGGTATCAACCAGATACACTTCATTGTGCAGTGCCAGATGTCCTCCGTAGATCGAACCCATAGCACCAGCACCGATAACTGCAATTCTCATTATGTTCTGTCCCTTTCTATTATCAGAATTGTGGCAAATATGCGTAAAGCCGGAAAAATGGGAATTTATCCATGTGTTCCGGCGGTTCTGCGTTCCCTCCCCGGCTTTTAACCATATGCCGGTTCATAACAGATATGAACATGGCGGGGCATCTCAACTGACACAGGAAACAAGAACGTCAAAGGCCGGGGGATAGCCCACTCGGCCTTTGACTGCCATATTATTATGAGAATTCAGCAATACCTTCAATTGCATAGGCTCTGACCGGGCTGGAATCCAGACCTTTGATCGGAAGCGGAGAGAAGGACATGAAGAAAACATCTTTTTTCAGCTGTTCAAGATTCTTCAGAACCTCGATGAAGACGATATTTTCTGCAAGCAGAATATCATGGAACGGTTTCACGTCTTCGTTGCAGTTTTCAATGGACACACCGTCACCAAATCCGACGGCCTTTACCTTCTTGTCACGGAACCATTCAGCGGTTTCGCCATTTACGAAAAGCCGCTTATCCTTTTCAGTATTGGTATCCGGCGTGAAAGGATTCAGCTTGTAAGAGGAATCAATGATGACGATGTCGCCTTCGCGCACTTTGCCTGCCTCGCGGTCGAGGTCGGCTTTTGTGATGTGGCTGTTCGGCTTGCAGGTCTCTTTGAAATCGACATATACACCACGGCCGACAAATGTGGTCAGTGGAACAGAGGTTACATCCGGCCAGTTGTCGTCATGGTGATAGGGGCATTCGGCATGTGTGCCGAGATGACTCATGATATCGAAATTGGTGTGGAAGTCCGGAATAGCACCGCCGGTGTTGAATCTGTGCAGCGTGCAGCGGCGGGTTTCAGTTGCGGGATCGACGAGCTTGGAGAGATCCACCATTCTCATGCCATTTCCAAAGTCATAAACAATCTGCATGTTTATACCTCCTGTTACAATAAACGATCTGAAAAGTGATTCGACAGGACAGTCGTCCGTATGGAGATGCGGATCATGTCCGGATCATTGCAACGGTGAGAGCGTATTGTAGATCTGCCCCCGGACAGGACATACCGGAGGCAGGAGAGAAGCGCTCTCAGGATTATTGCTGCAGCATCTGTCCGTGCAGCAGTTCAGACGATACCGACGGTGTGCCCATATAATGCTGAACTGGCACCTGGTGCCTGTCAGTTCATTATTTCATGAGCAGATGAGGCAGCCACAGGCTGATCTCGGGAATGAAGGTAATCAGAAGAAGGGTAACGATCATGCACAGATAGAATGGAATGGTTGCTTTAACGACCTTTTCCATTGGCAGTTTGGCTACTGCTGAACCAATGAACAGAACGCTGCCGACGGGGGGTGTCAAAAGGCCGATACCGCAGTTCAGGATGACCATGATACCGAACTGAATCGGATCAATACCGATGCCAACGGCAATAGGCAGCAGGATAGGTGTGGCAATCAGAATGATGGGCGCCATATCCATGATGCAGCCAAGCACAAGCAGGATGACGTTCAGCAGAAGTGCAATAACAATCGGATTGGAGCTGAAACCGGTGATCGCTTTCGCAGCCATGTCCGGCACGTGCAGAAGCGTCAGGCAGTTGCCGAATACGGCAGATGTGGAGATCAGGATCAGAACGATTGAGAGGGTATCTACACAGTCGCCAAGAACGCGCCATACGCCCTTCCAGTCCAGTCCTTTATAAATAAACACACTGACGATCAGACTGTAGATAACTGCGATAGCTGCGGACTCAGTTGCAGTGAAGACACCGCCGATAACGCCGACAACCACGATGATAATGGCAGCCAGTGCCCAGAAGGATACGCTCAGCTGTTTGAGGAATGACATTAAGTTGAACTTTTCGCCCTTTGGGTAGTTGCGCTTCTTCGAAATGATATAAGAACCAATCATCAGAGAAGCAGCGAGCAATGCACCAGGAATATAACCGGCCAGGAAAAGCGCGCCTACAGAAAGGCTGCCGGCTGTGGTGGCATAGATAACCATGTTGTGGCTGGGCGGAACCAGAAGTCCTTCACAGGAGGAGGTAATGGTAACAGCAGTAGAAAAGTCTCGATCATATCCCTGATCTTCCATCATGGGGATAAGGATGGAACCGAGAGAAGCGGTATCTGCAGCTGCTGAGCCGGAAATGCCGCCGAAGAAATATGAGGCAACGATGTTAACCATGGCCATGCCGCCGGTCATCCAGCCGACGAGTGAATTGGCCAGAGCAATCAGTTTCTCGGAAATACCGCCGCTGCCCATCAGACAACCCATCGTGATGAAGAACGGAACGGCCATGAGGGAGAAAGAACTGATGCCCTTAACCATAAGCTGGCAAAGTGCGGCAAGATTCATGCCATAAACCTGCATACACATGATAGAGGCAAGCGCAACTGCGTATGCAATCGGGAAACGAAGGATAACCAGAATCAAAAATCCACCCAGCAGGGCAAAAATAGCGAGACTTGCATTCATGTCAGTTTCCTCCCTCTGCTACCTGTTCCTCGAGACTAGATTCCTTCTTGGTAAGCGGCTCCTTGCCCAGGAAGATCAGGACATTATTGAACAGGGATTCCAGTTCGAAAACAACCATAGCGACTCCTGCTACAGGAATCGGCATGTACATAACCCGTTTGCTCAGCCAGGGAAGGCTTGGATAAAAACCTTTTGCACCGATACCGTTTGCATACTTCCAGCCCTGTGTAATCATGATGAAGGCAAGAATCAGTACGCCGATATCAGCAGCAATATCCAGAATGTTGATCAGCTTCTTCGGAAGATAACGGTCGAAACTGGTCATGCGGATATGGGCACCTCTGCGGATGGCCAGTGCACCGGAGAGAACAGCCATATAGGACATCAGGGTCAGCGTAATTTCCTCAGTCCAGGTTGGATCAGGAATGAAAGGAACATAACGACCCAATACAGTAAAACTTACCACACAGATATCCGCAATCAGCAGAAGTTTGCAGATAACCATGACGATTTTGTACATCCAGTCATAAAATACTTTCAGTTTTTGCATGATGTCTTTTTCGCCCCTTTTTCAAAAGAAGCAGGGAGATGGGCTCTCCCTGCATTCGTTATGCATTATATGTATTGTTTAGATAAAAAACTGGGGCTTACTGCAGATCCTCGATCTTCTGATAGAGATCTGCATAGTCCTTTGTCGCCTTTGCGATGACGTCTTTGCACTTCTCAATCCACTCAGCCTTGTTAACCTCAACGACGGTGATCTTGTCGCCCAGTTCAGCAAGGGTATCCTCTTCGACTTTCTCGGAGAGCTGTTTGTTGTACTCCTGGCATTCCTTGGCAGCAATCTTGATGCACTCCTGCTGTGCAGCAGTCAGTTTGTTCCAAGCCATGTCGGTGATGACCAGCTCGATAACGCCCAGCTGATGTCCATCCAGAAGGAGGTAAGGAGCAACCTCGTAGAAGGAGTTGGCCTTGTAGTTGCCGACCGGGTTCTCAGCACCGTCAACAACGCCGGACTGCAGAGACTGATACAGCTCGCCATAGGCAACAACGGTAGCATTGGCACCGAAAGCCTCGATCATGCCAACCATGGTCGGGTCGGTGGAAACGCGGATCTTCAGGCCCTGAATGTCATCCAGATTGGAGACAGGCTTGTTGGTGAAGATGTGACGGAAGCCTTCCTCACCGATGAACAGGCCGTGGAGGCCGAGTCCCTGCTCATAGGGCTCATCCATGAATTCCTGAGCAAGGTCGCTGCCGGCGAAATTCCAGAAATGATCACGGCTGGTGAACACGAACGGGAGGCAGAGAAGGGTAGACTTCGGAACGCCGTAACCAGTCAGAGTGGAAACGGAGAGACGAGCCATATCAATGGTTCCAATGCCGCCGATCATGTTGTCGCAGAAGTCGCCCTCAGCACCGAGGACGCCGCCTCCCTGGACATCGATGGTGACGGTGCCGCCGGACAGCTCGTTAACTCTCTGAGCAAAATGCAGGGCAACCTGGCCGACAACGGTGGTGTCGAGCGGGTTTACTTCGGCATAAACAAGGGTAACAGCGGGGTCTTTGGATGCATCTGGAAGAGCTTCTGCCATAGCGCTGACAGAAAGAACCAGCAGAGCAGCCATCATCAAAGCGAGGACGAGTTTCTTCATAGTGTGACCTCCATAAAAATAATAATTGACAGAGTATCATTCGGTTCACAACCTGAGACTCTTTCATTTGAATTATATCATATCATATTCCGAAGCGTCAATGTATAATAACGGAACAGGAAAGTGAAGAATACGTGTGTATTTGTATGCTCAGGAAATAACCGGAAAAGGGATCACTATTACAAACAGCTTCCATATCTCATCAGCAAAGACTGGCAGGAAGGTCTGTTCTTAACCAAGACAGAACATTATACTGAGAAAGGTAAACAAAAAGAGAGAGCATCAGTCTCTCTTT
This sequence comes from Clostridia bacterium, assembly GCA_017469025.1. Taxonomy (GTDB): domain Bacteria; phylum Bacillota; class Clostridia; order Christensenellales; family Aristaeellaceae; genus Ventricola. Next base: position 29,551 of record JAFUHD010000091.1, read on the forward strand.
TTGTTAAAAATCAGCCTTTCACGCCGCCAGCAGTGAGTCCGGCAGCCAGATGTTTTTCAATCAGCATGAAAAGGATGACAACCGGGATGGTAGCAAGAAGTGCTGCGGCGAACAGATACTGCCATTCAATCATGTTGAAGCTTGAAAACTGTGTGATACCTACCGTGATCGGACGGTTGGTCTGTGTGGAAATGAGCACGGTAGAAATGGTGTATTCGTTCCATGAATTGATAAATACGAAAATCAGCGTGGTTACAATGCCGGGCGCGGCTATTGGTATGAGGATCTGCAGGAGCGCGCCGAGCGTTGTACAGCCGTCTATGCAGGCAGCTTGTTCCATTTCAGAGGAAATGGAAACGAAGGTGCCTCTAAGCAGCCAGATGGCAAATGCCTGGTTGAAAGCTGCATTGATAAGCATCAGGCCAATGAGGGAATCATTCAGATGAATGGTATTCATTAGTCTGGAAATACCGACCAGGAGGACAACGGGAGAGAACATCTGGCTCATGATGACAAAGCCGAGATATGCCCGTTTCCCTTTGAATTCCATCCGTGCCATGGCATAGGCGGCTGGAATGCCGCAAAACATGGCGACAAGTGTGGCACCGCCGGCAATGAGCAGTGAATTGGCAAGATACCGAAGTACGCCACGGTTTAAGGTGTCCTGGAGGTTTGACCAGATCCATTTGGTGGGCAGAATATGCAGAAAGTACATGTCTGTTGTTTCAGCGTTGCTCCGGAACGCAGTAATGAACATGACAAAGAATGGGTACAGAATAAACAGAGAGAATAAAAGCACAGCAGTGTAAAGAAGGATCCGGAGCAGTGGCTGCAGGATTCTTCCACACCGGAGCTGCAGTGTGGAAATCAGAAAGATGAATGCCGGACAGAGGAGAAGATAATAAAGCGGACTCAGAGTGTAACTGAAGGTGCCCAGCATGATCTGTATGTTTTCACCGGCTGCACCGTCGTAAAGGAATGTATCCAGTCTGGAGAAGAGATGCTGCATTTCCGGTTCCGGCAGATTTTGGGAAAGCGCCAGGGCGACTTTTCTGGAAAGGGAAATGTTCACATTTAGTGCTGTGACAGGAACCAGAAAGAAAAATGCAAGGGCTAAAACGACGGAAGCTGTCTGAATGGTGCTGCCGGACCTGGAAGGGGCTTTGACAGACCATAATCCGGTAAGGAAAAGCAGGCATGAAAGCACCAGAAGGAGGCAAAGCAGTGTCGAAAACGAAAGACCGGCACGGAGAAGCTGCCAGCCGGAACGGCTTTCTTCAGTCAGTATGGAAAACGCAACCATGGAGGTTTTGACGCCCTTGCTGTTGACGCGTTCAGTGACCTGTTCGGTGACGGATGCCGGGATGCCGCGGGCAATATAGGCAGCTGCTTCCTGATCTACCTCAGCACGGACAGCTATGTATTTTTCATCTCCGACAAATGTGTTTGGAGAACGCTTGGTATACAGGGCGGTCTTAAAGCGGAGGAGGGGCAGGAACAGGACGGCAAGGGTGAGCAAAAAGGCGGTAAACAGAAGGAGAATAATGCGTTTGGAACCGGTCACAGCGACTCCTCCTTCCGCATAGCAGCCATCATATAGATGCCGGAGGCGATACAGAGAATCAGAAATCCGATGACGGACAGGGCGGTTGCCGGACCTTTGCGCTGGTCATAGAAGGCCAGCATGTAGAGATATGTGACCATGGTATCTGTTTTGTTGGCCGGGGCACCCTTTGTAATGGTGTAGATGATGGGAAAGGAATTGAAGACATAGATTATATTGAGCACTGTGCTGACGGTCAGTGAAGGCTTTACGAGCGGCAGTGTAACATTAAAAAGTTTTTGCCGGAAGCTGGCACCATCCACGGTGGCCGCTTCATAATAGGAAACGTCAATGGACTGAAGACCTGAGAGCACGGTGAACGTAACAAAGGGAATGGTGACAATGATGCCGACAGCACATTCCCAGATAAATTCGATCTGATAAGCAGAGCGCCAGTTGACGGCACTCTTGATGAAGCCGAGATTTAAAAGAATGTTGTTCAGATTGCCGTATTCCATCTTGATGATGTAATTCCAGACAGAGGCCTGTATGACCAGGGAGGCCGCCCAGGGGAATACCATGATGGAACGGGCAATTTTACGGCCATGGAACTCCTGGTTGAGCACCATGGCGGCGATGAACCCAATGAGCGTTGAGAGACCAACGACAGAAACAACCCAGATGAGGGTGTTCAGCATGACGGTGGGGAATACGGGTGCCGAAACAGCGTCTATGAAATTCTGAAAACCGATAAACTGTCCGACAACGCCTGCCCGGCTGATTTCACTGAAGGCGAGACGGAATACGATGCCAATGGGGAAGACGACGAAAATGAGCATGAGGAGCACACTGGGCAGAATCCAGATATACGGCTCCCATTTGTGCCGTGTAAAGACGTTATTCAATACACTCACCTCTCTGTAGGACTGAAAAAGGAGGCCGGGAAACCCGACCTCCCGAAATGGAGTATATTATTTGCCAGTGACTTTTGCCTGCAGATCGTTAAGCAGAGTGCGGACATCACCACCGGTCAGAGCGCTCTGCTCAACAGCGATAACGCCCTGCTTGACGTCATTCCATTCCGCTTTGGTAGTCGGATAGAATTTGGCGCTGTCAAGAACACTCAGCCAGGCTTCGAAAGACGGGTCAGAGGCAACCAGTGCGCCGACAGCGGAGTTTACGGCAGGGAGGAAACCTTCCATGGAAACCCAGCCGACATAGTTCTCTGGATCATAGAAGAAGGTGAGGAACTTACCAATGGCTTCATTGCGTGCAGCCTGGTCAGCACTGTCATCGCGGAAAGCCATGATGCGGTCCATAACGCCCACAGAGCTGGAGGATGCACCCTCGTTGTGGGGGATGGAAGCGGTGGCAAAGTTCACGTTATCAAAGCCCTTGCCTGCGATATATGCAGGGACGGAGTTCGGGGCAATAACCATGGCAAGTTTGCCTGCACCGAACATATCCTGCAGGTCATAACGGGTCTGGGTTGCCGGATTCGGGTTGGTGAAACCATTCTTGACGAGGCTGAGTGCATATTCAATTGCCTCAACGTTGGCGTCGCTGTTCAGCGCCCATTCACCGTTTTCATCGACGAAACCGCCGTTGTTGGCCCAGGTATAATAGGCAAATGCAGCCTGGCCTTCGTCGGTGGTCATGTCAATGCCCCACGGATAAACTTCGCCGCTGTAATAGTCAACAATTGCCTGAGCGGCATCTTCGAGCTCGGCCCATGTTTCGGGGACGGCTTCAACGCCGGCTTCCCTGAGCAGGTCGGTATTGTAGTAAAGTGCACGTGCAGATGCAAGATCCGGTACAGCCCATACAGTGCCGTCAATGACGGATTCCTGAATGAAGGATGGGAAGAAGTCGGCAAAGAGCGTTTCCGGGCAGTAGTCGCTGACCGGCAGCAGCAGACCTTCATTGGCATAGTCCGAGAAGGTGTCGATGTTCAGGATGTCCGGTGCATTGTTATTGCTGATACGGGTGGATACGACTGTGTAGAGATCATTCCAGGAAACAACTTCGAGATTCAGCTTGATGCCCGGATTTACTTCCTCGAATTTTGCCTTGAAGCTGGTTCCATTCATGCCGGTGCCGAGGAACCAGTCCTGCGTGTTGGGACCATACTGGGCGATGATGACATCCAGCGTGATATCGTCTGCCTGTGCGAAGGAAAATGCGCACAGCATCATGGCCAGTGCCAGTACGAGCGTCAGAAGTTTCTTCATATTGGATTCCCTCCTGTAATGTTTTGAGGACAAACGCGTCCTTTGTGGGTATTATATCGGAGTATGGGAAATTTGTAAAGAGAATGCGATTCTCTATTCAGCTCCGTGAAGTAAAAAGATGATTTGTTCAGGAGCCCCATGAAAGACCTTACTTGATGTTTCAAATCTCTCCAAAAGCGCAAAAAGCCCCTATGGGCCATTATTTGTTGTATAATATTAAGTTGTACTGCCCTCCTTTCCTATAAATTTAGATTCTTAAACTGCTTTTTCTTTGCTTCCAGCTTCTGTTTTTTTCCAGAAGCACATTGCTTTTACAATCTCTTGTTCAGCTAGAATCAGAGTGGAAAAGCCTAAATAAAGATTAGTCGCAATCTGTTTAAAAGTCTGAACTATATCATTTTGGGTGAGGTATTCGTATTCATAGAGAATGCGGAAGATGTCAGCAATTTGGATCATCAGATAATGATTTTTTAGCGCAGTGTCATTCCAACTCGACAAATGCTCCAGGACTTTCTCACATCTTTTTTGTCTCTGGAACCCCTGATTTTCGATCTTCCATCGTCCCCTTGCAACCTCAGCAAACTTGATTACTCTTGATTTCGACATATCAAGATTTGTTATCCATTGAAATTCGGTGACTTTTCCATTCTCACAGATCTTTGCTCTAACATAGTTAAGAACGTGCTTGTAATATGGAACTCCGCAATAGAATGAGTATTTACTTCCTTTTTCTTCAACCGTTGTCAGATCATTCCCTTCTTCTGCAACTTTGATATAGTCACGTATCGAACTTGCGGAACCATCTTTATAACGAATGATATAGTCCCATCCATAGTTTTTACAGATATCCATCAGCTTTTGATTAACATAAAGTGAGTCACATATGATACATATCGGTAATCTTTTGAATCTCTTCTTTAATTTTTCTGCCAGACGATAAAAAGCAGCCAATTCGCAATCCTGCTTTTGTTTTTCAGCACTTCGAGTATCGTTTTCAGTTTGATTCGGGTCATTTAAGATAAATTCTGATGCTATGCTTATTACAATATTTGTACCAACAAGCCAGAGTTTAGCCTCCAGGACACATCGGGAGTATGTGGTTGTTTCATCATCTTTTCCTCGATTATGTACTTTGCGAAGACAATGAGCATTTATTGGAGTATTTCCACCATAGGTCTGTGTACCATCTATGACGATCATCCACATATTTTTATAACGGCCAAAAGATATCCTCTTACTCCGAATCAATTCATAGATAATGTCATGACGAATTGTTTCTAGAAATGCAGGATCCAGTCTCTCAAGAAAATTATTGACAGTTTTGAAGCAGGGTATCTTTTCAAATTTGACAGATCCACTCAAATAGTGCAAATTCTGAATACTGACACTGTTTTCAAAGAAGGCGCTCATTTCATTCATTGAGACAATCGACATGATATACTTCATAAACACCATAAGCAATAAGAGACCCATGCAATAGGTAATATAGCTTGTATTACGCGGATCTGCTTCAGGCCCGGCATTAAATCGTCTAAACAGTGAAGGAAAGTATTTTTTGACAACAGCAAGAACGTCAATGATTGCTTTTTTGCTGTTGTCATTGTTTTTGACACGCTGACGTTGATTCGCCATACTATTTCTCCTTCCTTATAGCAAATGGTTACGATTTGATGATTCGTAAACAATCCTCCATAATAGCTTCAAGTCGATTTATTTTTTGAGAAACCATGGCATATTTTTCATTAAGCAACTGAAACTCCTCGTTTCTTTTTATCAGTTGTATGTTTGTCTCCTTGTATAGAGTTGAATAATCAGGCACAACAGATTCACTTTTCTTACGTTGTGAGGTCGACCTGGGCTTAGGTCCCTTCCTGCCAGTAGGGACTATAGTATTTGTTTCTTTGTCCAATCTTCCAATAATCTTTCTTGCATTGACTACTTCCCCGGTTTTCGGATTTACTTTCTTAACCTTTTCGTAGACATAGGTTTTTCCGTTGCGTTTGTCATACTGAAAGATATACCCCATACCGTACCTCTGTTACGTAATTGTATATCGATATTATATACGATATCTGTTGGATTGTCTATTACGAATTCATAAATCGTAATAGATTTGACATAAAAAATAGACGATGAATGCGTCTACTTCAGAGGCTCCAAGATCTACCCTGCGAGAATTACTGCGAAAAAGTTTTTCGCACTGTCCAAACCCCCGCCTCATTTCGGACTAACTTTCCGGTTTTGTTTGACGTGCCCATTCGCCATCCTGTACAATACATGTGACGAATGAGGAGGTGGTTTAGATGTCAAAGCCCCCCATCTTCTTGAACGATGAC
>JAFUHD010000092.1 GCA_017469025.1 Clostridia bacterium
CACGTACCTGATGATGGACGCGTTCCTTCTCCGTCTGAACCCGCCGGTCCATTTCCCGTTTCATCTGGACAACTTTCTGGGAAAGGCGCCATCTGGCTTCCGAAATCCGTCTGGAAGGATGCTGCTGGCGGAGCGTCTCATACCTGAGAGAAAGCATTTTCTTTTCACGGTCAATACGTGCGTACATAGCCCGGTGAAGATCACGCTGTTCTTTGGTCAGCAGTGCCCGGCGCTCGCGCATCTTATCCCGTGGATTCAGCAGCCGCAGCCGTGCGGCAGCTACTGAAAGTCTGTGCTTTTCCTCACCAATACGGTTTCGCATGGTCTGTTCCAGCGCATCCTGTGCACGCTTTACCTGCTGCAGCAGAATATCCAGTCTCGGCACTGCCAGCTCAGCCGCCGCCGAAGGCGTCGGTGCACGCATATCACTGGCAAGATCGCACAGGGTATTGTCCGTTTCATGCCCGATGGCAGAGACTATCGGCGTCCTGCAGCGTGCACATGCACGGGCAACCACTTCCTCATTGAATGCCCACAGGTCCTCTATAGATCCGCCGCCTCTGGCCACGATAATGACACTGACCCTCTCAATGCTGTCAAGCAGATCAATGGCTGCTGCAACTTCCTCAGCCGCACCGCTCCCCTGTACACGAACAGGACAGAGCAGAATCTGCGTATGCGGATTGCGCCTCATGGAGACATTGATGATGTCATGAATTACCGCACCTGTTGGGGATGTCACGACCCCAAGCGTGTCAATGACAGGCGGCAGCGCCTGCTTGCGTTCAGGCGCAAAAAGGCCTTCCCGGGAAAGCTTTTCCGTCAGCAGCTGCAGCCGTTCATAAAGCACACCCAGTCCATCTGCACGGATGATTCTTGCCGTCATCCGGAACTGACCATTCTTGACATACAGGGAAATGCTGCCGGTAACCGTAGCTCTCATTCCCTCAAATGGTCTACTTCTCAGTCTGGCCGCATCGCCTTGGAACATCATGCACGACAGTGCAGCCTGTTCGTCCTTGAGCGTAAAAAACAGAAGTCCGGACTGGTGAAACTTGAGATTGCTGATTTCACCGCGGACTTCCACCTGTGAAAGCAGCGGGTCCATCTGGAGCGTTTTCCGCACATACTCATTGATCTGTGCTACTGAAAATACCATAATCAGCCCTTGCGTTCCGCAATATCCAGCGTATTGCTGAGCAGCATGGCAACCGTCATCGGACCGACACCGCCCGGTACCGGCGTCATCGCCCCAGCTGTTTCGAAGGCATCCTCAGAAACATCTCCATACAGACGGCCGTCCACGCGGTTAATGCCAACATCTATGACTGTGGCTCCGGGTTTGATCATTGATCCGTTGACCGTATCGCGGTGACCGGTGGCAACAATCAGAATATCCGCTGAACGGGTAAAATCCTCAAGATTCGGCGTTCTGGTATTGCATACCGTTACAGTCGCATGCGCATTAATCAGCAGCATGGCCATTGGCCGGCCGACAATGCGGCTGCGTCCGACAATCACCGCATGACGTCCTGCCGGATCAATACCGTACTTTTTAAGCAGCACCATAATGCCTGCCGGCGTGCAGGGCACCATGGAGGGCAGACCGATTGAAAGCCGTCCCATATTCACTGGATGGAAACCATCTACATCCTTGTCCGGATCAATGGCATCAATCACCTCATCCGCACTGAGATGATCAGGCAGCGGCAGCTGAACGAGAATGCCATGTACCGATTTATCTGCATTCAGTTCACGGACCTTGTCGACCAGCTCTGCCTGTGTGGTTTCTGCCGGCATCCGGATCGCGGTTGAACGGATATTCGCCCTTTCACAGGCTTTTTCCTTGCTTCGTACATAAGTCTGGCTGGCAGGATTATCACCAACCAGAATAACAGCCAGATGCGGTTCAATCCCCTTCTCGCGCAGGTGCTGCGCTCGTTCAAGGGACATCTGGTTCATCTCAGCTGCCGCCGCTTTTCCATCTATCAGACGTGCACTCATAGCTGCCTCCTTCTTCTGGAACCGTATCCCGTTCCTTCAGGTCAAATGAATTGTCTTTCCGTTTTGACATACCGTTGACCGGTAACGGATCATCTGTTATCCATTCGGTATCTGTCTGCCCCAAGCAGTGCAATCCCCACTGCATTGTCTCCGGAAAGATCCGGTCTGGCAAAACAGATTTTTGCTTCGAGACGGTGTTTCTGTCTCCGGTTTTCAACGCCTGCCCTCACGATGGCAGAACTGGCGACCCCGCCGGCTGCCAGCACCTGACGGATGCCGGTCGTCTTAACCGCGGCTTCTATCATATGAAAAATCGTCCGGATCAGAAGGTCGTATACCTCTGCTGCAATCTGTCCGGGTGTCATCTCTCCACGGTCAATGAGGCGGAGAACCGCTGTTTCCGCACCGGACAGGGAGCAGCTGTTTCCCTGAAAGGAACCGTGCAGACAGTGTGTCGGCGACACACCCGACGCCAGAACTTCAAGCGCCGGTCCACAGGGAAAGGGCAGTCCAAGACGTACACCAATCCTGTCCACCAGCTGACCGGCATGCAGATCAAGGCTGCCGCCAATACACTCAATGACCCCATCGCAGCACTTGAGCACCTCTGTTGTGCCGCCTGACAGATGCAAAGCCAGCATTGGCTTTGTCCTGTCTATATCCGTCTCATAGCATGCCGCACGGACATGGCCTTCCTGATGCGAAAAAGGATAAAAAGGCACGCCCAGCAGCATTGCTGCCGTGCGTGCCTGACTTTCTCCTGCACGGAAGGCCGGCATATAGGATGCCTCAACCGCTCTTGGACGTGTACTGGCACAGACAGCTGCAATTTCCACATCCGGAACCCCTGATACCGCGGCAATGCGGTCCGGAAGCGCCTGGACATGCTGAAAGACCATCTCAGACTGCATCAGGCCGCGTTTCCCCTCCGGGACACGCAGCAGCTGACGGTCTGCCGCCAGCAAAACACCACCCGCGCTGACCAGTGCAGCACTTGTCGTATAGCAGCTGGTATCCAGTCCCAGCACAGCCTTCACTTGTCTGCCTTCTTCCTGGTGATCGTGCCAAGCACACCATTAATGAAGCGGGCAGATTCCTGTGTCGAATATGTTTCGGCAAGTATGACCGCTTCACTGATAACCACTGGTGCCTGCAGATGCGTGTATCTGTATTCATATACTGCCAGCCGCAGAATCGCATGATCCACTTTCGAAATGCGTTCAAGCGTCCAGCCGCGCAGACACGAGGCGATTTCCGCATCCAGTTCAGCTGCATGTGCCGCCGTGCCCTTGACAACATCATCAATGTACCGCCTGTACTGTTCCTCAGGCTGATACTCTATGAGATCTACCAGGGTATCCGGCTGTCCGTCACCACCGAACAGTTGCTCAAAGATCAGCTGCATCGCAGCCGCTCTTGCCTTGCTCTTACCCAAGAGTTATTCCTCCAAACCCGTTCTCGTTGTTCTGCGTCAATACTGGTCCTCATCTTTATGAAAGAAAAGGACGATCCGTTTGAAAAAAGCGTTTTTATCTTTCACACCGCCAAGAAATGCACCGATCAGACAAAAGAATCCGATGAGCAGTGCTTTTCCGACACCGATTGTCAGACATAAAATGGCAAATACAGCGCCGAGTACCGCACCAAAGATCGTGCAGGGCACCGTTCCCGGGGTAAACATCTGGCTTGTAAATGTCTTAAAGTCCATCATTTTCTGTACCTCCGGCATTACGCATCCGTATCGGCGTCAGAAAATACGGGCTGTTCCTCTTCGGATTCCCCTTCCTCATCCGCTGTCACGAATGCATCAGGCTCCACATTTTCGGGCACCACTTCAGCTTCCGGACAAGATTCTGGTTCGGCTTCCGGCTCAGCCGCCGGCGCTTCTTCAGGAATCACTTCCGGTCTTGCATAACGAGCGGTTTCCGGTTCAGGCAGCTGCTCCTGCTCCTTTCCAAGAAGAGATGCAGGAATCGCATACGGTGATGTCTGTGTTTCTGCATTGGAAGGCGTTGTGTTGTCCACATAGACACGCACTTCCTGCACCATAACACCGGAGCAGGATTCAAGATATTTCTTGATCTGTTTCTGGAGCGCGGAAATAGCCAGCGGCATGCTGATATCTGACTGCATGGCAATATGCAGGTCCACCCTCACGTTTTCCTCGTCACTGTACATGGAAGAGGTAACCACTTTGAGCTCGGCATGCTCATCCAGCACCTTCTGGACAAGCGTTTCAAGTGCTTTCACGGAAATGCGCACCATACCGTTTTCATTGTGCTGAATGGCATAGCTGCTGGAACGTTTCTTCTTCCCGGGCAGGATAACGCCAATCAGAAGGATTGCGAAGATGACGAGCAGCACAATAAGGATGATCATGATAATCTGATGACGCAGATAACGCGGATCAATGCGTCCAATTATACTCATGATCTGATCGATGGAAAGATGACCGCTTAAAATAAGTCCAAAGCCGGCAGCACCCAAAAGTGCAAACAGTGCACAAATCAGGACAAGTACTCTGTCAAGAACCAGATGTTTCATCTTTCTTCCTCCTCTTACACCTCATCATCTGTTTCTTCGGATTCTTCGGCTGTGTCTTCGGTATCCTGGTCATCTGTTTCCTCATCATAGATGTCCGCTGAAGATTCCTCGCTGTACTCAACCTTCACATTTTCCTCAGGAAGCGCCTGCTGTTCCTCTTCGGCCTCGAGGGACAACGCCAGTTTCTGGCTCTGCTGCATTTCCTTGTTCTCTTTTTCAAAACTGACGCCGATGACATGCAGGTCCACCTTTTCCACATGAAGGCCTGTCATGGATTCAATGGACTTGCGTACATTTTCCTGACAGTTCCTGCCCACCTTCTGAATCGGCATGCCATAATCGACCGTTACACTGATATCGACTTTTACATTCTCCCCGTTCACATCAACCTTTACGCCGCGGGGAATCTTATTGCGGCCGATGATGCCTGTCAGGGTTCCGTTTGATCCGGAGATGCCTGAGATTCCATCCACCTCCGTTGTCGCAACGCTGACGATGGTTGAAATCACCTCATTGGCATAGGTGATCTGCCCTTCATCCTGCGTGCTTCCAGAATTCATATTATCCAGATATTCATTCATCTGCAATCGCCTCCAAATAATGATGAAACAGTATACCAGATTTTCAGATATTTCACAATTCCCGTTTCCTGTTTCTTTTGGACAAAGCCGTCCCGGAATCTGTCCCAATCTCGTTTTTCATCTGATACTGTAAAGCGGATAATAGCACAATGACTAGGAAAGTTCAACCGGAAACAGAGGATGCCGGAGGACAGAATCTGCCATAAGCGCTGCGGCGTATTATGCATATAATACACGCTTTTTGTCACTCAGACCGGTTTCCCACATCATCAAAGCAGATGTTCACACAGAAGCCTTTTTTCTCATTGGTGAAACACTGCAAGGAATTAACGGAATCAAAAAAGTCACTTGGACACAGCAATGTCCAGTGACCTTTTTGGGGGTACCGTATCACAGAACGTGCGTATACACATCCGTGAAAACCTGCCTGCTTCACATTGACCGGCAGCTGTCCGGGTTGCTCTTTTATTCATTCTGAAGCGGATGCGACTGTCCCGGATTGATCCGGACGCACTCCGTCCCCGCGATGGCACGTTTGATCAGCGCTTCGCGGTCAAGAACGCTTTCGCTTGCCTCAATCTGTTTTGGAATCGGATGCGTAGTCGGATGACGCGGCGTAAAAATCGTACAGCAGTCCTCATATGGCAGGGAAGACGTGGCAAAAGTGCCGATCTGCTCTGCACGCTCAATGATTTCACTCTTGTCCATTCCGATCAGGGGTCTGAATACCGGCATGCTGACCACCTGATCCGTACAGACCAGCGCATCCATCGTCTGGCTGGCCACCTGTCCAATGGATTCACCTGTCACCAGTGCAGATGCGCCTTCCTGTTTTGCAATCTGTTCTGCGATACGCATCATGTAGCGGCGCATAATCAGTGTCGTATTGTTGTCAGGGCACTTTGCATGGATTTCCATCTGAATTTCCGTAAACGGTACGACATAGACACGGATCGGACCCGCATAATCGCTCAGTTCCCTCGCCAGCTCCAGCACCTTTTCCTTTGCACGTTCACTGGTATACGGGAACGAATGATAGTGTACACAGCAGATTTCGACGCCGCGCTTCGCAATCATGTATCCGGCCACCGGGCTGTCGATGCCGCCCGACAGCAGCAGACAGGCCCGCCCGTTGGTCCCCATCGGCATGCCGCCCTGCCCTGGATAGCGTTTGACGCTTAAATATGCCTTTTCCCGGATTTCAATCATCATAATATGTTTGGGATTGTGAACATCGACTGTCAGGTTTTCCGTATGAGTCAGGATATATCCGCCAGCCTGCATCATAATCTCCGGGGAACTCAGCGGATAGCGTTTGTCAGAACGTCTGGCCAGTACTTTGAATGTTCCCGTCAGACCAGACATCATCTCCGCCGCCTTCTGACAAATTGCGTCAAAATCATCCTTGTCAATTTCAGCCGCGGGACTGACCGAATGAATGCCGAAAACCTTTGTCACGCGTTCAATGCACTCATCCATGTCTGTAAAATCAGCCACATAGATGCGGCCCTCACCCAGCCAGACACGGCCATGCACCGGTGCTACTGCCTCTTTTACATGATCCACAAGCTTTTTCATAAAGTACGGCCGGTTCGTTCCCTTCAGGAATACCTCACCATAGCGTACCAAAAGTACATCCCGCATTTTACCGCCTCCTGTATTGTCTCAGCATACGGGCCAGTTCAATCATAGCCCCGGCTGCCGTTTCCATCTCATCCATGGTATTCATTGCACCGATACTCACGCGGATTGTTCCATCCGCAGCTTCAGTGCCAAGTCCCATTGCCTTCAGCGTCTGGCTCACTTTCTGCTTATGCGAACCGCATGCAGAACCGGTTGAAACCAGAATCTGCTTTGCCTCAAGTGCATTGCGCATGACCTCGCCGCGGACACCGTCAAAGCGGATGCTCAGAATGTGAGGCGCACTGACGGTGCGGTCAAGCGGATCAGGTCCGTTAAATGCAATTCCATCCGCACTTCTGAGACATTCAACCAGGTGCTGTTTAAGCGAAAAAACCTTATCCCCGATATACATCTCCTGACACTGTACAACAGCGGTCCCCATTCCCCTGATCCCAGGCGCATTCAGTGTCCCGGACCGCAGCCCGGCCTCCTGTCCGCCGCCTGTAATCTGCGGCACAAGCCGGACATCTCCAGCCACAGCCAGTGCGCCAACGCCTTTGGGTCCATGAATCTTGTGTGCACTCATGGTATACAGGTCCACGCCATTTTCCTTCATGTTCATGGGCACACGCATATATCCCTGGACGCCGTCTGAAAATACAATGGTCCCCGGCTGTATCGCCTTGACCCCCTTCGAAAGTTCTCCGACAGGCTGAATGGCGCCGGTTTCATTGTTCACATGCATGCACAGAAGCATCACGGTTGATTTGTCCGCCAGTTCAAGCGCCGCTTTTACGTCTATCCTGCCATCCTGGGCGATCGGCATAAAACGGATGGTATGTCCAAGCCGTTCTACCCGTTTGAGCGTTTCAAGGACAGCCGGATGCTCCATCTGACTGACCAGAAAAGTACCGGGCACATGAAGGCTCTCCGCAAAACCCAGGATACCGAGATTGTCGCTTTCTGAACCGCCGCCCGTAAATATGACCCGTCCCTTTGAAAGTCCCAGACTTCTGAGTACTGTCCCGCGTGTCCGATCAATGGCTTTTTCAGCAAGCATTGCCGGTGCATATGCTGCAGATACATTATAGTAATCCTCGCGCATGCACCGGTCCATTTCCTCCAGTACCGATTCGTAAGGTCTGGTGGTTGCACTGTTATCCAAATATATCATTGTTCAACTATACTCCCTGCCCTGCAGGCATAAAAAATGGCACGCAAAGCGTGCCATACCATTCTGTCAGCCCTGGAAGACACCCGGATCGACACATTTACGGATCATTTCCACCATTTCCTCACTGGGTTCAATGATGATCATGTGCTTCTTGTTATCTTTCACATAATAGAAGTAAAACAGATTTCCATCCCTGTTCAGAAACCAGTTCTTTTTCTCGACATCCTTCATGGAAAGATACCGCTGAAAGCTTTCATGGGCAACATGCCCGCAGGCGGTTACCTTTCTGACGTCCATACTGCCCAGTTCCTGGCGCCGGACCTGGCGGAACACTTTGGCAAAATCCAGGTTTCCGTTGGTAAAGCTGTACTCGTATTCAACCTTTGCCCTGTCCTTGTACAGGAACATGAGAACCACAATGCCGGCAGATACAAGCAGCATGATCAGTCCCTGAACGGAAAACTGCACTGTTACAACCTGCAGCATTAGAAAAGCATATACGCCGCATATGACAATCAGAATCCAGCAGGCAATATATAATAAATTCTGAAGAACCGTTGACCTGGGTGAAACGATATCTTCTTTGAACTGATCTCCAAAACCGTTTCCAAACCGTTCCATTCCGTCTGTTTCCTCCGCAATTTTATCGCGGCTATTTTATCACATATCATACTGCAGGAACAAGCCTATTTTTTTGACCCTCACTGGTTTACCGCCGGATTGTGAAAGGATTGCGGGAGGGGCAGTCTGACGCCAACCGGCAAAAGAGAACGTTCTGCCTGACCGAGAATTATATCTGCACGGGAAATGCCGTTGCTGCCATTTCATGAAACTGGAAATAAGGATACAGATTTGACAAAAAAAGGATAACCTTTATAATGAACGCATTAATCTGCCCGCAAAACAGAAAACCGCACATCAGAGACATGCGGGGATTTTTGAAGCGAGCCACTTTGGTTTTATAGTA
>JAFUHD010000093.1 GCA_017469025.1 Clostridia bacterium
AATTTTCTGATGAAATCAATGTCCGTTTTCTGGGAAGATTCCGTTTGCGCATACGCAGGCAGAGTGCGAAGCCCGAAAATTTGCCATTTTTAAAGCCTCTGATGCTTTCAATGGAAGGCGTTTTTCTCCAAAAATAACAACGGACGCCCCGGCTCGGGCGTCTTCAATAGAGAACGGATCAGAACAGTTCAATCTTTCCTTCTGTCTCACCGTTGATGACATAGTAAGCCATTCCCTCTTCAGGCTTTACATAAATGTCAATGGTCTTAAGATCTCCGACTTTATTGCCGGCATCCTTCCAGGCCTGCCGCACTTTTGCGTTGAGATCTCCAATTTCTGCAGATTTGCCTGCAAACTGCAGTATGGTCTGCTCTTTTACTTTAACTGCTGCCATAATAGCAAATTCCTTTCGTTTTTGAATTTTATAAAGCTGCGTCTTGCACAGCGGGGCGTATTATAGCAACATGATTCACTGTTTTCAATAGGTTTTATAATAATAAACCAGAGAATTTTGCAGGAATCACACATATTGTATGCAATTTGAGCCTGAAAAACAAAAAAGGGGCATCCATTGGATGCCCCTGCAGTGTTACATGGAAAACAAATCGAGCTGATTGGTATCCGGCATCTTTGAAAAGCAACCGGCATCCCGCATCATATCGCAGATACTTTGTGATACTTTTGTTCTGTGCATAACGTCTTCAATTGAGATAAAAGGAGCTTCGTTGCGTGCATCAACTATACTCTGTGCAGCACTTTCTCCCATTCCTGGCATAGCATTAAAAGGCATCAGAATTTCTGTGTCGGAGATGAGCTGAAAACGTGTAGCTTCAGAACGTTCAATGTCGACGGGAAGCAGACGAATGCCACGATACAGCATTTCAATTACCAGTTCCATGATAATCATCAGATCCTTGTCTTTCGCAGTAAGATCTTTGCTGTTGTCATCCATCTCTTTGTATTTTGCCTTGATGGAATCTAGTGAACCACCCAGAATGACACCGTCGAAGCAGTCAGCACGGACTGTATAATATGCGCAGTAATAAGCAGCAGGCCGGTAAACCTTGTACCATGCAATGCGTAATGCCATGGTTACATATGCAACTGCGTGTCCCTTGGGGAACATGTACTTGATTTTCTTGCAGGAACCGATGAACCATTCCGGTACATTATGTTCGATCATTGCCTGCTCCATTTCCGGTTTGAGTCCTTTCCCCTTTCGGACGGATTCCATCGTGTCAAATGACATCTTTGGTGCGACACCATAGTCCATCAGGGCATTCATGATATCGTCACGGCAGCAGATACAGGATGAAAGCGGTGCAAGTCCTTCTTTAATGATATCCTGGGTGTTTCCAATCCAAACATCAGTTCCATGCGAAAGACCTGAAATTCGGATCAGTTCCTCCATGGACTTGGGCTGTGTTTCCTCAAGCATCTGACGGACAAATCGCGTACCGAATTCCGGCACACCGTATGTACCGGTATTGGAACCGATCTGCTCGGGTGTTACACCAAGTGCCGATGTTCCTGAAAACAGGGAAATGACGCCGGGATCAGTCAATGGAACCGTCTTGGCATCAATACCGGTCAGATCTTCAAGCATTCGAATCATCGTGGGATCATCATGACCGAGAACGTCCAGTTTGACGAGTACATCATGCATGGAACCAAAGTCATAATGGGTGGTAATCGTTGGAGAGTTAAGATCATTTGCCGGATGCTGTATTGCGACAAACTGACAGATTTCATATTCTTTCGGCAAAACCACCATGCCGGCCGGATGCTGGCCAGTTGTACGTTTGACACCGACACAGCCGGCAGCAATACGGTTCATCTCAGCATCCGGGAATGTCTTTTCCCTGTCTTCGCAGTACCGTTTTACATAACCGTAAGCTGTTTTATCAGCCAGGGTACCGATGGTGCCTGCGCGATAGCAGTAGCCTTTGCCGAACAGTTCTTCAATATAGGCATGCGCCTTCGACTGATATACACCTGAAAAGTTGAGATCGATATCTGGAACTTTGTCGCCCTTAAAACCCAGAAAAACTTCAAACGGAATATCAAATCCATCCCGGACATACGGTGTTCCGCACTCCGGACAGTCCATGGGCGGCAGGTCGACACCGACCTTATACCGGGATTTGTCTATGTTAAACTCAGTGTGTTTACAGTTCGGACACCGGTAATGCGGTGGTAATGCGTTTACTTCTGAAATACCGACCAGATGAGCAACATATGAGGAACCAACGCTGCCACGGGATCCGACCAGGTAACCATCGGAATTGGATTTTTTTACCAGTTTCTCAGCAATATTATACAGTGTACCATAACCATAGCCGAGAATGGATCCCAGTTCCTTTTCTTTGCGGGCAACAACAATTTCAGGTGGATTCTCACCATATAGTTCATGTATTTTTGATTCACACAGGTTTCTAATGTTATCTGCTGCATCCGGCCAAAACGGCTGGAATGTATCTTTCCCTTCCGGATGTTTTGGATATAGAGAGATATCACCGATTCGTGCGGCAATTATGGCAGGATTGTCAATAACTACCTCATGTGCTTTTTGAGGTCCCAGATAGGAAAACTCGTCCAGCATTTCCTGCGTTGTTTTGAAATAGAGCGGAGCCTGCTGATCCGCATCCTTGAATCCCTGCATGTTTTGTATGATGGTGCGGAAAATGTCATCTTTGGG
>JAFUHD010000094.1 GCA_017469025.1 Clostridia bacterium
GATATGACCAGCGGCTGCACAAAGCAGGCATGCTCATTTGCTGAACTGCAACCGGAATTTGAAGCGTGCGGAGCTGTCATTATTGGGATCAGCAAGGATACATCCGAGTCCCATCAGCGCTTTATTTCAAAATACAATCTTCCTTTTACATTGTTATCGGATCCCGATCATTCCGTAATGGAACTGTATGGCGTCTGGCAGGAGAAAATGATGTATGGCAAGAAAACAATGGGAACTGTCCGCAGTACTTTCTTAATTGATGAAACCGGTATGATCACCGGCATATATCGCAAAGTGAAGGCAGACAGGAATCCATCAGAAATGCTGGAAGCGCTGACACATGATGAGATTCATGCATAAAAACGTCCTGAGATTTACACATTCTTTTCCCACAGACTTAAGAATGTGCCATAGACTGAATAAGAGAAAGGAAAGTGGATGAATGGAGCTTGACTGGCTGAGAAACGGATATCCCCGGTCACAAATGTACAGGGATAAACCCTTCTTCATAAACAGCAGCTGGACGCTTAATGGAATGCCGATTGATGTTCCTTTTCCGCCAGAATCATCCGCCTCTCACTGGAATGGACAGCCGGACGGCCATTATCATTATGAAACGGCGTTCACTTTTTCACAGATAATGGACAAACCGCGGGTATTTTTGCATTTCGGTGCGGTAGACCAGACCGCATCCGTACTTCTAAACGGGCAACTTCTCGGTCAGCATGAAGGCGGATATCTTCCATTCTGCTATGAAATTACCGGCATTGTTAGGGAAGGCAGGAATACCCTGTCAGTCGATGTACAGGATACATTTGATCATATCTATCCGTATGGAAAGCAGTCAGAAAACCCCAAGGGCATGTGGTATACCGGTGTCAGCGGGATCTGGCAGCCAGTGTGGTTGGAAACCGTACCTGAACAGTTTCTCTCTGACATTCAGATCCGCAGCTCGCTGAGTGGTATTGACATCCGCCTTGAAAGTGAAACTACAGGCCCTGCTGACGTGGTCATCAAAGGGGATACATGCCATCTTTCCACCAATTGCTGGCACAGCATTGAAATTATGGACCCGGAGCACTGGACACCGGAACATCCAAAGCTTTATCCGGTGGCAGTTGTCTTTGGACAGGATCATGTCAGAAGTTATTTTGCTCTGCGTACGGTGGAAATCCGGGAAATGCCGGGCGGGCATTCCCTGATCTGTCTGAATGGACAGCCGGTTTATCTTCACGGACTGCTGGATCAGGGGTATTTTCCAGAGGGCATTTATACTGCAGCAGACCCGAAACAGTATGAAACGGATATTCTGAATGCAAAAGCACTGGGCTTCAATACATTGAGAAAGCATATCAAGATAGAAGCTGATGTATTTTATGCGCTATGTGATCTTCACGGAATACTGGTTTTACAGGACATGGTAAACAGTGGACCATATTCCTACATCCGCGACACTGTACTGGCCAATCTTGGACTCAAATACCATCATGAGAAACAATCCATAGAAGGAAAGCGGGAATCCTTTTTTGTGGAGCACTGCAAAGGCATTCAGGCACATCTTGGGAATCACCCATGTATCATAGGCTATACCATTTTCAATGAAGGCTGGGGACAGTTTGCCACCAGCAGTGTTTACCTGCTGCTCAAAGCAAATGACCCTTCCAGATTCTACATATCCGCTTCCGGCTGGTATAAGGGATATGAAACAGATGTGGACAGCGAACACGTTTACTTCAGAAACAAAGTGCTTCATGCCGATAAACGTCCTTTGCTGCTCAGTGAGTGCGGCGGGTTTCCATGCGATCTTGGAGGCCATGACGGTCTCAAAGCGTATGGATACGGAAAAGACAACGGTCAGACCGCATGGATGGACAGAATATCCACTCTGTATAAGGAAATGATACTGCCATCTATCCGAAACGGTCTCAATGGCAGCATCTATACTCAGTTAACAGATGTCGAAGGAGAAATAAACGGACTATACTCTTATGACCGTTCAATTTGCAAAGCAG
Organism: Clostridia bacterium; assembly: GCA_017469025.1. Taxonomy (GTDB): domain Bacteria; phylum Bacillota; class Clostridia; order Christensenellales; family Aristaeellaceae; genus Ventricola. The sequence goes on from JAFUHD010000094.1 coordinate 2,013, forward strand.
ATATCCAGAAAATGAATACACTGGCCAGTGCATGCAGGGAAGCATTTGCAAATTTTGCATTTTCATAATACATGAACGGCCATCTCATACAAACCCGTTTTTGAGGTGATTTTTCACGGAATCCTGACGGGTGATTTTGGTCACTGCATACAAAAGTTTTGGATTTATAAACAGTTTCTTGACAAGCAGGATTCATTGTGATAAAAGATAGCACGGTTTTGAGATAGCCAACACCAGCCTCAGACTCTTACCGGTGCTTTTCCGGCAGTCGAAGCAGA
>JAFUHD010000095.1 GCA_017469025.1 Clostridia bacterium
CTCATTAAAACCGCTGCCCCACATACCGAAGACCAGTACAGACAGAATCAGCGCATAAAAGATTGCCCATCTTACTGGCAGCCTGCGCCGCACAATCTTCTCCCGCACCTGAATGCCACATTCTCCAGCGCAAGAAATGCCAAACAGGAGAAGCGTAAATATAACCACAGCTGCCGACTCTGCGCCCTTCAGCTGACACTGTTCCAGCCATTCCGGTGTAATCTGCTCAGGACGCAGATCCGTTACAATGCTGCCCATCATGCGGAAAGCATCCCCGGCATGTGCACAGCGGTCAAAAAACCAGCCGATGTTGACAATCAGGAAAGTTCTCAGCATGCGGAAAACATGAAATCCTGTGCTGGATACAAGCGCAGCATGTTTCTCATTAAATTGTTTATATGGCTGCTCCAGCAAGGCAGACGCCGCAAGTATGATACCATTATACAGTCCCCAGAGAATGTAATTGGAAGTGGCACCGTGCCAGATACCCACGAGCAGAAAAACCAGTATGTTTCCAAGTGCCGCAGGCAGTGTACGTGCCAGATGTGGATGCCTTTTTTTCAACTGTTTGGAGAGCAGCGCTGCTGGTTTGCTGAGTGCAAACGGGTAAAACACATAATCCCGCATCCACGCGCCCAGACTGATGTGCCACCGCCGCCAGAAATCTGCCAGAGATACCGCAAAATAGGGACGTTTAAAGTTCGGCGCAAGATGTATCCCGAAAAGCTCCGCAATTCCTGTAACAAGATCAATTCCACCGGAAAAATCACAGTACTGCTGCAGAGAATAGCAAAGTACACCGATCAAAGCTGCTGCTCCGCCCATGCTGCCAGGCTCTGCAGAAAAAACCACCTCTACCAGCGGCTGTACCCGGTCAGCAAGAACCAGCTTTTTGAGCAGTCCCCAAAACATGAGCAGTACACCCCGCCGGATTGCCTCCATATCAAAATCATGGGGTTCCATAAGCTGCCCTGAGAGGTCATTATATCGCCCGATTGGTCCCTGTATCAGCTGGGGAAAGAATGAAACAAAGAGAAAAAACTTCGCCGGATTCCGTTCCGGAACCACCTTCCCGTTATACACATCTAGCAGATATCCAGTTGACTGAAATGTATAAAATGAGATACCCAGCGGCAGAAGGAGTCCCAGAGGAGAAACACCAAACCAGCCACGCACATCGTCCGTATATTTAAGGACAGCAAGAATCGTAAAATTGAGAATAAGCGCGGACAACATCCAAAACCGCTTTCGTTTTTTGGCTTCAGCGCGCAAAACCTTTCTCTCCGCCGCAGAAAGCTGTTCTCTCCTCGTGCGAATCTTATCCTCACACTGTCTGTCGATGTACCCGATTTGCAGAGATGCAGCCCAAATGCTCAGTGCAGTAAGCAGAATAAATGGCAATGCCGCTGTCGCTCGGAATGCATAAAAGCCCAGACTGGCCACAAGCAGCATTATCCACCGGATCCGCCGGGGAACAAGATAATAAACTGCACAGCATCCCATACCATAAGCTGCCAGTTGAAATAGTGACATGTTCCTTCTTCTCCAAATTGCGTAATAAAGGTTGCTTAACAAAACGGAGATATTCTAACCGATTTTCTGAGTAAGAACAAGCCGAAAGCCCTTTCAAATCAGGATTCATTCTGAAATTAATAAAATGCTGCTTATTATACCAGATCATTTGCGTCTGCCATTCTTTCAATTGACAAAGAAAAACCGGTATAATATAATTTTTAGCACAACAGAATATGATTTATTCGTCACAAACCACTGAATCATACCGTTTTTCGTTCACTATTTGTCGTACTTTTCAATCATTTTTTTGCATTTCACTGTATTAGATCGTTCTGTTAATCTGGACTATTTTCAAACCTTCCCGATAGAAAGGAGCTAATCATGATCATATTTGGTACCGGCGGATGGCGTTCCATTATTGGAGAGGATTTCACCAAGGATAATATACGGAGAGTTGCACATGCTGTCGCACAGCGAATGATTCGTGAAGGTGTTGCAAAGGAAGGATTCGTCATTGGATACGACCGGCGTTTTCTATCGCGGGAGGCAGCAATCTGGTTTTCCGAAGTCATGGCAGGAGAAGGCATTCCCCTCTCATTTGTCAACCTTTCAGCGCCAACACCACAGATCATGTTCACCGTTAAAAACATGAATCTTCCCTATGGTGCAGCCATCACTGCCTCCCACAATCCGGCTGTCTATAACGGCATCAAGCTCTTTACCCGTGGTGGCCGCGATGCTGTCCAGGAAATCACGGATGCCATCGCTGCTGAAGCAAACGCTGCCTCTGAATCAGAGATTCATTCTGTTCCTTTTGAGATTGCCCTCACCGACGGCCGTATCCGCTATATTGATCCGCGGGATGCGTATCTCGACTCCATCATGGAACGTATTGATATCGCAGCAATCCGCAGGCGGCGTCCCCGTATCGTACTGGATCCCATGTTTGGTGTCAGTCTGAACGGCCTTATGACCATCTTCTATACCGCACGCTGCGACATTGACGTCATCAATGACCGGCATGATGCATTTTTCGGCCGGCATCTTCCTGCTCCCAATCCTGAAACACTGGTGGACCTTCAGCATGCCGTTGCAGAACACACAGCTGATCTGGGCATCGCAACAGACGGTGATGCAGACCGTCTCGGTATTATTGATGAAACCGGCACCTACATTCCCGCCAATGAAGTGCTCGTTCTGCTTTACTATTATCTGCTCAAATACAAGGGCTGGAAGGGTGACGCCGTACGAAATATTGCAACCACACATCTGCTGGACCGTGTTGCTGAAGCTTTCGGACAGCATTGCTGGGAAGTCCCCGTCGGATTCAAGCATATTTCATCCGGTATGGATAAACATGACGCGCTTATCGGTGGAGAATCTTCATGCGGTCTGACTGTCCGCGGCCATATTTCCGGCAAAGACGGACTTTATGCCGCTTCGCTGCTGGTTGAAATGGTCAGCGTCACCGGGAAACCACTGTCACGTCTTGTTGCAGAAATCTATGATACATTCGGCGAAATGCATATGGCCGAATATGACTGGGGCCTGACCGTATCCAGCCGCGATACCCTTCAGCACACGCTCTTTGAATCCCGCGCATTGCCAGACTTTGGCAGAAAAATCGATCATGTCAGCTATCTTGACGGCTGTAAAGTATATTTTGAGGACGGCTCCTGGATCATCGCCCGTTTTTCCGGAACAGAACCCAGAATCCGCTGTTTTGCAGAAGATATCAACATGGACAGTGCAAAAGCACTTGTCCACAGAATGGCTGATTTTATGCAGCTGCCTTTCAAAGCCTGAAAAAAAGCCGGACCTGTTGGTCCGGCTTTTTCAATACCCGTAAAGAAAACACCATTTTATGCACTGATCTGCCAAAATGGCAATGGCAATACCTTATCATAAAAGAAGTATTTACTCCACGGTAACGCTTTTGGCAAGATTGCGGGGTTTATCAACATTCAGGCCTTTGGCAACACTGATATAGTAAGCAAGCAGCTGGAGAGGAATTACTGCAAGGCTCGTCATGAAGTGCTCATCCGTCTTTGGAATATACACGCAGAAATTTGCCGTATCCTCTATGCTGTAGTTGCCATAGCTGGTGACAGCCATCAGGTAGGCACCACGGCTCTTGACCTCAACCATATTGGACACCGTCTTCTCAAAAAGTGCCTGTTGTGTAAGGATTCCTACCACCAGCGTTCCATTTTCAATCAGGGAAATGGTCCCATGCTTGAGTTCACCCGCTGCATATGCCTCAGAATGAATATAGGAGATCTCCTTAAGCTTCAGGCTGCCTTCCATGGAAATTGCATAGTCCATACCGCGTCCGATAAAGAAAATATCCTTCGCATTGGCATATTTGCTGGCAAACCACTGAATCCGCTCCTTGTCCTCAAGCAAACGTTCGATCTGATCCGGAAGCTTCAGAAGTGCATCCATCATCTCAGTAAAGTGTTCCTCAGAGATCAGTCCCTTCAGACATCCTGTCTGCATCGCCAGAAGATAAATCACCGCAAGCTGTGTACTGTATGCCTTTGTCGTTGCTACCGAAATCTCAGGTCCTGCGTGTGTATACAGGCAGCAGTCACTTTCCCTGGCAATAGAAGAACCAACCACATTGACAATCGACACGACCGGAACGCCTTTCTCTTTGGCCAGGCGGAGCGCAGCAAGTGTATCCGCTGTCTCACCGGACTGGGAAATGACCAGAACAAGACTGTTTTTAACCAGTTTCGGATTCCGGTACCTGAACTCGGATGCCAGATCAACCTCTACCGGTAAATCCGTCAGGCTCTCCAGGACGGACCTCCCAGCCAGGCCGACATGATAAGCAGAACCACATCCTACGATATAGATACGCTCAAGATCAGAGAGCATCTGTTCATCCAGTCCCTGAAGTTCTATGCGTCCCTCGTGAACATATGCATGCATGGTTTCCCGGACGGCCGTTGGCTGTTCATGAATTTCTTTGAGCATATAATGCTCAAAGCCGCCTTTTTCCGCTGCCTCTGCATCCCATTCTATCATAACCGGGTCATGTTCGATGACATCACCGTCCAGATTATAGAAGGTAATAGAATCAGCCGTCAGCCGGCCTATCTCCAGGTTCCCAATATAATAGACCTTCCGGGTATAGTTGAGAATGGCAGGCACATCCGAGGCTACAAAGTTTTCTCCTTCTCCGGCACCGATAATCAGCGGAGAATCCTTCCGCGCCACCCAGATTTCACCTGGATGATCCCGGAACATAATCGCAAGTGCGTAGCTGCCCCGGATTCGTACCATGGAACGGTTTATGGCATCCACCGGTCCCAGACCATACTTTTTCCAGTAGTAGTCTACCAGTTTGATGGCCACCTCTGTATCCGTCGTGGAATAGAAATGATATCCTTTCCGGAGCAGTTTATCCTTGAGCTCCTGATAGTTCTCAATAATGCCGTTGTGTACACCGACCACATTTCCGTCATCTGATGTATGCGGATGCGCATTCAGTTCAGACGGCTCCCCATGTGTTGCCCATCGTGTATGTCCGATACCACACAGTCCTTCAACGGCCATGCCATTGTCTGTCTTGTCAAAGAGGCGCTGAAGGCGTCCCTTAGCTTTAACGGTTACAATCTCCCGTGCATTGCGTACGGCAATTCCAGCCGAATCATATCCACGGTATTCAAGTTTGCGAAGTCCATCCAGGAGAATAGGGGCTGCAGGCCGGTAACCTGCATAGCTGACAATTCCACACATATACATACCTCAGCAAAAAGGGTCCAAATGGGGATAAAACATTTCGTCTTATCCGCCGCACAACTGCCATACGGCATTTGTGCGCAACAGGCATCATGTTCCTGACAGATTCACAGGAACCATTCGAGAATGAAAACAAGAATGCAGCAGGAAGCCGCAACACCAAACAGACCGAGACCAAACCACGCAAGAAGAATCCCCAGCACCAGTGCACAGATGCCGGCAACAGGTGACTGGGTCGCCTCAATCATAGCCGGAAAAGTCATCACGGCCAGGGTCACATAGGGAACATAATAAAGAAAAGAGCGCAGAAAACGGCTTTTAATGGGTTTGCGGATGAGTGTCAGCGGAAGCACGCGAATTGCATAGCTGACCGCTGCCATGACGAGAATATAAAGATACATATTACGCTGCATCGTGATCCGCCTCCGTTTCGTCCTTTACCGGAAACAGCGCTGCAGCACTGCCGGCAATAAGAACCGTCAGTAAAATAGTCCTGTTTCCGGATGACAGATTCCTGATACCAGGCAGAACGCCGGCCAGATATGACAACAAAAACGCGATGACAATCAGGCATGCAACCACACGGCTCTTTCTTGCCGGCGGAATAATCACGGCGAGGAACATTCCAAAAAGCGCAACACTGAGTGCGCTGACCGCCCTTGCGGGCAGAAGATTTCCCATGATAATCCCAAGTGCCGTACCACTGGACCAGGCGAGTGCAGAAATCAGAAAAGCGCCATACAGATAAAACGGATTCAGCCAGCCAGGCCGCGCAATACAAATGCCAAACAGCTCATCTGTAATACCAAATCCCGACAAAAGCCGATGGTAAAACGGCAGGGATTCCGGATACTTCTGTGACAGTGAACAGCTCATCAGCAGATACCTCGCATTAGCCACAAGTGTGACCAGTGCAATCTCCAGATAGGTCGCATGATGCGCTATACTTGTAAATGCTGCATGTTCTCCGGCTGAAGCCATATTGAGAAAGCTGGCCAGAAAGCCCTGGAAGGGTGTCATCCCGATGTTTCTGGCAGCTATGCCAAGCGAAAAAGCAACCGCAAAGTAACCAAGTGCGATCGGCACACCATCCCTGGTACCAATCAGATAAGCCTCCCTGTTTTGAGACCCGTTATTCTTTTTCATACTGCAACTGACTCCTTCAAAGGGCAACAGCTTTAGCTTTCGGCTTCATACCGGACTGCATCTGCCCATTTTATACACACCGGTGTATTGCACCAGGCCATTTTCTTTTTTGCTGCAGTTATTGACGACACAGAAACTGCATCTGACTTCACATCTCTGTTCGGACTCAGGTTTACTCCACGCGGTCTATGAACAGCAGCTGAAAACGCGGTACAGCCACATCATTTCCTGCATCGTCCTGTTCCATGTAGATACCATCCACCGTAACCACCGCGGATATATACTGGCCTGATGTAACCTCTGTCGTTCCTTCACAGACTATGATCACAGGATTCGTCCAGGTATTCCCAACCGATTTGGTAAACTGCATCCGGATATACGAAGTATCCCCGCCCGTGCTGACCTCAGTTACCGGGCCATAGATGCTCATCACCTTTCCAAGATTTGATTCCTGATCTTTCTGGAGATCCCTGTACTTTAACCGTACCGCTGTTTTCCGGATGTCAGCCTTCTGCTGGTCATCTGTCTTGATACGGATAACTGTAAATGGATACCGCCGCTGAAGATAGCCGCTCTTGTCCAGTACCAGCGTATAATTGTAGGTTCCTTCCTCTTTTGTATTCAGTTCAAAGGAGAATGATCCGTCATTTGCAGCACGCTTTTTGCTGATGCCGTATGGCGTGAGCAGCTGCAGCTGCGTCCCAGCCAGTGTTTTTCCGGTAATAACCAGTTTATCCTCACTGACCGTCCTGCTGTCATCAATTCCAGAAACCGGAAGCGTTTTACTGTTGTATATAATGGTACTCTGGAGTACCTGATCAATCATTCCATCCGCATGTGCAGTCAGGACAAGATCAACTTCGCCCTCTTTTTCAAGTGAAAATTCAATCTTAAAGGAGCCGCGGGGACCAGCTGTTGTCTCTCCGGCAGTTCTTTTCAGAATACTTTCGCTCTCAATGGTCAATACAAGTTCCGCCCCCGGGGTAGCAGTTCCGCTGATTTCAATTTTACCGCTGCTTGTTTCCGTCGGCAGTTCTGTATCAAGCGCTACCGTCTGCATCGGCTCCTCAAGTTCCTGCAGAAAAACAATCTGCTGCACCCGCGACTTGAATGTTCCAAGATCCCTGTTTGAAAAGCGGCCGTTCGAAATCTGCCAGTCCAGTGCAATATACTGCCCATTATGAATGGTTATATAACGGAGGCCGCGTCCGACAGTTTCACCATTTTCTGTCCGCAAATAATGCAGATAGAGCCAGTAGCGCCCGGAAACGGTCTGCCATTCTGCATCCTGCGTCCGCATTCCGCTGCTTTCCCATAAAGTATTGTTTTCCGCCTGTGCCCGTATGCGTCTGCGTTCTCCGGTTTCAACCCGCCCGATATCAAAAAGGCTCTGGGATGTATCATCAGACCAGCAGAGTACAGAAAGGCGCTGGGAAAAATCCGGATTATAGGCACAACTGAGTATGTGGCCTTTTTCCATGCTGCTGCGAAGAGCCGCAGGATCCATCCCCTGCTTTTCAAGCAGCGGCGCATAGACTGTACACAGCTGCGGCGACAGAACCATCCAGGTATCCGGATAGTCAAATGCCGCATATCCATCTTCCATTCGGATGGTCTGTGCTTCCGTCATAACCGGAAGCAACAGCAGAAATGCAACAAGCATAAATCTGTAAATGTGCCGCATAAGATTTACCGTCACTTTATTCTCACGAGCATGTTGCCGCTCTCACTCATTTCAATTTTCAACAGTTTTGATTTTTCAAGGTCGCGAAGCACGTCTGAAAAACGTCGGTAGCCTATCTGCCGCTCGTTAAAATCCGGATAAGATGCCAGTACCGCGGCTTTGAGTACCGGCGGATTGACACGTTCAAATCCGGCATGCTTGTACTCCTCGAGAATCTCCCTGAAAAACGCCACATAGTTATCCCGTGTCAACTGTACCGCTTCTTTATTTCCCTGATTCAGACAGAGTTTGACATTATGCTGCTCAGCAGTCACGGAAAATGCACCATAGCGTGCAGAGAGATCTGCAATCAGCTTTCCAAAGGTTGAGAAACCCACGCTCTTCTCCGAAAAATCCGGACGCAGACGGAGCAGCGTATTTTTCATCTCAGAGGCCAGTTTTTCCCCACTCTCACTTTCCCTCAGAACTGCAACAATCAGATCATTAACCTCTGAAAGCGTAATTGCCTCGTCTCCTTCCTTCTCCTTCGAACGCTCCTTATTGGGCGTCACGCTTTCAAGGAACTGGAACTCACTGCATGCATTCATGAATACACCGGAGGCAACTTCGCTTCGTGAGATGCCGAGGACGAATTTACCCATGCTTTTCAGTTTTCCAACCAGCGGCACATAATCGCTGTCACCGGAGACAATACAGAAACTGTCAATCAAAGGATTGGTATAGGCTACATCCAGCGCATCAATCACCAGCTGGATATCCATGCTGTTTTTCTGGCTGTGCCCGTAACGAAGCGAAGGGACAACCGCAAACGTATTGGACAGAAGTACCTCTTTGAGTTCCGAAAAGCTGTCCGTGTATCCATACACTTTTCCAATCAGAATATCTCCACGGATTTTCACCCGTTCGATCACATCCAGCAGGATGCTTTTCTTTCCGCCGCAGTTTTCAAGATCTGCAAATAATGCAAAATGTGCAGGCATTGTTTATTCCTTTCCGCTAAAACCATTTTCGGCCGAAACCGGTCCGGATTCCAAACAGATCATGGTTCAAAGGATGCATTTACAAAGTTTTTCATCTCAGATGAACGCTTCAGAATCCGGCTGACAATTTTATCCGCCGCTTCTCCTTCTGCAAGGACGGGCCGATAGTCCGTTCCTTTCGTCATAGCTGTCAGACGCAGCGGTACAATGCTCAGAACCGGCGTATCGGTATGGTCTTCATAGACGGTAAATGTCAGTCTCGCCGCATAGGAATCCCGGTCATCCGGGTCCACATTTCCGCCAAAGACCAGGTTTCCAAGTGAGTACAGGATATAGTGGTCCTGATATGCCTCAATGCCCTGTACAATATGCGGATGATGGCCAACCACTATATCAGCACCGGCACGAATAGCTGCCCGTCCAATTGTCCTCTGCTCAGCTGTAAAATCATCACGATACTCACTGCCCCAGTGAAAACTTGCAATGACAATCTGACAGCCTGCAGCTCTCAGTGCTTTTACATCAGCGGTGATATCCTTCTTTCCATTGGTATACGGGAAACAGTATCCCGTCATTCCAACCTTAATTCCATTTTTCTCATAAATTCCAAGCTGACCGTTCCCGGACACTATGATTCCTGCAGCTTCCAGATTGGTAATGGTATCGGTACGCCCCTGCTCACCGTAATCCAACGTATGATTGTTGGCAATATTGACCGCCTCAATACTGCCTGAGGTCAATATCTGCGTGTACTCAGCCGGTCCCTTGAAATTATATTTCTTCTGTTTCTTGGATGTTTCCTCTGTCAGCGTTCCTTCGAAATTGACCAGCGTCAGATCATCTGTTCCAAAAAGCGGTGTCAGACCGGAAAAAAACCAGGCATACCCATTTGCTTCTGCAACCTTTTCAAAACAGTCGTCCCGTTTTCGGAGATCATCTGTTGAACCCAGCGTCGTATCTCCTGCAACCGTTATCGTAAATGTTCTGGGCCATCCCTGTGGTGCAGCCTCCCCGGTCCAGTTCTCTGCTTCCATCAGATCCTGCGTACCAAGTACTTCTGCAGAAAGCGTTTCCTGATCCGCACTCTCGACTGGATCCATCTTTACTGTCAGATGTGGATTTGTCAGTGCATAGTCCATTTCCTGCAATGCAGGCGCTGCAGGAAGTAATAACAAGAACACAACTGCTGTCAGCAGAACGATTCTGTTCCGCACCTCTGGATTTCTGTTTTCACTAAATGTTTTTTTGTTTTTATGCATTTCTCTTTTTCTCCTGTCCCAGAGCAGCCCCTATCAGGGTCGCATCCAACAGTGCACGGATAGTGCGGTCATTGTACCGGCTGTCAATCAGCAGAAGCGAACCGGTATCCGTTTCCGTACGGATCAGTCGTCCGGCAGCCTGAATGACACGGATCATCCCTGGAAGTGTCATTGTGTAAAAAAAGCCATCTTCACCGCGTGTCCTGTAATAATTCTGCATCACCCGGATCCGGGCATCAGCCGTCGGCAGTCCAGTGGAAATAATTGCAACATTCTGGAGCTGACTGCCTGGCAGATCAATTCCCTCAGCAAATGAACCGCCCAGCACACACAGAAGCACTACACCGGTATCATCTGAATGAACGAAACGGTCTAAAAACGCTGCCCGGTCCTGTTCACTCATGCTCCGAACCTCAAACAGCAGCTGCCTGCCGGAAATAATTGTTCTGCTCGGTAAATACTCCACTGTCATCTCCATAAAAGCATATGACGGAAAAAATACCATCGTATTGCCGGGATGCGCATCCAGAAATGACTCCAGCGCCTGTGCCAGACGGCCAGCATTTCGTTCCCTTGCCTGATAACGGACATCCAGAGGCAGTATGTCTACAGACAGGGATTCCGGTGAAAACGGCGACGGAAGAACCAGTCGCAGATCACCAGGTTCACTGCCAAGCAGCCGCATGGTTCCATCAAGTGGCGCCAGCGTGGCTGAAAAATATACTGCTCCGCGCGCTCTGCGGGAAACCTCAAAAATTTCCGGGGCAGGATCCATCAGATAGAGTCCTATTTCTTTCTGCTCTCCCGTGCCTTCTGTCAAAAATGCATAACGGTCCGAATACCGTTTGGCTGCTGAAAGCCAGTCCATCGCCAGACCAAGTGCATCTGCGGTTTCCGCAGATCGCCCGTTCTGCAACGCCTTCGCAGCTGCCTCGAGAAGACCTTCCATCGCAAGACTCACACCATCCCAGGGATGACTTGCGCCGGAATCTTCCTTATTCTCCTGCAGCACAAAAGCGCTCTGTCTGTCAGCTATGCCAGAAGTCATCTGTCCTGCATCTACCTGACGGACGGCATCAATCACGCGGGTCAGCGCCATATACAAAGCGCTTTTTCGTCCCGACAATTTACCAAGTACCCTGCGAAGCTCCTTAATTTCTGGCAGTCTCAGCCAGACCGAATAGTCATCTCTGACCCGGTCACACAGCCTGTGCGCCTCATCTACCAAAAGCGCGGCACCGCCGCGCCTTGAAAGCAGTTCATCTATGGACACCGCCGGATCATATGCATAATTATAGTCACAAATAATCAGGTCTGCCTGTTTTGCCATTTCGAGCGACAGTTCAAATGGACACAGAACATGTTTCTGTGCAAGTGCAGAAATCGACGCGGCATCCCAGATACCACCCTGTTCAGCTTCTGCAAGCGCTGAAGGAAGGCGTGTATAAAAACCGGCTGCCCTGCTGCATATATCCGGCCGGCAGTCCTGCGTTTCATACGGGCACGCTTTCGCCTTTGCCGTAATCTCAACCACGTACAGCAGCGTTCCTGCCTCTGTAAGACGTACAGCTGCCTCAACTGCTGCGCGCCTTCCTGTTCCGCGTGCTGTCAGGAACAGAATTGCCGCGCATTTATCCTGTCTCAATGCATGAACAACGGGATAAACAGCTGCCATAGTCTTCCCAATTCCAGTCGGTGCCTGGATAAACAGCCTTTTTCGGTCACGAACGGCAGCATAAACTGCTGTAGAAAACGCCTTCTGTCCGGCACGATATGTTGGAAACGGGAAACGCAATGTTTCTATGGACAAATTCCGGGCTGTCTGACGCTGAAGCCGCCGAACTGCAATATCTGCTGCTGGTCTGCATAAGGAATCAAACCGGGTTTTCAGTTCCGCTGAGCATTTATCCTCTGAATAGTCTTTCAGAACCTGCCCATCTGTATCCACATAACGAACCATAAGGCGTACCTGTGACAGATTCCGGCTCTCACAGAGCATATACCCGTATATCTCTGCCTGTGCCATATGGGCCGGATTCAGCGGATTCTCCACCGTCCCCAGCTTCAGCTCTTCTATAACCTGAAGATCGCCATCCAGAAACAGTGCATCTGCACGGCCTGTAATCCGCAGGCATAGTTCATCCGTCTCATATTTTGCCTCAAGCGGCACCTCTGCCTCATACGAAGCTTCCGCCTTCCTGCCGGCTTCCTGTCGTGCCAAATGTGCCTGGGTTCCCTGCCGCATGCGTTCCATAATACCCGCTGCAGGCAGCAGATCCGGTTCAAACAGCGTTGTTTCTACCACTGCACGAACGCTGAGCCGGACAATCGGTTTCACTTCCATCTTCTCTGTCTGATCAGCAGCACTGCAAGTCCGGCAATGGAAACCAGACTGATCACCTCACATATACGCCACAGCACAGGTTCCGTGTAACGAATATGGATTTCCGTTTTCTCACCGTTTGACGGATACCGGATCCGGATCACATTGTTCATTCCCCGGTCTATCTTGTATATCTCTCCGTTCGAAGCATATGCTTCATATCCCGGATAGTACAGAAGTGGTGCTTCAATAAAGAATTCTCCCGGTTCAACCTCAACGCTGAACGAAAGCGTACTGCCCCGTTTCCGGTAATCCGTGATTGTATACGGCGCCAGCCCGCGAACTTCCAGACTGCCAGCCTCTAGTGCTTCCTTTTCAGTATAGGGATACATATATTCAAACTGGTCCTGACGCGTATTGGAAACATCCCCTGCACGAAGAATCGGTCCTTCCTCAACCACATGCTGCATCACATAACCGCCTGTCAGAATGCAAAGGACCGCCATTATTGCAATCCCTGCCTGCCTCATGCGGGGATTGGACATATACCCCCATGCGCCCGCAAGCGCCAGAAACGGCGTTGCCACCCCGACAAAGCGCCACGGAAACTGAATCTGATGAAATATCATTGACAGTCCCTTAACGGTACACATTGTCTTCCAGGGAAACAGACGGGTCGCTGTAAACAACGCTATACCGCTGAATGCCAGGCAGATACGAATGAGACGGACATGCTCCCGTCTATCCGGAATCTCCTTCACTCCCGAACAAAGGTTCACAACGCTGAGCGCTGCCCCAAGCATCAGTGCAAAACCGGGAACGACTCCGACAGTATAGGAGAAATCTTCAACCACGTTGGAGATTGTACCGGTTCCGCCAGCAAATCCAACCAGAAGACCGCCCGGATCAAGCGCATGCAGCCAGGAATCAAAGCCTACATAAGTAGAAATGCCGCTTCTTGAATACATCACCATGGGCACTAAAAACCACAAACTGCACAGTGCTGTCAAAGCTGCCGCAAGAATGCCGCGTCCAATCCGGCGCTTTTCATGCAGCAGTTGTGGCAGATAAATCAGAACAGCCAGTACGCAGAAAACCACGCTGAACAGTGTACTCAGCAGATGGCTCAGAAAAATACCGAGCATGGCTGCAGTCAGAAGCGGCCAGCGCCGGTCATCTCCTGTCAGCAGTTCTGCCATTGCAACAATCAGAAGCGGGAAAAAAATCATGGCCTGTGATTCGCCAAGTGTCGCACGTGTATACAAATTGACCAGTCTGTATGGATTCAGCGTATAGAGCATCGTTGCCCCCAGCGTCATGCCGCTGTCACGAAGCAATTTTTTTGCTGAAAAATAACAGACAATAACTGTCATCAGGTTAATAAGCCCCAGGAAAATCTGTACACAGGCGCTGAGAGAAACACCAAAGTTGCGCATCACTGCCGGCAGATACAAAAAAGCTTCCGGATAAAACACCGAGGCAGCATAGCCAAACCCCAGCAGTGTAGATGCATGAATCCGGACCGGAAACTGCCCGCAGCGCAGACCAGAGGCAATCCCTTCAATCCGATTGAGATGGAACAACAGATCATGACCATCATACAGTCCACCCCAAAGAAGCGGCATGCTGGCAAACACAGCAATCCCCAGTACCGTCAGTGCATCCCTGCGCACCGCTGGACGGCTGCCTGCTCTTTCAAAAACAAACATCAGTACGGAGCCGGCAATTCCAATCAGTATTCCCACTGCCACCGCATCCGGTGAAAGGAATCCCTGCTCCTTCCGAATCGTAATCGACTCAATGCTGTTTCCGGTACTGTCAAATGCAGCAAACACCTGAAATGCTGTGTCTGTCAGCGTAAACCGGCTGCTCATTTTACCGTCCGAACCAGTGACTCCGGAAAAAATGCCATCTTCTATAAAGGACTGATAACCGGCACTGACAACAGAGCCGCTGATTTTCGTTCCAGGGGCTGCAGTAATGATAATATCATACTTTCCCCACAACAGATTCAGTCCACCATCCGGATCAACAGCCGGCATATACGGTTCCCATACGATTTCTGTCTCCTCGGCTCCCCAGATGCCGCTATCCGTCCGGAGTCTTGCAT
Source organism: Clostridia bacterium (assembly GCA_017469025.1). GTDB lineage: Bacteria > Bacillota > Clostridia > Christensenellales > Aristaeellaceae > Ventricola. The sequence continues at coordinate 14,768 of JAFUHD010000095.1, forward strand.
TCACCTTTTCGGAGTTCATCATATCGCCAAATGCTTTTTCACGTGTATCTGCCCGCCAGCGTGTTTCCGCAATTTGGGACAGCGAATCACTCAAAAACGTCCACGTATCCCGTTCCGGCAGAGAATATAAGCACACTGCAGCGATCAGGATTCCCCACAGCAATAGCCATTTTCCTATTTTCATCAGCAACTCCGTCTGTTATTTCACGTCAATTTTAAGCTTTCTGGTAAACCTGCAAAATTATAATCGAAATCCCCATGATTCGCAACCTGCGGTCATAACGGATTCCGCCATTCATGAATCTGAATCTCTTTTAACGGCATCATTCCCGGCTATGCGCCAGATGCATTTTTCCGCTTTGAACAAAACCTATGCTGCGCAGCATTTCCTTCTCTTTTTCAGCAAAAAAAACTGCCGGCATCTGCCGGCAGGAAATGAAACTCACCAAAGCGGTGCTTTTGCTGCTTCGGAATCAGCAAACGGACCCGGAATTGTTTCCGCACCGCGATGATTGCCGAAATAATCCCTGTCAAAAAGAATATCCGTTCCATCCGGATTCTCAAAGCGCTCTTCGGGTTCAAAGGCTTTCCCGAGAAGTTCGCTGTTCATCAAACCGTCGTAGAAAGTACTGACAGCTTCAATTACTCCACTGTCCAGATAGAACCTGCCGTCACGTTCCACAAGCTTTACTGTAAATTGCTCCGGCACTTTCAGGCAGTGCTTCTCATGTTTGCAAACGGTTGCTCCATTGAAGTATGCATTACCATCCACCCATACCGGCAGATGACCAAAGTGATACTGTGCCAGATCATGCATATCCGGAAGCTGGCCGATCTGGAAATGAGAAATCCAATCCTCATACGTCGGAAAGATATCAAACGGTTCCGTTCCGACAACTGCGTAATCTGCATCTGTGGGTTTCTTCTCCTCATTCTCAACCGGCTGATTCTGAATAAAAATGTTGTTATAAATCCGGTCATCGCCATGCAGAATGGTCATAAATCCGGCAACTTCTGTCCTGTGACGGATATGATACGGCGTGTAACGCGGTTCACGCTGTCCATTTACAATACTGTCTACACCGGAGTTAATGAGGCTGAACGAACCAGCCATCAGATTATGGACACAGGCGATTCCCTGGCTGGGAATGGTAACCGCTACCCGGCTGAGCAGCACATTATTGTCAATCAGGGTCGGTCCATGTCCAACTTCAATGAAGACATCCGTTGAGAACATGGCACCCTGAGCATGCTCAGCGCCTGCCGGCGGCTGATTGTCATGCATCAGGTTCCCGGTAATGCGTGCACCCTGTGCCTGCCAGTCACACCATACACCCATAATGCAGTTATGAATATGATTACGGCGAATAATAACGTCAATAGCCGCATGAAGCTTGATTCCAGCCGTCTCAGCACCACCCAGCTGCTGGGAATTGCAAATATCATGAATATGGCAGTCTTCAATGATCGAGAAAACCCCACCCATACGGCCGACGATGCCAGTCTGCTCACAGTGATGAATATTGCAGCGACGGATAATATGCCCGCCAACATTTTCCTTAAGCCAGCCATGGTACTGGCCGCGGCAAACCGCATCCCGTTCCATTTGTGTCGGGCTCTTCACATGTTTCGTGAAGAAATACATGTCATTTTCAGGATCACGATACTTGCCCAGAGAAATACCGCAGCACTTGCTGTTGCTGATCTCACAATCCTCAATAATCCAGCCGCGGCTCCAGTGCGGACCAATCATGCCGTCCTGGTATGCAGCGGGCGGTGCCCATGTAGTCGCCGCTTTCTGAATATCAAATCCGCTTACTGTAATATAGCCTACACCCGTTTTATCCGGCATGAAGCAGTTCCGGCGAACACTGATCTCAACCTTTTCCTGGTTCGGATTCTTGCCTCTGAAGTTCGCATACAGCACGGTTTTGCCGTCTTTCTGCTCCGTAAACCACTTGTATCTGGAATCCTCATGTGCCCAGGAACAGGGATCTGCTTCCCCCTTCTCACACTCCTCAAGCGTCACGGTTTCATACATCATCCGGTCATTCAGAAATACAGCTCCCGTATGTCTTACAGGCGGAGCAAAGTACCAGTCACCGCAGACCATTGTGGTGTAAGGATTATACGTCCCAAAACGGCCATTATCCACCTCAGCCTGCCAGACATCACCACGGAACGGCTTCCATCCGGTCAAAATTTCAGCACCTGTGATTACTGCACCCAGCGGTTTCTGTGAGCGGTACGTAATCCGCTGAGTTTCTGTGCCGGCATTTAGTGGATTGACATATTCCCGATAGACACCCGGTGCAACAATAACTTCATCGCCCGGCATTGCGAGCTGCGCAGCATCGTTGATATAGCGAAACGGTCTTGTCTGACTGCCGTCCCCGTCACGGGGTGCAGACTGATCGACATAATAGATCATCGTCTTATCTCCTTTAATGACATAGTCGTGCTTTCGGCACCGTATCAATCGCTGTTGTCATGATTTGACAAACCAGCATGAAATGCTGGGCCATCTCCTTTAATGACATAGTCGTGCTTTCGGCACCGTATCAATCGCTGTTGTCATGATTTGACAAACCAGCATGAAATGCTGAGCCATCTCCTTTTTGAAAAAGATAGAATTCTCCTTCACCAGATGCTTTTTTCATATTTCAGCAACTGCATAATACGCATTCTACAGCCGCCAATAAGCAAATCCATGTGCTTTCAGATCCCGTATCGGATAGATTCCCTTCACATCCACCAGCACTTTTTCATTCTGTGGACAGTCTTTGAACATATCACCCACTGTTTCCAGGGACATCTGACGGAAACAGTCATGTGCAACTGCGATGATGATGCAGTCAGCATCCTTTGCATCCGAAAGATCATGCAGTTCAATCCCGTACTCCCGTTTTGCATCATCAGCAGAGGCATACGGATCAACCACCATAGGGTCAATTCCGTATTCGTTCAACCGCCTGATAATATCCTCTACCTTGCTGTTCCGGGTATCCGGACAGTTTTCCTTAAACGTCAGTCCGAGAATAACCACCTTTGTGTTTCGAACGGTTTTCCCGGCCAGAATCATCTGCTTGATAGCCGCATCAGCCACAAACTCGCCCATACCGTCATTCACTTTACGACCTGACAGTACAATCTGACTGTGATAACCCAGTTTTTCGGCCTCGTAAGTAAAATAATACGGATCCACACCTATACAGTGTCCACCAACAAGTCCAGGTCTGAATCCAAGTGCATTCCACTTGGTATTCATACCGTCAACAACCTCATTGGTATCAATACCGAGCCGGTCAAAGACCATGGCCAGTTCATTCATAAATGCAATATTGATATCTCTCTGGCTGTTTTCCACGACCTTGATGGCCTCAGCAGTCTTGATGTTCGATACCGGGACCGTTCCCGCTTCGATTACCAGGTTATAGACATTGCGAATTTCATCCAGTGACTCTTCATCCATTCCAGATACGATCTTCCGGATATTTTCAAGCCGGTGCACCTTATCTCCCGGATTAATCCGCTCCGGACTGTATCCGACCTTGAAATCACGTCCACAGACAAGTCCAGACTCACGCTCCATAACCGGTACACAGAGATCTTCTGTTACACCTGGATAAACCGTTGACTCAAAGACAACAATGGAACCTTTCTGAATATGGCGGCCCACCGTTACACTTGCACCAAGTACGGGATCCAGGTCCGGCGTTTTATCCTGATTCACCGGTGTCGGTACCGCAACAATAAAGAATCTGGCCTGATCCAGCTCCCTTTCATCCGCAGTAAAATGCACCGTTGTGGCCGCAATAGCCGCATCCCCCACTTCACGGGTCGGGTCCTTGCCGCTCTTGTAGCATTCGATCTTCTCGGCGTTAAGATCAAATCCAATCACACGGACTTTTTTTGCAAAAGCCACTGCAATCGGCATACCAACATACCCCAGGCCAACCAGTGCCAGGCACTCTTCTCCCCGGACCAGTTTCTCATATAACGACATAACTGCCTTCCTATATCAACGCAAAAGATTTACGAAATGCCTGCAAATGCAGGCATTTCATATTGATTACCAGGTCTGAGTTTCCTCATTGCCTTCCGGCAGAAGTTCCTTCGGCACACTGGGCATTTCCACCTGACGCATGGCACTGACAGACTCGTCAATCTCACGCTCAAGCTGCGTAAACTGATCCGCCACACTGACACGGAACTGCATCGTGTTGTAATAGGTTGCACGCACAGCTGCCATGATTCTTGAACGGATTTCTTCAGTCTCCTGAAGGATCTGCTGCTGACGCTCCTTGGCTTCCGCCAGAATACGCTTTGCCTGCACTTCAGCCTTCTCTACCGAACCGTCGTCCAGAAGATTGTCATATTCCTCGATTTTGTTCTTCTGCTGATCCAGCATAGAAGACAGACGCTGTGCCCGGCGCTCAGACTGTTCAAGATGAATCTGAGCTTCCCTCAGCTGGTCTTCCAGTTCTTCGTTATGTGCATCTTTCTTGTGTCCATCAGCACGAAGACGCTCCACTTCGTCTTTAAGCGGTTCAAACGCCTGCAGACGTACAATCTCCTTCTTCTGGTCTTCAATCTGCTGCTTCAGCTGGGAAATAATGGTGTTCTGGTTCTCTGCCAGCTCACGCTGCGTACGCAGTGCATTTTCCAGTTCACCCGCCTTCTGGCTTCCTTCCTGCTCTATGACAGCCAGACGGTCAGCAGCATCGCGTTCAAGCGCACCAATCTGCTCGGTATGTACACGTTCCGATTCAGCCAGCTTGTCCGCATAAGCATGCTCAAGCTCTTCCTGCCGTGCTACGGCGGCACTCAGCTGCTCATCAAACTCTTTTTCCAGTTTTGTCTGCTGATCCAGCTTTGCCTGTTCAAAGGCCGCTTTCTCATCTTCATGCGCTTTCCGGAGTGCTGTCAGCTGTTCCAAAGCCTTTTTCTCCAGTGCAGCCTTCTCCTGCGCAAATGCCGCCTTCTCGTCGTCATGCGCTTTCCGGAGTGCTGCCTGCTGCTCAGAAGACTTCTTCTCCAGTGCAGCCTTCTCCTTCACAAGTACTGCTTTCTCATCATCAAAAGACTTCCGGAGTGACGTCATCTGATCAGAAGACCTCTTCTCCATCGCCGCCAGTTTTTCAGCTGTCTGCTTCTCAAGATTTGAAATCTTTGCTGAAAAGTCCTTCTTCGCTGCCTCTGAACGGCGTGATGCTTCCTCGCCTGATGCCTTGAGTTCAGAAAGCTGAGACTGAAGTGCAGACTTCTCACGTTTCAGCATATCCAGCTGCTCATTTACAGACTGCTTCTGCGTCCGGAGCTCTTCATTTTTCTGTTTCAGTTCCTCAATCTGCTCCTCACGTTCACCGATCATCGTTTCCTGATCCAACCGGATATTTTCACCCTTGCTGATCCGTTCATTCAGGAATTCCTTTTCTTCTTCAACACTCTTAATCTTCTTTTCGAGTTTCTCGATTTCCGAGTTCATAATGCTCAGCTGATCATCTACATCCTGCTTCACATAATGCTTTCCAAAGAAAGCCTTTCGGATCGAATACTCACTCATTGACATAATACTCCTCCATTCATTTTCCTTTATTTTAAGAATTACTGCCACTTGTCCGACATTTTCGTCTGCAGGCAGGTATTTGATTCAATATGACATATTCAGACATCCGAATTACCGGAACCTGTCCTGAGCTCATCAATTTTTTCCTGCATTCGGGCAGGATTACCGCCTGTTGCAGTATATGCCAGACAGGTCTGACCGGCTAAAAACGGTTCACAATAATCCGGAAGAATGCGAACAGCATAATCCTTCTCTACTTTCAGGAACACATACTCTGCCAGTTGCTGCGCCCGCATCCTGTTTCTGCAAAGCCGCTGTGCTTCTGTCTCTACCAGCTTCTGAAACTCATTTCTGAATTGTTCACGGTTTTCCGGCGTCGAGAGATTCCGGACCATAGCCACTGCTGTCTTCATCTCCTTCCATGTTTTTTTTAATGCCAGCAGATTCCAATCCCATGGTCATGGAATCCCTAGCTATCCAGTATTCACCTTTTCAAGTCGTTACGTATTATATTACAGCACTTCTCATATTTTCTGACCTAAATCATATAAAAAACCGGCAGAAAAGTCAATCATCTGCCTGTTCAATTGTGAACGTGAAACAATGAGTGAAACGTCTATTTATGATTTCAAGGACGAACTCACTTAAAGCTTTTCCACAAAGTGAAAGTTCCTTGCTACTGACATATGAAAAGGGAGTCGGTTTCCGGCTCCCTTAAATTATAGTTTGTAAGTTTTACTATACGCTTGATCAGGTGTTTCTTCTGCGACGGCGGGGTGTACTGCCATCATCGGCTGTTGCATTTGTTTCTGGTGCAGCAGGCGGTGTGGGCGGTACCGGAGGTATCGGTGGTACCGGTGCTTCCGGCTTTGCCACAGTCGTCTCTTTAGCAGATTCTGTATTCTGTCTCGCATACGGGCTTACTCTCTGCTCAGATGCGGAACTGCTGACATTATCTGCTTCACTCTTTGTTGCCTCCGGTTTTACACCATTTTCCTTATTTCTCATGTAAGCCGGAAGTTCGGTACTTCTTAGATTCGGATGTCTCAATGAAGCACCGGGAATCGCTGCGTTCTGGGCACGAGTCCTCTGAAGATGCTGTTCTCTCAGTGCCTTTTCCTCTCTGGAGTCATCATCGTCTTCGTCCATATCATCATCTTCATCCGACTTCTTGCGCCAGATGTAGAATCCATATGCACCTGCAGCTCCGACAATTGCCAGAATGATAAGAATGATCGGCAATATGCCAGGGCCCTGTTTTTCTTCAACCGGTTCAACCGTTGGCAGCGGCTGGACTGTTGTCTCCGGCGTCGGTTCCGGTGTAGCACCCGTATCATAAGACATGCTGTATCTGGCATATGCCGTTCCGGATTTTACCTCAAGTGTCAGAGGTCCAGCCTGCGGCAAAGTGATGTCCATAGCAAACTTGCCGCTGGCATCCGATACAGCTGTTCCAACAGTTTTTGTAACACTGGTACTTTCAGCTACCGCATCACGAATCAATGTAAACACTGCTGTGTTTCCTGCCGGCACTGTCGACTCATAGGTGGCTGTTGTTGTAACCGTTGTATACGCATTGGTTGTGCCATAAATCGTAAACCGGCCTGACTGTGACACTGCAGGCACATTGTAAACGGTCATATTGCCCTGTGAACTGATCAAAGCTGCCGGATGGGCGGGCGGTTCAGGTGTTGGTGTTGCAGATGGATCGGAAGAGGGTGAAGCAGATGGACTTGATGATGCAGACGAATTACCGTTCGCACTTGTCCAACTGTTATCGACCGGAAGCAGATCCTGAAGCGTTGTTCCCTTAATGGTATACGAAACATTGTTACTGCTGTTTCCGGTTCCTGTAGTGCTGCCCGTTGTGGTGCTGGTTTTGCCGCTGGTGCTGCTTTGGGCATTTGCCCTCTGCTCTGCCAGATAATCCTGCAGCTCTGCAATAGTCAGCATTTGTGCCATATCACTGCGCACATAGCCGTCTTTACCATTGTAGTTCACCTGATACCAAGTATAAGTACCATCTGTCTGCGTTCCAGTTACAAGCAGTAATGTATTGATTGGAATTCTGCCAAGGCTCGTTCCGTTTGCAGACGGTGTCAGTCTCAGATTAACCGAATCCTTTGTCAGCTTCGCATATGCACTTGTTGCATTCACGCTGTACGGTTCGGGCGTTGCCTGCGGCATCACGGTCGGCGTTGCCAGAGCAGTTTCAAGGCTCTTCAGGTAATCACTGGTTTCGTAGTCATTCAAGACGCGGACAAGATCAGCCCGGATATACCCCCACTGTCCACTGTACTGTGCCAGATACCAGGTCATACCATCTGCGGAAAGCTGGCTCTGGAAGAGATGTACTACGGTGTCTGCCCCAAGAATATTCTGCAGGTATGCATTTGTGTCCGGGTTGCCACGGAGCGGCGTTCCAGATGAAAGGACTCTTGCATATGCATTGATATCAAAAGGAGCAGGTGTTGATGTCGGCACAGGAGTTGGGGTCGGGGTTGGTGTCGGGGTCGGCTCAACCGTCGGAGTTGCCGTAACCTCTGGAGTAGGAGTTGGGGTCGGAGTAGCCGTAATTTCAGGAGAAGGTGTAGACGTCGATTCCTGTGTTGGGATTGGCGTCGGAGTTGGCGTCGGGGTAGGTTCTACCGTCGGGACTGGCGTCGGAGTCGGCTCAACTGTTGGGGTTGCTGTTATCTCTGGAATTGGTGTTGCCGTTATCTCTGGCACCATTGTCGGCGTAGCTGTCGGTTCAGCCGTAGGCGTTGGAGAAGGTGTTGGTTCGGGCGTCGGTGTCCGATCCGGTGCCTGTTCCGGATCGTCCAGACTGGCTATGTACATTGCCTCTTCATTCGTCGCCATCAGCTGTACGAATTCAGATTTCATGTAACCTTCTGCACCGGTCTCTGACCGCACATGGCACCATTCAGCACCGTCACTGCCCTTCACCTGTTCCATGACCCAGATGATTGTGCCTTTCTGAAGCTTGGTTACCACGCCAGCATTCTTACCAGCACTCTTGCGGACATTGACCTGTGATCCTGTATTGTATCCATAATGATAGATTTCACCATCTGTCAGGAACTGTTCTGCTCCTGGATCTGGTGTCGGAGTTGGTGTCGGTGTCGGCGTAGGTGTAGGAACCGGCGTATCCGTCGGAACTACAGTCGGCGTTTCAACCGGCGGGATAGCGGTCGCCTCCGGCACAATGATACCTGCTCTGGCATCTTCTTCGGACACTTCCTGAATCTTATCAGACTCAATATATCCTTCTGCACCCGTATTCAGGTCCTGGATCAGATACCAGATATTTCCGTATTCGTCCAGTCCGGCACTGTTAATTTGGACAGGTGTAGCATGTGTAATCACGGAAACAGACCCTGTCTGAGGAATATCAGCCCCCGGCTCATTCCGCAGCACTATTGAAATGCCATTTCCCTGATCAATGGTATATCCCCACTTCGGGAACGTACCCATATCCAATGCAGGAAGCTGAGGTTCTGGCGTCGGAGTATCCGTTGACTGTGGCTCCACAGACTCAATAATCTCCGGTACCTCAGGTGTTGGTGTAGGCGTAGTCTCCGGGGCCTCAGTCGTTTCGATTATCTGGGCTGGCTGCTGTACATTAAGCGCATCCAGATACGGCTTTACCTCATCAACCGTAAGCATCTGAAGAAGGAAGTCCCGCATATAGCCATGGGTTCCATCTGGAAGAATCGTAACTTCGTACCAGAGTTTCGCACTGCTGTCCGTCTGGCTCTGGCCAATCTGAAGAAGTACACCGTTTGGAAGTGTCCGGATGACTTTTCCATTTACAGCGTCACGTACATTGCTTTCCCCTGACTTATTCTGTGATACTGCATATCCGGAGAACATAGTTCCGGACATATCCGGCGTCGCTGTAATTTCAGGTGTTTCCGTTACAACCGGCATCTCTGTCTCAGCAGGTGTTTCTGTTACAGCCGGTATCTCTGTCTCAGCAGGTGTTTCTGTTACAGCCGGTATCTCTGTCTCAGCAGGTGTTTCTGTTACAGCCGGTATCTCTGTCTCAGCAGGTGTTTCTGTTACAGCCGGTATCTCTGTCTC
>JAFUHD010000096.1 GCA_017469025.1 Clostridia bacterium
GAGACGAGAAGCGGGCCAAGTTTGATTTAATGATTGGTTCCAACATGGACGAAATCAGGTACTTTATTCCATCCGAGGGCGGCGAAGAATCCTTCGCGAATACGCTGAGGTGGATTGCAAGGAAGGATCGTACACTGCTTAATGATCAGGAGAAGGTCATGTACGACGAATACATGGCTACGCTCGCAAACGAAAGCGAGTTGAGCAGGCTGGAGCAGTACTGCAACGACTTGAACTTCCGCTCCAGTAACACCGATATGGCCATCAGACATGCAGCAGCCGGCGGCAACACCTACATGTACTTCGTCAAAAAGCCGGTGACAACCCCATACCTTGGCGTGATACATGCAGCCGAGATTCCGTACCTGTTCGACAATACCATGCCGGACCCGATGGGAAGCGGAAAGATCGTTAGTGATGAAGATTGCGAGTTCCGCCACGTATCAAAGGAGATGTGGACAAACTTCGCCCGGACGGGCAACCCCTCCACCGACAAATATGAGTGGAAGAAGTTCTCTGGGGATGACCGCCAGACGATGGTCTTCGACGATACCATCGGTATGCAGAAGGATCTGTTCGGAAAGCGTGAGGATCTGATGATGCCCTGGGCAAAGCGCCTTGGAAATGGATCTTCCAAGAGGGTCTGCTAACGCCGGCATGCAGCTTGCGCGGCATACCCGGCCGGGCGCGTACCATAAACCCAGGTAAAGAATGGGTATGATGATTTGCCCGTCCCCCGGACTATGAGAAGACGGAGGGTATAACCGCGAATTGAAAGCCGCTATCCTGTACCTTCACGGCGTGCGGCACACTGTCAAAAGCCTGTATTCATATAAAAAAGGGATTCCACAAATAATGTGGAATCCCTTTTTTATGATCCATGAGATATGCTTCGGCATGGACACCCGGATCTGCACTGTCTGTGAATGACCGGCATTTTGCCAGGTGTATATCCGGCAAAGTTCTTCCTGAAGACCGTGTGCGATTACTGGTGAATGCTTTCATGGTGGTTTTTCCTGTACCCGGATGGGGAAACACCGTAGTGTTTTCTGAATGCCCGTGAGAAATGATCCGCGCTCTGATATCCGGATTCCTCCGCAATACGTTCTATGCTTTCCGGGGTACGGGTCAGCAGCATAACCGCCCGGTTCAGGCGGTACGCTGTAATGAGATCCGAAAAGGTCTGGCTCGTATACCGCCGGATCTGTTTCCCGAGGTAACTGCGGCCATAATGAAACCTGTCTGCCAGCGCATCCAGGGAAACAGCCTTAAAGTTGTCCTTGATATACTGCAGAATGGCTGGCATATCATCCAGAGCAGATCTTGTCGTTCCAAGGGCATGCGGTTCAAAACTGACAGATGACTGACGAATCAGGTAAACAAACAGAATCCGGATGTAGTTGGCACACACTTCAAAGTGATACTCATTCAGGGAATTGAATTCACTGTACATGGAAAGAAAAACACGCAGGAACTGCTTTGAATCATTCAGTTTAAAGCGTGGAAAGATATCTGCAGTATGGTACAGACACATGTTGTAGAAAGCCGACAGTGATGTATCCGTTTTCATCACCTGAAAAAAGGTATCATTAAACAGGTCCTGATGAATGAGGAATGAGAAAACAGTCGCGTTTTCCGTATCATACAGATCATGTGATGAATGGGGCGGAATGATCACGACTTCATTCTCCCGGAGTACATACTCGTTTCCTTCAAAATACAGTGTACAGGTGCCTGCACAGACAAAGTTGAGTTCAAGGCCTTCCTGAATATGGATGCCGGCCCTTGAACATGCCGGATACTTGAAGACAATCAGATCCTCAGGCAGTGTCCGGCTGCTGTCCAGTACAAGTTCACTGTCCGCATAATAGATCTGAATCTGATCCACAAGTCTGTTGACCTCGGCCATATCCTCAAGATTGCAGCCTGAAAAATCCACGGCTTTGATGACACCATCCCGAAATAGTCCAAGATCTGACATGGCCTTGACAGCTCTTGAAAAATTCATCTTTTCTCCGGTCTCAGAAAAGTGGTTTTTGAGGAATGTCTGAAGCTCATGATAATATATAAAAAGCATGTCCAATTCCCCCGGCAGTCCGCAGAATTTTACATAATTTTGTATATCATTATACAAACGGTGTATGGGATTGTCAATGCAGTCCGGAACAGATATCAAAAGGAAATCAGATACCTTACTCAGGAATGCGGAAACCAGGGGACAGTCCCCTCAGTATGCTGTCCCCAAATGTCGGAAAAATAAACCTTCATATACATAGAGCAAAAATCACGTACATGCTATCATTCGAGCTGACATTCATATCAGGTTAGAAAGAAGATGGCTTGGCACAGAACGTCAGAAACGTGCAGATGCATTCATTGCAGTGCCTAAAGCTCAGCGCTGCACCCTCAGAAGCGTAAATGTCCCCTTCACAACGTATCTGCATCTGGTATCCGGACATTCCCACCATCTGCTTTTACTTGAAATGGACATTAAAGATGAAAGGCAGTTTGGAACATGAAAAAGAGCAAGGTTGGACTTTTCAGAGGTCTCAGCGCACTTCTGGCCTCTCTGTTTGTGCTCTCACTGTGTCTGACTTCGGTCGCCACAGTAAATGCCGGCGTTATCAACCGCCAGCTGGGCACCACAAGCTTCATTACCCGGGATGACGGCGATCCCACCCGGGACAAAGCCTATTTCAAATCCGAATTCAGCTCGGTTGCTGAGCTTGAAGCAGCCAAGCACGAGCTGGCTGCTGCGATCGGCAGCGAAGGCAGCGTACTGCTCAAAAACAACGGCGCCCTGCCGCTGCAGGCGGGTCAGGAAAAGGTCACCGTATGGGGCCTCAACTCCCTGTTCCCCACGCTGGGCGGCCTGATGGGTTCCTCTGTTATGGCAGCACCGAATACCAATCAGAAAGCAATCGGCATTCTGGATGCGCTTGGCATGAAGGGCGTTCAGCTGAACGGAGAGATGGCCGGTTTTTATGGTCAGTTCTTCGAGAAGGTTCGCAAGAGCAGCCTGTTCGGTGCCCAGATTCCGGGCCACAGTCTGAATGCCAGCTTCGCCAATATGTATGAGCCGGAGAAGATCTATCAGATCGGCGAGCTTTCTGCGGCAGATTACACTGACGAAATTCTGGCCACTGCAGACGATACAACGGCCGTCATATTTCTGACCCGTGACAGCTCTGAAGCTGCTGACTTCAGTGATGTGATGACAGACACCTCTGGCAATACATATTCATCACCGCTTGCGCTTTCCGAATATGAGCGCCAGATGATCGCTCTGGCCAAGGAACACAGCAATGGCAAGATGATTGTCCTGCTCAATACCGATTCACCCATGGAGGTGGAGCCGCTCAAGCAGGATCCCGATATTGACGCCATTCTGTGGACCGGCCTTCCGGGCATGTACGGCTTTGAAGGTGTGGCTGACGTTCTGGTTGGCAACACTGCACCGTCTGGCCGCATGGTGGATACCTACGCCGTGAGCGCAAAATCCGCTCCTGCCATGGTCAATTTTGATATTGCAGTTTATGACAACTGCTCCCTGAATGCGGGCAGCCCGCTGACTGCAGATCATCTGGCAGACTGGTATCTGGCAGAAACCGAAGGCATTTATATTGGATACAAGTACTATGAGACCCGTTATGAGGACGCCGTTCTGGGACAGGGCAATGCCGTATCGGCTGCAGGCTCTTCCACCGGTTCAGCATGGAATTACGCGGATGAGGTATCCTACCCGTTCGGTTACGGCATGAGCTACACCACCTTCAGTCAGGAGCTGGTCAGTGTGGATGTTAAAACCGGCGGAACCTCCACCGCAGTTGTAAAGGTAACCAACACCGGCAGCGTCGCAGGCAAGGATGTTGCTGAGCTCTACGTACAGGTTCCTTACACGCAGGGCGGTCTTGAAAAGGCAGCCATCCAGCTCGTAAACTTCGGCAAGACACAGGTACTCGAGCCCGGTGCCTCCGAAACCCTCACAATTGAATTTGATGCCCGGTACTTTGCCAGCTATGATGAGTCACTGGTCAAGGCAGACGGTACTGCCGGCGCATGGGTGCTTGACAAGGGCGACTACTATTTCACCCTGGGCAACGGCGCACACGAAGCCGTCAACAATGTACTCGCAAAGAAACTGGGAATCACGGCACAGGCTGAGACTGAAGGCAGTGAAAATGCTTTCACGGCAGCCGGTCTGGTTACCATCAATACGGTAGAAACCATTAACCCGGACAACGTCATTGTTGTGGCCCTCGGTCAGGACAATGAAACCTATTCTGCAAACGTCAAAAATGCCCTGCAGGATGCAGATCTCGGCAAGCTGATCCCCGGTTCCGTGGAATACACCACACGTGCTGACTGGACAAAGGGCTGGACACCTGTGACCGGCATCACTGCAACGGATGAAATGCTGGTCGGCCTGCAGAACCGCAGCCATCAGCTGACGCAGAACGATGCTTATAAAGTTACCTGGGGTGCCAGCAACGGCCTTACGCTGGCCAGCATGATGGAGTTTGACAGCGATGGCAAATATATCGGCGTAACCCCGATGGATGATCCGAAGTGGGATACCCTGATTTCTCAGATCACGCTCGATGAAGCGATCAACTTCCTCGAGAATGCAACAGATGAATATGATGCCATTGGCTCCATTGGCATCGGCAATGTCTACATGAACGACGGTCCTCTGGGATTTGTCAACGACCAGGTTTCCGGTTATGCGGCAAAGTGGGACGCTTCCATGAGCAGCGAACCGACCTACTCCGGTCCTGACAGCGAATATGCCGTATGGTCCATGGCTGAAATGCCGACAGAACCTGTCGTAGCAGCCACCTTCAATCAGGAGCTTGTCATGCGTGAGGGTGAACTCACCGGTGAGGACGGCCTCTGGGCGAACATTTCCGGCATTACCGGCCCGGGCATGAACCTGCACCGTGCTGCTTACTGCGCCCGTAACCATGAATATTATTCCGAGGATGCCATGTTGACCAACCGTATGGGTCTTGCCTTCAGCGTGGGCAACTGGAAGAAGGGCACATTTACAACCATCAAGCATTTTGCCGTTAACGACAAGGAAAACAACCGTACAGGTCTTTCCACCTTCTTTACCGAGCAGGGTGCCCGCGAGAACGCGCTGCGGGCCTTTGAAGGTCCTCTGACCTCCGAAGCCGGAAACAGCCTGATGACCGCCTACAACCGTATCGGTACCATCTTCTCCGGCGGACATGAAGGCCTCATGAAACAGATTCTCTGCAACGAATGGGGCTACCGCGGATCTGTAGTTTCCGACTATGCTGCAGCCGGCTTTGACTACATGAACTGGCTCGACAACATCTATGGCGGCGGTGCATGTCTTTGCACAACCGGCAGTTACAGCAGCGCTGCCATCGGTTCCATGGGTGATGCCAAAAACCGTGATGTCATTCTGGCAGACGGAACCTTCCAGCATGAAATGCAGGACGTCCTGAAGCGCTTTATGTACGTCTTCGCATCCAGCAATGCCATGAACGGTCTGTCTCCGGATACCCGTGTTGTCCATGTTTCTCCCTGGTGGGAGAAGGCATTACTGGGAACGAATATCGCGCTCGGTGTGCTGAGTGTCCTGACCCTGCTGGGCTATGCATATGCAGTCCTCAAAAGCAGGAAATCATAAGAGCAGAGGAGGCATTGACATGAAGAAAACCATCGGATTCTACCTTTCCGCCCTTGCGGCAGTACTTGCACTCATCGGTGCAGTCCTGTATGGCAGCGTACCGCAGACCAATGCACTGGTCCGGCCTCTGTTGATTCTCAGTGCGGTTCTGTCCGTAGCCGTTCTGGCCGTCAGCACCAGGATCCCCTGCGGAAATCTCCTTCCCATACTGAGTGCACTGCTCTGCATGGGTGCAGTCGGACTGTCAATCGGACCCATGATCAGCACTGTCGTGTTCGCATTCATGGGAATGAGCCCCATGTCAAGCGCACAGGGATACCTTGTATTCGCTTGTGTCGGACTTGCAGCGTGGCTCATCAGCGTCATTGCAGCATTCCCCGGAATTGTAAAAAAGCAGGCCTGATTCAAAGAGCGGCGGCATTTGCCGCCGCTCTTTTCATATGATCTGAGAGAAAGAGAGATGTTCAAATGGATAAAATTCGCGGTGTCAATCTTGGAAACTGGCTGGTCCTTGAAAAATGGATGAATGAGCCCTTCTTTGAGGGAACCGGCGCAGAGGACGAAGTCTGGCTGGTACGCAAGACAGATCCGGATACACTTGCGCGGAAAATGAAAGAACACAGGGACACCAATATCACCGAAGAAGATTTTGCATCTCTTGAACAGCACGGAATAAATCTTGTGCGCATTCCTGTTCCCTATTTCATCTTCGGAGACCGTCCGCCTTTTATCGGGTGTATTGAATATCTGGACAGGGCTTTCGAGTGGGGACAGCGGCACAAAATAAAAATCCTTATTGACCTGCATACTGTTCCTGGCAGCCAGAACGGCTATGACAACGGGGGCATTACCGGCGTCTGCAAATGGTGCAAAAATCCTGAAGAGGTGGAATTTGCCCTGACCGTTCTCGAGCGTCTGGCGGAGCGTTACGGTCATCATCCTGCACTTTACGGCATTGAAGTGCTCAATGAACCCATCAGCTGGATCGTTTATGTAACAGCGCCTTCCACCGGAAAAGCTGAAGACAAGGAAGAAGCCAGAGGCAGTGGATATGTTCCGCTCAGCTTCCTCAGAAAGTTTTACACGGACGCATACAACAGACTGCGCGCCTGTCTGCCTGAAGACAAAACCATCGTATTTCATGACGGTTTCCGCCTGACCAGCTGGAACCGCTTCTTTGATGAAAGCAATTTCGTCAATGTCGCACTGGACACGCACATCTATATCTTTGCCATGGAGAACTTTGTTCCGGTCCATAAGTTCGGCCTGTACAAACTTTACATTGACATTAACCGCAGACAGATTGAAAGCGTTTCAAAACATGTACCGGTCATTGTCGGCGAGTGGTGCATTTCCAACAAGTACGCCATTGAATACGGCAAAGGTCTGCCGGAAACAGAGGCCATCCGCAAAGAAAAACAGAGAAGATTCCAGCAGGTAGCAAAGCTGCAGCTGGATGCCTGGTCCACCAGCGCCGGTTCCATCTTCTGGAACTACCAGCTCTGGCGGGACAAATCAAAGCGCATGGACGCCGAATGGAAAGAAAGCTGGGATCTTTCCCGTTCCTGGAAAAACGGCTGGATACCGGAGAGACTGTAAAGCAGTTTCCGAGGCATATCAGTCTCATCTTTCTGGACCGCGCCAATTCATCCGGGCTTTTCAGATGAAAAATATCAAAATCCAGAAGAACTAACACGGTCAGCAGATACGGTCTGCTGACTTTTCATTTTTCCTGAGTCTCTTTTTACCCAATCATGAAGGCTCTTTATCTATTCCCGGCACATGCATTGCAGCAGGCGCGGTACTGTACTATTGTCATCAGGAGAACGCCGCCTGACCTTTGGGTCAGCATACTACGCACTTTATGGAGACGCAAAAAAGCCCATGACTTGCGTCATGGGCTGGATAAAACTACAATTGGCCTGCAGGTGGATAATACATGCAATGCATTTCAGACCCGAAATGAAACTTTTAACAGGCCTTGGAAATAACCAGGCGGACTTTCCGTCCATGAATGCCTACCGTTACCTCATCAGCAATCTGTGCCACGATGGATTTTTCAAGTTCATCGAGGACTATCCCGTCCCCGTTTTCCTTTTTCCGCTGCTCAAGAGATGCCTTATACGCAGACATGGACCACTCTCCTGCCCAGATCTGAGCTGGCTGTCCATCTCCCAGTCCATTGCTGATATACTCAGGCAGCATGCCGGACAACCCTTCAGGCATCTCATCCGGATCCTCAAACATGTACGCACAATTCAGCATTTCAGCAATCGTTGCCATGAATCCAGACGGTGTCGTCTTTGATGGAACATCCGACTCTTCATGTTCACGGACATCTGCCTCAAGAATAACAGCATATCCATTATCTGTTCCTTCAAGCCAGATTTCGCCTTCAAAGTGTTTGAGCAGCGTCTGTGCCATTCCCATGGTTTCCTCTACGAGCAGGCGCATGCGCTGATACTGCTTTCCCTCAACCCCCATTTTCCCGGCAAATTCCTGTACCATCTCGCTGGCATCATCGGCCCTTCGGACCATGCTTCCGATCCAGAGTTTATCTGTTTTAATCATAATCATTCCCCTGTTTCCATTGTTTGAACGCAATCCGGGAATCAGCGCCGGCCTGCGATGTGTTTCCGGCAGTTTCATGCTTCGCCGCCTGGCTCCATTATAACACAGAAGGTGCTTTATGACACATTCATTTCTTCCTGTTAACCGGAGCTATCATTGCTGTTTGGTCTTTACCGTAATACTGTTCAGATTGCGCACGTTTCTCCTGCTGTCGGAATCTCTGAATACTACAAGCTGCACACCGGGCGTGCCGGCATCTATGCCCTCTACAGGCGTTCCATCTATGGAAACGGCCAGGTAAATGCGTCCATCCTCCCGCACCTCGTCCCCGGTCAGTTCAGCACTGAACTGGTCGGCAGCAACGGCCGTCACAGAATCAACGCCGGCAGGATCCATCTTATTGGCTGACAACAGTTCCTGAAGCTCAATGCCGCGGTAATCATGCCTGAATACGTCTCCCTTGCCATTCACAGTTTCACCGGAAAAAGCTGCCTTGTCCATGTCCTTTATAGAAACAGTGACTTCTTTTTCCCCACAGATCAGGCGAAGCGCGCCAGCTGTTTCCTTTTTCATCTGCTGGCCCCGCACAAGCATCCCGACTGCAATCACTGCGGCACAGAGAACAATGGCACAAATGATGATAATTCCCTTTTTCTTCATAATTTAACTCCTCATTACTTTTCCGAGCGGTACGCTCAGTTTTTCCGCAAGCAGACTGGCACAGACCCCGCCCAATATGCCGGAAAGTGCCGCAAGCAGCAGCCACAGCATGAGCGGTAATCCTGCAAGATGGAAAACCAGAATGTTACTGAACAGAGCACTTGTAATACAGGAAAGAACACACGAAACCACGCAGAACACAATCCCTTTTTCCTGTATGACCATTCCCGTCAGGTCTATCATAAGCCCCGGCAGCGTATATGTTATTACCGCCAGTGGGCCCTGATACCCTGAAAACCCAAGCCCGATTGCCAGAAGGCTCTGAACAAAGCCCATAAGTGTGCCTGCAAAGGGAACAGATACACACTGCTTGCCAATAATTAAAAAAGCCAATGAGAAGCCGACTGCTGCACTGCCGCCAGGAATACGGAAAAAATCCGTAAAGACATTCGTCATGGGCGAAACAATGCGCTTTACTAGCAGACCAAACACCAATGTAAATGCCATAACGGTCAGGTCGCTGGTCCTGATTCTCTGCATCTTTGATTCGTCTCCTTTTCAAAACGGAAAGTCATACTGTTTCCGGTATGGCTCTTGTATGTAGTTCATACGCGGTCAGCGTTCATGACAGCAAAGCTGTTTTAGATTCACTGACTCGGAAACGTTTATTCTGTTGTAACGCGCCAGGCAGCGCCAAAGGTTTCAACTGAACTGCCAAGATGACATACTGCCATATGCAGCTTATCCGCATATGCGGCACACAGTGTCCCCACCTGTTTTCGGGTTGCCGCAACCGGGATACCGGAAAACGCCGCCTTGGCTAGCATCTCAAGGGATAATCTTCCCGAACAGCACAGCACAGTACGGTCCAGCCTCATGCCGGCTGCAAGTGCCTTTCCAACTGCCTTTTCAACAGCATTATGCCGGCCGATGTCCCGGCCGATTACCTGCTTTTCTCCATCCCACAGAAGAATCGCATGGAGGCCGGAACCATGATCCAGCTCCATCACCCTGCCCTGCAGGGCTTCAACATCTTTAAGCGGAACCGACAGATCTGTAAGAAGTGGCGGCAGTTTATCAAGCCTTTCCGGCAAAGTCCCGGCACGGCTGCATTTTGATGAACTGACATGCCAGATACCGTCTGTCCCCTGACTCAGAATGATTTCATCCGGTTTTTCTGTCAGACCGGATGCCAGCATATGCCCGGTTAAAAGCTGCTTCTCGTCTCCTGACGAGCAGAGAAACGGCGCCTGTGTTTCACCGTTCAGTGTCCAATATAGGAACGTTTCCTCCATCAGCCCATTCATGTCTGTCCTCCCATCAGTAAATCTGCAACCATCTGCGGCAGTTCGTTCCGGTTCTCCCGGCTGACCGTAAGAACACGCACTGCAGGATGCCTGCGTATCGGATCATGCCATTCCTGCCCCAGTCTAAGCACTCCGAGCACCGGAATCTTTCCATTCAGACATGCTGCTATTTCCTGTCTGAACATCATCTCTTTCCGTTCCACATGCCCACATTCATCCATCAGGATAATCCCTTCCGGATGACGTTGTCCCTCTTTAAGCAGCCGTACGCCAAGTCTGTCAAAGCATCCGTCTACTGGAATCAGGCTGCCATTTTGCCATATGGCAGCCTGAAAAGACGGATCAGGCGTTTCATTGTAATCCGGAGGCACAAGATACAATGCGGAAGCATGCCGGTCTTCTGTTTCAAAGCGGGTACAAAAACCATAGCAGGGACGGCCGGTTAATCGTGCAGCAGCCCTTACAACAGTACTTTTCCCTATGCCCCTTTCTCCGGTCAGAAAAACATGCATGATATGTCCTCCCGAAAGCATAACTAAACGGAATTATATCTTTTTCCCCTTCATGTGTAAAGTATCGTTCCTGAGCACCGGAATAATTGCCTTATGCCTGATTAGAGTATTGCAAAACATTCCGATCACCTGTATTCAGCGATAAAAAGGTGTTAAAAGTGCTTGTACTTTATACGAAAACAATATATCGGTCTGAAAAATCACCGTTAATGCTGTGCCATACTCACGCTCCAAATTTGAAAGGAGGTGTTTTCAGCTTGCAATCACAGCAATTCTGCAATATAATTGGAACAACGTAAAAGGAGGCCTGTTCTTGTTCAACATCGGATTTGCAGAACTGCTGCTGGTTCTGATTATTGCCTATGTGATTGTCGGACCCAAGGACCTGCCAAAAGTTGCCAGGTGGCTTGGACGTCTTGTGCGGCAGATCCGTCAGATGATCCGGGAACTGAAAGAAGAATCAGGCTGGAATGAACTGATGGCTGAAACAGCAGATGTGCGCAAAGATATAGATAGCACGCTGAAAGAAGCTGACATCTCAAAGGATCTGAAAGACGCACGCAAGGAGCTTCAGAAGAACATCAGTGAAGCTGAAAAAGATACCCTAAAAAAATAAAGCGTACATCATGCTGACGCAGGGAGGATTATTTAAAATGCGGCTTGGAACAACCGAAATTATTCTGATTATCATTCTGGCACTGGTACTGTTTGGCGGCGGAAAGCTGGCTGGCGTTGGTAAGGCTCTGGGAAAAAGCATTAAAGACTTCAAGAGCGAAGTCCGGGAAGATGCACCTGCCGGCAATGATGCAGCCAGCAGCCAGGATAAGGCATGAGCACACAGAATATGTCATCCACTGCTGAACAGATTGAAAACCGGGCAGAGGATGTACGGGCACCGCTTCTCGCCCATCTGATGGCACTGCGAAAAGTGCTGATCATCTCAGCTGCTGCCGTCATGGCAGCCTTTGTTCTGATCATGTATTTCGGCATAGATGCACTGATGGCCTGGATCATCGGACCGATTACCGCCCGCGGCATCCAGATCATCTATACTGCCATGTCGGAGGCACTGGTCACCAAATTCAAGGTTGCACTGATCGCTGCAGCTGTTGCTGCCAGCCCTGTCGTAATCTGGCAGATCTGGGGATTTATCCGGCCAGCACTCTACCCGAAAGAGCAGAAAGCATTTAGAATTCTGTTTTTTCTGGCACTGCTTCTGTTCCTGACAGGTGTTTCATTCTGCTATTTTGCGGTATATCGGCTTGCCATAGATTTCTTCCTGATTCAGGGAGACGGTATGGCTACCCCGATGCTGTCAATTGACAAGTATGTAAATTTCCTGTTCGGCTTTATTGTCCCCTTTGGCATTGCTTTCCAGCTCCCGGTTGCCCTTTACCTCAC
This sequence comes from Clostridia bacterium, assembly GCA_017469025.1. Lineage (GTDB taxonomy): Bacteria > Bacillota > Clostridia > Christensenellales > Aristaeellaceae > Ventricola. The sequence goes on from JAFUHD010000096.1 coordinate 12,111, forward strand.
TACCCGTATGGGATGGACAAATTACAGGATGCTGGCCGAAAAAAGAAAATATGTTCTGCTCGGTATTTTCATTATTGCGGCTATCCTGACCCCTCCTGATGTGGTCAGCCAGGTAGCACTTGGCGTCCCGCTGTATGTGCTGTACGAAATCAGCATTCTGGTAGCACGAATGACAAAACCACGCGAACGCGAATAAACTGCAGACCGCTTTCTGATGGAAGCGGTCTTTTTGGTATAAGCATGCTAACATTCCTTCAACTGCTTTGTTTAATGCCTCACGGTCAGGTTTTCCAGACCTGATAAAAAACTTAATGCAACGTTTTTTCAAAATGAGTTGCATAAGTACCTTTTCGGAATAAATCGACCGTTGTTCCCGCCGGGAATATTTTCACGCTTTGCGCCTCCTTTCCGAGCTTCATGGTCGCTCTAAAAGACGCACATAGCAAGAAGTTTCCGCTCAAAAGATTGCCCGTAACTGGCTTGAATTTCCCGAGATTCTTTGTATCAATCTGACAGTATTCCTCCTGTGAAATCAGCCCTTCATCCAGCATCCTGCGGACAAAGTACATGGCCACCTGGTACCGCCGCTCACGGTCAAACTGCTCCTCGCTCATACGCATGCGGCACCTCCGAATCGGGCGGCGATGTAGCAGGCGTGGGAGCAGTACTTCCGGTGGCGGTTTCCGTAGGCGCTGAAGCCACAGCCGCAGGTGGGACATGTATATTCGTACATGGCCTTGCGCTTCACCTGGGAGAGGTTGCTGTTCCACCATTTGTTCCTGCAGGCGTCCGAGCAGAAGATCTTCTCCCGGTGGCCTGGGTACTGCAGGAACAGGCCGCCGCACTGTTTGCAGGTCTTCTGAACCACACTAGGAAACACCGTTTCCGGCATTTTCTGGGCCGTTCCCGTCAGACCGTTCCGGCGGCAGAAAGTCTTCACGGAGTTTTCATTCAACCCAAGGACCTGGGCGATCTTGAGGTAGCCCATCCCGCCTTTCCGCATCTCTGCGATTTTGTTCTTCTCATCAGTGGTCATTGTTCTTCCTCCATTTCTGAGGAAGTGCCGGGTATGCCTTTCCTCGTATATGTGCGGAAAAAGAACAAGCCCCCACTGGCCGATGAAGGCGTCATCAAATATTCATGAATCTTTCTGAAAAATGTGTAGACTTGCCACCAATTTGCCTTCTATAATATGTTTACCTATATGTCAATGAATTATGGAGGTGATGCCATGCTACTGAACAACATCGAGCTGGATGTGAAAACCAAGTGCATTGAAGAATCAAAAACCCAAGCCCGCATTGCTGAGGAGCTTGGGACGACGCCTGGATATATAAGCAGGATTGTGAACAGCAAGGAGAACATCGTCAACAAGACGTTCCTTGGAATGATGGAGAGCCTCGGGTACAACGTACGCCTAACCTATGAGAAAGTGGAGAAGTAACGCTTTTACAGGGAAGATGTCCGAGATGAAAGCAGGCGAAAACAAAATCAGAAAGCGGGTTAATGAGAATGCCGGAACTTTACAGTAATACGACTTTAACGGTCGGACACCTCATCAATAAGATCGAAACTGGAGAGCTTGGTCTTCCGGAGCTTCAGCGACCTTTCGTGTGGAAGGACACCAAGGTACGCGATTTGTTTGATTCTATGATGCGTGGATATCCTATCGGTTATCTCATGCTGTGGGAATGCCCTGATATGGACAACAAGAAAACCATCGGTACAGGCAAACACAGCTATGAAGCTCCGAAAGAGGTTATCATTGACGGCCAGCAGAGGCTAACCTCACTTTTTGCTGTCATGAAAGGCCGTAAGGTTCTCAACGCCAAATACGATGAGAGAACCATCGTCATTTCTTACTGCCCGCTTAAAAACAAATTCGAAGTCGGAACTTCAGCAACGAAGAAAGACCCCGAATGGATTTATGATATTTCTGAGCTTTACCTTGCGCCAAGCTCACGTAAATTCACCAATGCCTTTATTGACAATCTCGAAAAGGCGCGGGAGGCAAAAGGCGAAGCACTGACTGATGAGGAGAAGGACATCGTTGATGATAATCTTACCGCAGTGGAGAACCTTTCCAAATTCACCATGCCAGTTTTCGACATTGATGCTAATGCCGATGAAGAGGACGTGGCAGAAATATTCGTGCGCGTCAATTCCGGCGGGGTGGAACTAAAGCAGAATGACTTTATCCTGACGCTGCTTTCGCTCTATTGGGATGAAGGACGCAGGCAGATCGAAGAGTTCTCCCTAGACTCCACTAAGCCTCCTGTGGCAGGAAAGGTCACCTCGTATAACCTCATCACAAACGTCTACGCCCAGGATTTGATTCGCGTAGTGATGGCATATGGTTTTGACAGGGCTCGCCTGAAATATGGGTACAAGCTCCTGCGTGGTGCTGACTTTTACCGGAAAGGTGCGGTTGACCTGCAACTGCGTGATCAGCGCTTTGATACACTCAAGACGAAACTCCCTGATGTCCTCGATGTGCATAGCTGGCACGAATACCTGAAAGCAGTCATGAATGCCGGATATCTGAACGATGACATCATTCTTTCCCACAACTCGATTTTCTACACCTATGCCATGTACCTGATCGCCAAGCACAGGTTTAAGGCGAGTGACAACGAGAATCTTCATCTGACTTCGCTATGGTTCTTCTATGCGTCGCTGGTGTCACTCTACACGGTTTCATTTGAATCCCTGATGGAGAACCATCTGAATGCCATCAAGAAACTGACCACTCTGAAGGAATATAAGGATTTCGTGTTGGCCAGGGTTAGTGAACGGCTTACGAATGATTACTTTGATATTACGCTTGTCGGCTCTGAGGGCCTGGCGGTCTCCGGCAGGGGCAACAATGCATGGAATGCATATGTCGCCGCGCTGAATATCCTGGATGCGAAGATTCTGTTCTCCAAGACCAGCCTGTTGGTATCAAAGCTCTTTGAGCCGGGTACTGATGGTAAGCGGAAATCACTGGAGAAGCACCACCTCTTCCCTAAGGCCTATCTCAAATCCAAGGGCTACAATGATGCCAGGATAAACCAGATGGCAAACTATGCCTTTATAGACTGGAAGGACAACGCAGACATTCTAGACGACGCGCCATCCGTCTATTACCCGGTAGTATGTGAGGGACGCTCCGAGGAGGACATTCTCCGCATGGAAGAAGAGAACGCCCTGCCTCGTGGATGGGAGCATATGGATTACGAGACATTCCTCATTGAACGCAGGAAACTGATGGCCGCTAAGATTAAGAAGGCCTATGAGAAGCTGCGTAGCAACGTCTGAGATTGGAGGTGAACACACTATGCCGTTAACGAATATGAACCATGTTCAAAGTGTGTTCATTTTAGGGCTTGCATGTGTTTGTATCAAAAACCTCAACGTTTGGGATGCTAAGTTACTCGATTCGATACAGCCCCATGAAAGGGTAACAGGCCAGAAAGCGGCTTGATATAAGGCTTCTCCCTTATGGATAGGCCTTTTTCTTTTGCCCAGAAGGAAACTGCACCGCCACTGCTGGCATTTTCTTTCTCCCAATCGTCCGAAAAAGGGTTTCAAACTGGCACACGATTTATAGTGTGATAGTTTGAACTCGCACACGGCAAATCGTGTGTTCGTGTGATAGTGTGAAGTTAAGATTGGCCCGACGGTTCATCGCCGTCGGGCCGTTTTGCATGGATGAAGGCGCTTTGACGGAA
>JAFUHD010000097.1 GCA_017469025.1 Clostridia bacterium
AATAAGGGCATCTGCTACAGATACGATGCCGAAAGCATAACTATGTCATAAAAGGATAGGGCCCAGCGCAGGCGCTGGTATGTCGAATAAGGGCATCTGCTACAGATACGATGCCGAAAGCATAACTATGTCATAAAAGGAGACACGCGAAAATGAACTTGAGGGATGACATGATCTGCATTCCGGCAGCGCGAGCTTTTTTTTCGGAAGGCGTCGGGCTTTCCTGCGGAAACAGGATGGAGCAAACGGCATATGATCCTGTCCATGGCCTGATCGTGAATCTTGGAAAAGATACCCGGATTGTGTTTACAGTGCCTGCAGGTACGGAAGGCCGGTTTGATCTGTATCTTACGGTTTCAAAGACGCTTGCCCAGTCTACCTCCCAGCCGTTCCTGTTCAACATCAACGATGAGGCAGGCTGGTCGGTGCCGGTTGACTGTCCGGTCAGTGCAGATTCGCCCGCACGATTTGACGGTGACGGGCCGGAGTTCAATACGGGAACGTTTTTTGACACTGCTGTTTATCCCATAGCTGACGGGATGATGTTGCATGCAGGAGATACCATTACGGTTACGGCTGCTTATGGTGCGCAGGCTGAAGCACTGAACGGGGGTGCCTTTCCGGGCGTGGGAGACCTGCTGATAAGAGTGGCTGGCCATACACCGTCCATTTGCGCGGCAGGGGGAAAAGGCGGGGATGACGGCGCACAGGAGGCGGGCAGTCTTTCTGGGGACGGACCGGACCCGTTGGCCGGCAAAACAATCGTATGGCTTGGCTCCTCGGTGACCTATGGCGCTGCCTCTGCGGGACATTATTCCATGGTAGACGCAATCAGGGACAGACATCCGGGCCTTGTATGTGAGAAATATGCGATCAGCGGAACGACACTCGTTAACAGCGGCGAAGATTCCTACGTGGCCAGGCTGATGCGCATTCCAAAGACAAAGCAGCCGGATCTTCTTGTCGTACAGCTGTCAACCAATGACCCGGCGCAGGGAAAACCGATGGGCAGAATCGAGTCCGGTTTTGACCCGAAGGCATTCAATGACACCACCGTTGCCGGCGCTATGGAAACGATTATCGCCTATGCGCGGGAGACATTTGGCTGCAGAATCTGCTTCTATACAGGCACCTATTTTCCAAGTGCGGCCTATGCAGGAATGGTCCGCATGCTGTCAGAACTCCGGGACAAATGGAAGATAGATGTCATTGACCTGTATAACAACCGTGAGATGAGAATGCTGTACAGGACAGCACAGTACAGGAGATATATGGCAGATGATGTACATCCGTTCCGTGCAGGCTATGTAGACTGGTGGACGCCTGTCATAGATGCGGAACTGGTGAAAATAATGGCCTCATCTGAGGCAGGCTGAGCAGCGTTCAGCCTGTTCAGACGGACAGATGTCATGCATTTGCGAGTCCATTGCGGACAGAAAAAACCGGGAACTGTCTCTTCGTGACGGTTCCCGGTTTTTTGCCGTGTTATTTGCTCGCAGTCTGGATTTTTTTCATCCATTTCCGGCTGCGGAGGCGGAAGAAACACCATATACACTTGATGATCTGATCGATTTTCAGCATGGTGTAAATCCAGAATGGTGACCAGTGGAATACAAATCCTGCCAGCATCCCGAGAGGAATGGAGGCGACCCACAGGAACAGAATATCACCCGCCATAAGGAACCGGGTATCTCCGCCTGCACGCAGTACGCCTTTGGTCAGGATGGAATTCATGGCCTGGAATACCACGATGAAGCTGATGGCGTCCATAAGCTGCCAGGCGATTACCTTGGTTTCTGCGGATACCTGATAGTAATTGATGATGGGGCCGCGGATCAGCAGGATCACCAGCGCGGCAAAGCAGCCCAGCACAAATCCGAGTCCCAGGAAAGTGTATCCCTGTTTCTGCGCCTTTTCAAGGTTCCCTTCTCCCATGGTGTGGCCGGTCATGATGCCGCTGGCATTGGCAATTCCCTGGGTAAGTACAGAGGACAGCTGCTGCACGATCGTGGTTACGGAATTGGCTGCCACAAATGTTTCGCCGATGTGGCCCATGACCATGGCTACTGCATTGTTGCCAAGGGCCAGAAGGCCGTCGCTGATCAGCACAGGGATGCATACACGGAAGTATTCCTGCACCAAATCGCTGCATTTCATAAAGATGTTGCGGAAACGGTATCCGATTTTGCTGTCCCTGAAGAAGAAATGTCCGCAGATAAAGCAGAGCTCAAACAGGCGGGCTATGAGTGTGCCGAGAGCAGCACCGGCAATCTCCATCCGAGGGGCACCCAGATGTCCGAAAATGAATACCCAGTTGAAGAAGATGTTGACAAAGAAGGCAAAAATGGAACTGAGCAAAGGGATCGTGACCTGTCCTACACTTCGAAGCACAATGGTGCAGGTCAGGGAAAGGCCGATACACAGATACGTCGGGAGCAGCCAACGCAGATAAATAATGCCGTATCCAATAATGCCTTCAACCGGTGTATACATCTGCATGATCAGTCCCGGCGCGAAAACCGTAAACAGCGTAAAAGCCATGGAAAGACAGAACACAAACCGAAGCATGATAGTGACTGCCTTTTTGAGGGAAGTCAACTCACACATGCCCCAGTAACGGGAGGTGAGGACTGATGCGCCCATGCCAATCCCCATACAGAAGATCTGGAAAAGATTAATGAACTGCCCGCCCAGTGCGGCTGCAGAAAGCTGGGCGTCGCCCATGGAGCTCAGCATCACGGTGTCCATCAGATTCACGCCTACCGTGATCAGCTGCTGGGCGGAAATGGGCAGGGCGATGGCTATAATCTTTTTGTAAAAGTTCTTGTCTCCAATGTATTCTTTCCATCTGATCATGTCGTTCTCCCCGTTCTAAGCGTTCTTTCAGATCATTATAAGGGTATTTCCGGCAGAATGGTATCTTTTTCATTTATGTTTTTCAGTTGTTTTCAGCGTGAAAAGCTCAAAGCTCAGAAACAGCTCAGGCTTTATGATGTTCTCTATCAGGTGAGATATTTTTTTCCCATCGTTGAAAGTCCTCGGAGCGCGAATGAATGACAGAAAAAGCAGATGCAGGCGTCCCTGATCCATCGCGTTGTGTCCAGGACATCACCTGAGGCGCTGGACCCTATCTTTTTGCAATTCGGCTTTTATTTTTCGGCAAAAAACGGATGATCCTGTGCTTGACAGCTAAAAAAGTGCGTGTTAATATATCGCAAGAATCGCGATGACGAGGAAAAAACTGCAGGATACTGAACAGCGAGGAAGGAATGGTGGAAGCCTTCCACAGATGAGTGCAGAAAATAGTCACCTCTGAGCAGCAGACTGAACAGCATCGCTCATTAGGTCTGCCGGGAGGCCCGTTACAGCCGGAAGGAATGATAGATTCCGAAGTGTGCATTGCACAGAAATTAGGTGGTACCGCGAGTCATTCGCCCTAAGAGGGAGGATGGCTGTTTTTTTACCATTCCGGTGCTGTATGGTTTGATTAACGAAAAAAGGGTGAGCAGTTTGAAACTTTGCGGAGCAGCCATATTAATTGAATGTCTGATTGAGCAGGGAACCGAGACGATTTTCGGATTTCCGGGAGGCGCGGTCCTGCCGATCTATGATGAGCTCTACAAGCGGAGCGACCGTATCGGACATGTTCTGACCGCGCATGAGCAGCATGCGGGACATGCTGCGGACGGATATGCACGGGTAACAGGGAAGACAGGCGTGTGTCTGGCGACCAGCGGTCCCGGTGCAACCAATCTTGTAACCGCCATTGCTACGGCGTACATGGATTCTACGCCGACTGTCTTTATTACCGGAAATGTTCCGCAGACGCTGATGGGAACGGATTCCTTCCAGGAAGCGGATATTTCGGGCATTACAATGCCGATTACCAAGCATAACTATATGGTAACGGATGTTACGAAACTGGCGGATACGATCCGGGAAGCGTTCTTTATTGCCAGAACCGGCCGGCCGGGTCCTGTGCTTGTGGATATTCCGAAGGATGTTCAGATTGCTGAAACAGAATATGTGCCGGTCACAGGAGATGCTCTGATTCCGCCGCTTTCCGCAAGTCATCCGACCATGCAGCTGCGGCCGGTCGGGGCAGCACTTGAACGCTACAAGCTGAAAATCGAACCGTTTGCAGCCAGGGCGGTTGAACTGATCCAGCAGTCAGAGCGCCCGCTCATCTATTATGGCGGAGGCGTAATTCTGTCCGGAGCGGAGCGGCAGCTCCTTGAACTGGCGAACCTTGTGGATGCGCCGGTGGTCTCCTCTCTCATGGGACTCGGTGCAATATCTGAAGCGGATCCCCGTGTACTGGGCATGCTGGGCATGCACGGTACACATGCAGCCAATATTGCGATGCAGCGCTGCGACCTGCTGATTGCCGTCGGCGTCCGGTTCTCGGACAGGGCACTTGGAAATGCGGCGACCTTTGCACCGAATGCAAAAGTTCTGCACATCGATATTGACAGAGCTGAAATCAACAAGAATGTGACGACCACGCTGCATCTGACCGGAGATGCCCGGACGGTGCTGGATCTCCTTCTGCCGCGACTTGAACAGAAGACGCATGCCACGTGGATGCGTCAGGCGCAGAGCATGGCTGAAGAGTATCTGAACAATGACCTGTTTGAGCCGCGGAAGATCCTCAAGACGATGTCTGAAATCGCGCCGGAGATTACGGTGGCGACGGATGTCGGACAGCATCAGATGTGGACGGCACAGCATTTCCCGTTCATCCGTCCGCGCCAGCTGGTGACCAGCGGCGGACTTGGCACCATGGGCTTTGGCCTTGGCGCTGCAATGGGCGCTGCCAAAGCGCTCGGTGAGCCGGTGGTCCTGGCGACCGGCGACGGCTCATTCAGGATGAACCTGACGGAGCTGTCCACAATTGCCTACTATCAGTTCCCGGTCATCATTGTGCTGTTCAACAATGGTACACTGGGCATGGTGCGGCAGTGGCAGACGCTGTTCTTCGGGAAACGCTATTCACAGACGACGCTCGACCGCGGTCCGGATTTCATGAAACTGGCGGATGCATACGGAATCGGGCACGCGCGTGTGAATACGGTTGAGGGATTCAGAGCAGCCTTCAGTGAGGCACTCTCGCTCAGGGCACCGTATCTGATTGAATGCATGCTTGACATCGATGAGATGGTGGCGCCGATGGTTGCCCCGGGCTCGCCGATCGATTCATTCTGCCTCAACTGAGAAAGCTGCGCGATGGAGGAAATTTCATGAACAAAAACGGACAGAATCGATATACCGTCGGTGTGCTGGTCAGCAATGAACCGGGCGTTCTTTCCCGGGTGTCAGGCCTGTTCTCCCGGCGCGGCTTCAATATTGAAAGTCTGGCAGTCGGTCCGACGCAGGACCAGAGCGTATCGAGAATCACGATTGTGGTGCTTGGCAATGATTCAAGCATTGAGCAGCTCGTCCAGCAGCTCTACAAGCTGATTGTGGTACGCAAGGTCCGTGTCTATGATCCGGCCAATACGGTCGAGCGGCAGCTGGTAATGATCAAGGTGGCTGCCACTGCGGCAGAGCGCGAAGGTCTCATGCGCATTGTGGAAATATTCAAGGCGAAGGTTGTGGACGTAACGCGTGAGTCCCTTTCGCTGACAATAACCGGTGATGCGGATAAGGTTTCGGCCATGATAGAACTGCTGGAGGATTACGGCATCACGGAAATCGTGCGCACCGGAACGGTGGCGCTGCAGCGCGGAAACCAGATTATGAATTCCGAACTGTTTGATTTATAATGGTTTAGCAGGTCTGCGGGCATTGCCCGCTTGATGGTGTGTCCTTTGGCTTACCTGGGCCGGGGAATACTTGTATATGGGCATTGGAACCTGGTGATCTGGCGTATATTGCCCACTATTGTCATCCTGGCGCTTATACGCCAGACCAACTTATCTGAAACGGGAGGAAATGTATTATGGCTCAGATGTTCTATGAGCAGGATTGCTCGCTTTCATTCCTTGAGGGAAAGAAAATCGCGATTGTCGGCTACGGTTCTCAGGGACATGCGCATGCGCTCAACCTGAAGGATTCCGGCTGTGACGTCATCGTTGCGCTGTATGAGGGATCCAAGAGCTGGAAAAAGGCAGAGGATGCCGGTCTGACCGTCATGACCACTGCTGAGGCTGCCAAGGTTGCAGACCTGATCATGATCCTGATCAACGACGAAAAGCAGGCTGCCATGTATGAGAAGGATATTGCGCCTTATCTGCGTCCGGGCATGGTTCTGGCTTTCGCACATGGTTTCAATATTCACTTTGGCTGCATCCGTCCGCCCAAGGATGTTGACGTTATCATGATTGCCCCCAAGGGTCCGGGCCACACCGTCCGCAGCCAGTATCTCGAGGGCAAGGGCGTTCCGGACCTCATCGCTGTGTATCAGGATGCATCCGGCAAGGCTCAGGATATCGCACTCGCATATGCAGCCGGTATCGGCGGCGCCCGTGCAGGCATCCTCAAGACGACATTCCGCGAGGAGACCGAGACCGACCTGTTCGGTGAGCAGTGCGTCCTCTGCGGCGGCGTGACTGCCCTGATGAAGGCTGGCTTTGACACGCTGGTAGAGGCAGGCTATCAGCCGGAGAATGCCTATTTTGAGTGCATCCATGAGATGAAGCTCATCGTTGACCTCATCTTTGCCCATGGCTTCGCCGGCATGCGTTATTCTATCTCAAATACCGCTGAATTTGGCGATTATGAGGTTGGCAAGCGCCTCATTACCGAGGAAACCAAGAAGGAAATGAAGAAGGTTCTGACCGAGATTCAGGACGGCACATTTGCCCGCAACTGGCTGCTTGAGAATCAGGCCGGCTGCCCGCACTTCCTGGCCCGCCGCCGCATCGAAGCCGGCAGCCAGCTTGAGGAAGTTGGTAAGGACCTGCGCAGCAAGATGACCTGGTCCGGAAAGGTTGAACTGTAATGGAAAGAATCAGTGATCGTGTCAAGACCGGTCCCGAGAAAGCCCCTCACCGTTCCCTCTGGAAGGCGCTGGGACTGACGGATGAGGAACTCACCCGTCCTCTGATCGGTGTTGTTTCCGCACAGTCCGAGTGTGTGCCGGGCCACAATCACCTGAAGAACATTGCGCAGGCGGTTAAGGACGGCATTCGTATGGCCGGCGGTGTGCCGGTCGAATTCCCGGCGATCGGCGTATGCGACGGCATTGCCATGGGTCATGTGGGTATGAAATACTCACTGGCCTCCCGTGAACTGATTGCCGACAGCTGTGAGTCCATGGCAATTGCCCATGGCTTTGACGGCATGGTATTCATTCCCAACTGTGATAAAATCGTTCCCGGCATGCTCATGGCAGCGCGGCGTCTCAACCTGCCGGCTATGGTTATCTCCGGCGGTCCAATGCTTCCTGGCAAAATGCCCGGTGCGGAGGGTGATCTGGATCTCAACTCGGTCTTTGAGGCTGTTGGCGCCTACAAGGCCGGCAAGATCGATGATGCCGGACTCAATGATGTTGAGTCCAGTGCATGCCCGGGCTGCGGTTCCTGCTCCGGCATGTTTACTGCCAATTCAATGAACTGTATCACCGAGGTCATCGGTATGGCACTGCCGGGAAACGGCACCATTTCTGCTGTTGACGGTGCACGTATCCGTCTGGCCAAGCGTACAGGCATGCGTGTTGTGCAGCTGGTTGAGGAAGGACTGACACCGGACAAGATCATGACGGAACAAGCATTCCGCAATGCACTCTGTCTTGACATGGCGCTCGGCTGCTCAACCAATACGGTGCTGCATCTGCCGGCGATTGCCCACGAGGCAGGCATTGACTTCGATCTCAACTGGGTCAATGAGACCAGCGCAAAAGTGCCGAACCTGTGCCATCTGGCCCCGGCCGGCAAACACCATGTCATCGATTTGAATCTGGCTGGCGGCGTAATGGGCGTTTTAAGCGAGCTTCGCGGACGCGGCCTCCTCTTTGAGGATGCCCTGACCGTTTCAGGCGAGACGCTGGGTGAGGAGATTGCCCATGCAAAGAACTACAATCATGAGGTCATTCGTCCCTTTGACGATCCGTATTCTCCGACAGGCGGCCTCATGATCCTGCGCGGCAATATTGCCAGAGACGGCGCCGTCGTCAAGCGCAGCGCAGTTGCGGCGGAGATGCTGGTCCATGAAGGCCCGGCACGCGTCTTTGACAGCGAGGATGCGGCGATCAAGGCCATCTATGAGAGTCAGATCCGTCCGGGCGATGTGGTTGTCATCCGCTATGAGGGTCCGAAGGGCGGTCCTGGCATGCGCGAGATGCTTTCGCCGACCTCTGCCATCTGCGGCATGGGCCTCGACAAGGAAGTCGCCCTGATCACGGACGGCCGGTTCTCCGGTGCGACGCGCGGCGCGGCCATCGGCCATGTATCGCCTGAGGCAGCCAGCGGCGGCCTCATCGGTCTGGTAGAGGAAGGGGATATCATCTCCATCAATATTCCTGAGGGGCGTCTTGAACTGAAGGTGGATGACGCAACGCTTGAGGCCCGCAAGGCCAAGTGGGTGTGCCCGCCGCCGAATGTCACGAAGGGCTATCTGGCACGCTATGCCAAGCTGGTCTCTTCTGCAAACAAGGGCGCTGTAGTTGAATAAACACCGGGGCTGCTGCCATGTGCGGCAGCCCTTTTTCCGTGCATATGTTGCGAAATGAAAGGAGGTGACAGAGCGCTTTGTGCTAGTTTGCCCAATAATCTTGATTTCCCGGGTAGATTTGTAGCTACATCCTCGATTAGGCCTTTTACTATAACGTTTTTTAATTGGTTAGGTCAAAATCCTGTTCATCTCTATTTTTCAAGGAATTTTAACTTCTATTTTCACGAGGATTTTTATCTTTTATCCCAGATGTCTACCTTTTTCCGTTTTACCACAGTTTGTTCGTTCGTTTGACTACCCCTATACCATCTGTCTATGTAGAATAAGGAATACTGCCTTTCTATAATTATCTCCTGATA
>JAFUHD010000014.1 GCA_017469025.1 Clostridia bacterium
CTTTACGGGACTTAAGGCCATAGATCCGGAACCGTTTGCACCGTACAGCCGGAGCAGCGGAATCAATCTTGGAGAAGGTGCGGCATTTTTTGTCCTAGAAGAATATGAACACGCGAAAAAACGCGGTGCCAGAATACTGGCGGAGGTTTTTGCGTGCGGCCTTTCAGCCGATGCGTATCACCAGACGGCACCGGCGCGCGGCGGCGTTGGCGCGGTGCGCTCCATTCAGTCAGCGCTTGAGGATGCCGGACTGACGCCGGATGGCATCAGCTATGTAAATGGTCATGGTACCGGAACCGGTGCCAATGATGTCAATGAGTCGCTGGCGTTCCGTGAGGTATTTGGAGACAGAAATATTCCGCTCAGCAGTACGAAGGGGGCCACCGGGCACTGCCTCGGCGCTGCCGGCGCAGTGGAATGTGCCATTTCCCTGCTCGCCCTGGAGGCGGATATGGCACCGCCGACGATCCGCTTTGAAAGCGGACCTGACAATGGCATTAATTATGTTCCAAATCAGCCGCAGTCCTGCCGGATGGAGAAAATCCTCTCAAATTCCTTCGCATTTGGCGGCAATAACTGCAGCCTGGTGGTAGGGCGCGAGGACAACCGCGCCGGCAAGCCGTATGATCCGGATGAGGAAATCGTCATTACGGGTATTGGATGTGCCGGAACAGGCGGCGCGGATATTGCGCAGCTGTTTGAAACATTTCGCAGCCGGCATCGCACGGTGGACAGTGCCTATGAAAATACGTCGTATGCAGGCAGGTTTGCTGCCGTGATGCCGGAGGTAAACTGGAAACGGTACATACCGGCGCCCATGCTGCGGCGGATCAATGAGGTAACGCGGCTGACCATGGCCTCCGGCAAGCAGGCATTGACAGATGCCAGATGGAATATCACGCGGTCAAACATGAACCGGACCGGTGTCATATACTCGACAGGTACAGGTCCGCTTGAGACCATTGAGAGCATCAACCGTTCCATTCTGACACGCGGAATCCGCGCAGTGGATCCGACGGCATTTTCAAACAGTGTTGTCAACGCTGCGCCGGGCAATTTCAGCATTGCCTGTCAGCTGAAAGGTCCGATTACCGCGCTTTCGCTCGGGCAGGTCTCCGGTCTGGCGGGTGTTGACTATGCAGTCCGGGTGCTGAGGCATCATCAGGCGGATGCCATGGTTGCAGTGTGTGCGGATGAAATCTGCGAGGCGCTGCAGATGGGCTTTGACAAGCTTGGCTATGCCTCCGTCAGCGGTCTGCCGGCAGGTGCAAAGGATGCGGACGGCCTTATCATAGCACCGGGTTCTGTCTCACTGCTCCTTGAGCGCAGGGGAGATGCGAAGGCACGCGGTGCGCACATCTATGGCACGATCCGCGGTTTTGCAATGGTTTCGGATGACAGTCCGGTAGCCGGCTTTAATGCAGATGGTGCCGCACTGGCTGCGGCTGCGCATCAGGCGCTGAGCGAAGCGGACCTGAAAAATCCGGATCTGTATGTTTCGGCTATCAATGGTGTTCCTGCATTTGACCGCGCAGAGACCCGTATTATGGCGGAGCTGGCTGGTCTGGGAACCAAGGTGACTGTACCGCAGGCACTGCTTGGAACACCGGTCGGGTCTGCCGGCGGCTATGGCATTCTCTCAGCACTGTACAGCTTTGCCGAAGGGCACATTGCAGATCTGCCGGACGGTGCGTATGAGGTTGCACCGGACCTTGCAGCTTATCTGCATCAGGGAGAAAACCGCGAGGCAGAAATCAGTACGGCGCTGGTTGCGGCGACCAGCTTTGGCGGGACCTGCGCATGCCTTGTCATTGGAAAGGAGCCGTGAGGCTGCATGTCTTCAGATAAGACGGAGTCTCTTCTTGTCGAGCATGTGCGCCTTACGGAAACGGATCCATACGGGATCGCACATCACAGCTGTTATGCTGTTTGGGCGGAAATGGGGCTGCGTGCCCTGCTGGATACATCCTCAGCGGAGAAAGAACCGGAAATCATCTCATTTGACTGCAAGTATTTGAAGAGCGCCATGGCAGGGGATGAGATCCGGATCATTACTCGTCCGAGCGGTGCAGATGGATACCGTTTTGAAATCCTGCGGGACCAGACTGTCCTGGCACGCGGTTCGCTTGCCATCCGAAAAGGCGAAAGCGCATGACGCTGCTATATGCTGAAGTCCGGGATATGAATGCGCATGATCTGTTGACAGTTTCGGACCCGGAAACACGCTCCCGTGCGCTGGCCTGCCGGCGCCCCGGCCGGGGACTTGAGATTGCCCTCGGGCGATATCTTGCCAGAGTGCTTGCTGCAGAGTATGCAGGCATTGAACCCGGTCAGGTCACGCTCTGCCATGATCCGGCCGGGAAACCGTATTTTGCGGATAGTTCACTGCATGTCAGTATCTCGCGCAGTGACGGCATGGCGCTGGCGCTGGCTGAGCCTCATAAAGCAGTTTGTGATCTGCAGGGAATCCGCCGCTTTCCGGGACAGGCTGTACGGGGATTCTTTTCAGCAGGGGAGTATGAAACCATATCGGCCTCACCGGAACCGGACAGAATCATGACGCGTCTGTTCTGCAGGCGGGAATGTCTGGTGAAATGGCTGGGCAGCCGTCCGGGGAATGCCGGCTGGGATGCTGAAATGCTGAGACAGCAGGCAGCGCCGGATGCGGTGTTTTTCGAGACAGAACTCTCAGGGCGTCTTGTGTGCGTACTTGGTCCTGCTGAAAGCGTACGTTTTGTCAGAATGACAAAAATTGGAGGAGATTCATGAAAGTACTGGTTATCAACGGCAGTCCGAGAGGTGAGGCAGGAAACACGTACCATATCACAAATGCGTTTCTCAAGGGTATGTCCATGATCCGGGAAGATGATGTGGAAGTCGTGAATCTGATTGACCGGAACATCGGATTCTGCAGGGGATGTTTCCATTGCTGGAATAATGAGGAGGGCGTGTGCATCCAGCATGATGACATGGATGAACTGCGCCCGAAGTTTCAGGCAGCGGATATCGTCATCTGGAGCACGCCGGTCCATACTTTCGGAATGTCCGCCCTTATGAAGAATTTTCTTGACCGCCTTCTGCCGCTGCATCTCGGTACAATGGAAGAACGGGATGATGGCGGAGATGAACATATCTGCCGTTACAACAAGGGTGTAAAGAAGCATGTGCTGATTGCATCGTGCGGGTTCTATTCGTATGTGAACAACGTAGAGGCACTTGAAAAACACTTTGAAATCATGCACAAGGGTCGTCTGGAGACCATTATCTGCTGTGAAGGCGCGCTTTTCCGTATTCACCATTCGGATGTCGTCCGTCGGGCAAACCAGTATCTGACGGTTGTCCGACGGGCAGGCAAGGAGTATGCCTATTCGGGGCAGATTGCAGATACGACAAAAGAGCAGCTGAGACACCGTTTCTATAACCGGACAGAATATCATATACTGGCAAACCATCACTGGACAGTACCCAGGGAAGGCATGACAGACGAAGAATACAAGCTGCGGAAACTGACAGATGTGATTCACTGCATGGGTGCACTGATGAATCGTGACAGGTTTACAAAAGAGCCGGGTGTTGCGGAATTTGATGTTACCGATTTGGATTTTAAAGCCCAGATCCGGCTGACGGTGGAAAAACTGGAAATTGTTACAGATCCGCAGAGTTTCCTTCCGTGTCATATACGCATTGAGGTCAGCAGTGAGCGTCTGATTGAACTTGACCGGTATGTCAGAAGCGGTCAGTCACATTCCATTCACGGCAGTAAAGCTGGTTTTCATGGCACACAGGCAATTGTAAACCGTATGCTGTGGGCCATACAGAACGGCCAGTGCGCAACCATCCGGCTGTAAATGGGTCCGGGGTGCACATGAAAATCAGAAATGTTTGCTTTATTTCTGAACGGGAGCAGACAAACCGTAAGGTTTCCGCTTAAGAATGCCAATGAGCAGCTGGCTTAAGGGATGCACGGGATGGCCGAGCGGTCTTTGCTTCATCTGAATCAGGAATAAACATGTACGGTTCTTGCTGTAAAAGATCCGGTGTCCAAAGCCATGACAGCATCTATAAAGGATTTGCACCAGGTGGCTGTCTGGCAAAAAAAAGAAAAGGCACTTTTCCGCAGATGCAGGCATTATGGCGAAGTGAATTGTTTATGACAGGAGAATGGTATGGCAGGTATCCAGTATCGCCTGTATGAGGACAGGGATGCGGAGTCCATTATGGAATTGTTCTGCAGAAACCGGTTCTATCTTGGAAAACGGACGGCAGATGCGGATGATTTCCGCTATGCCTGGCGGGCCAGGGGCGGTCTTTTCGGTATTGTCGGGGAAACAGGGGAAGGGCGGATTGTTTCCTATCTTGCGGTTTATCCTACCGGAGACAGAATTGTCTGTCAGCCGCATCAGGTGGTGATGGGCGGTCTTCTGGTTGACCGTGATTACAGGCTGCAGCTCTATTCCATGCCGGAGATGTACCGTCTGATGCTGCTGGAAATCAGGAAGCATTATCCTGAAATTACAACCCTGGTTTCAGAGGTGGATGATTACCGGCGTCAGTCTCTGCTGATTCAGCGATATCTGGGCTCTGTGATGCTCAACGGAACGGTTCCCTGTGAACCGCATATCTACATCTTCTACAACTTCATGCCCGGCTTCACCCGCCTGTTTGATCCATCCTCTGAAATCCTCAGCACACCCATGATGAGCATGCTGTGCAGAGCGGACAAAAAACGTGCCGTTGTGCCTGATCCGGTTCGAAACGGGCTCTTTGTGGAAAACACGTTTCAGCTGCCCTATGGCAAGGCCTGTCTGACCTGTCACATTCCGAGCGGACTGACCACAAGCAT
Source organism: Clostridia bacterium (assembly GCA_017469025.1). Classification (GTDB taxonomy): domain Bacteria; phylum Bacillota; class Clostridia; order Christensenellales; family Aristaeellaceae; genus Ventricola. The sequence goes on from JAFUHD010000014.1 coordinate 4,844, forward strand.
AGCCGTTCAGGACCACTGGGCTTTCGGTCTTGAAGATTCACTGGATACTGCATTTTTCCGGTTTATGGGACCTGCGGGACGTGCAACGGCGGTGTTTTATGGGGAAAGCGGTATTCTTCTGACAGAGAATATTACGGAAAACTGGAGCAGGCATCTGCCGGAGGGAACCCGAAAAGTATATATCCGAATTGAGGGGATAGGGGACAGTTTCTGGTTTGACCCGGTAACCATGCAGCGTGCCCAGCAGCCAAAACGGGCATGCATAAACCTTGAAAACAGTGTGTTTGATCCGGATACGGGGCTGTTCAGCGTAGGAGACAGGTTCTCCGTTGCCTGGCCTTTTGCAGACATGCCTTACCGGGTCGGTATGCTGCAGCCGGAACGGTTTCCAGCCATGGAAACTGTCTGCAGGGAAAACGGGTGCATTACAGCCCGCCTTTCAGAGCATGGAACAGAGATGCTGCGGACGTATACAGAGGAGAATGACCGCCTGATCCGGATTGAAACCAGGTACTCTGCTGCAGCACCGCATCCAATGTTTCTTATTCATATCAGAAAGCCCGGAATGAGGTGCATATTTGGACCGGATGAACCGGAAACTGGGGAGATCCTGCTGGATACCGGACGGGACCTGGACTTCGCATCGCCGGAGATTCCCTATGTTCTGCTGGGCAGCCGGAAGGATGAACTCCGGACAGTACGCGCGATCCAAATGATTTTTGAGGATGAGGTATACCTGTTGCGGTTCAGCCGGCCGGTAGATGCCTTTCTGCAGTTTGACTGCCTGTGCATGTTTCCATCCGATGGAGCAGACGGACAGGCAGATCTGCCAGAAATCCTGATCGAGCGGCTTGAAAAGGCATGACAGGCTGTCGCCATTCCAGATGGAATGGAGACTTGCCAGCACTTCGTGCTGGAATGTCAAACAATGGCAGCTGCGATTGATACGGTGCCGAAAGCACGACTATGTCAATAAAGGATGGCCCAGCACTTCGTGCTGGAATGTCAAACAATGGCAGCTGCGATTGATACGGTGCCGAAAGCACGACTATGTCAATAAAGGATGGCCTGCTTTAAAAACCGCCTGCGAATTCCTGCCTGCAGAGCGGATAATGATTGAAGTTATTTGGAATGGAATCCAATAACGATACACTTTTTTACTTTGGAAAGGAGCTAAGAAAAGTATGAGCACGCTTTCACGTGAGTCTATTGGCAATTTCCTTGAGAAGAACTATGGTCATGAAGCGGCTTCCGGCTTTCTGAAGTGGAGCGAGGACCAGAAGTGGATGAAGATGGTTCAGCGTTTCATTTCGGACTACAAGTCCTTTGTGGCCGGCGGTGGGGACATTAAGAAACTGACAAAGAATGATATTTATGCGTATCTTGAGAAGGCAGCCGGCAAAAAGACGGCGGATCTTTTCCTCAAGTATTCGTCGAAGGAGGCTTTGGCAAAACTCACCAGTCAGTTCGGGTCTGCTGAAGAACTGAAAGCCATGGAGAAAAACAATATTCCAAAGTTCAGCAAGATTCCGATGGCAGATCTTAAGGCGATGGCCAACAAGAACATCTCCAAGTATGCCGGCGAATATGTCAAAAAGATCAGGAAAGACTGATCATCTCTCTGCGGCTGCTGTATCTGACTGCAGTTCGGAAAGGCATCACTCAAAAGGGCCGGGAAACCGGTCCTTTTTCAGTGGATGAGGGTTTCATGTTTTTCGGCTCGAATTCGTGCTTTTCCATATCCGGAAATCATCTGAAATCGTCTCTGCAGCTGATTGAGAAATGCTGAAGAACAGTATGAACGGTGGATGAAATACCTGTCATATCCGGGGCAGACGGCAGTATGAAAAAGATAAAGAATGATGTAGGCACTCGTATATTTTGATAAAAATCCTTCCGTGCACTTGGGACTTTTTCATGCTATAATGACCTTTTCCTTTTAAGGAGGTTTACTTATGGCAAAATGGCGCAAATCAGCTTCGAGAAAAGCCGATCCATGGGGTGGTGCAGAGCTGACACCTACTCAACGTTTTATCTCAGATAATTATCGAGACGACTACGAATCAAAGCATCAACTCCTCGCTACGACAAATGAGGCTGCTTTTATTAACTCTTTTACCCCGAGCGTGTGTCCCTATTGTGGAGAAGAATCGATAATTAAGAGGGGAACTAACAGCAACAATATACAGCGATATAGTTGCAACAAATGTGGACGACGCTTCATTCCCACAACAGGAACCATATTTGACGAACATAAGATACCTATTAAGGATTGGATCGGGTACACTTTAAACATCATTAGGTATGTAAGCGTAAATGCCGGCTCTTGTAACAATCGAAACGCCTTTGAAACATCCCGCTACTGGCTTCAAAAGCTATTCTTGGTTCTTGAGGAATACCCCTCTACAATAACTATAGAAGGAAGATCATGGCTAGATGAGACGTTCTATTCTCTAAGAGCAGCAGACATTGAGCTCAATAAAGATGGAACAAAACCAAGAGGCCTATCCAAAAACAAGATGTGCATTGGTGTTCTCTGTGATGCTAGAAACATCCTATGCATTTATGAGGGCGAGGGAAAACCAACACAAAAAGGCACTTTGGAGGCCTTTAAAGATCACATAAAGCCTGGCTCTCTATTGGTACATGATGAAGAACAAGCCCATAAAAGACTGATTAAAGAGCTTAATTTGAAGAGTGAATCGTACAATTCAAAGGATTTAAAAGGAATTGCAGACAGTAAGAACCCCCTATTTAGAGTAAACAATGTCCATGCAAGATTAAAGGACTTTTTAAATGCTCACTCAAGCTTTGATCGAAACGATCTGCAGAACTACTTGAACCTGTTTTCGTTTGTCATGAATCCGCCATCTGATCCCCTTGAGAAAATGGAAATCTTGCTAAATTTAGCTTTTCAA
>JAFUHD010000098.1 GCA_017469025.1 Clostridia bacterium
GCCGGTGTCGGCGTCGGTGTAGGAGTGGGTGTGGGCGTCGGTGTCGTTGTCGGTGTCGGTGTCGGCGTTGGAGTCGGTGTTGGAGTCGGCGTTGGAGTCGGCGTCGGCGTCGGTGTCGGCGTCGGAGTTGGAGTCGGTGTTGGAGTCGGCGTTGGAGTTGGAGTCGGTGTCGGAGTTGGAGTCGGCGTCGGTGTTGGCGTCGGAGTCGGAGTTGGTGTCGCCTGAAGTTCCACGACAAGACCTTCGAGTCCACGCATGAGCGAGCTGGCATCACCCTGGGTTATTTCAAGAATGCTGTTGCTTGAATCCAGTGCTGAAACAGAGACAGAAGCTGCTGCAGCATCGGAGGGAGTGAACGACAAAGTGCCATCCGGCGATTCAGTCAGGCCCTGTTTTTCAGATGCACGTTCTCCAAAGATAGTGTTGTAGGACCGCTGATTTGCCTGGGCTTTTGACAGCAGAGAGAGAATATGCGCAAGATCGGAGCTGCTGGCAGTGGAGCCAGCACCGAGTGCTATGGCATCAACATGGTCCTGATTGAAAATGGCGGCAGCCTGAACAGAGGGGGCTGTTTCCGAGACGGGAAGAACAGCTTTGGGTTCTACTGTCTGAGAAGGCACAGCTGTGCCGGAGGCGGCAAGTTTTATCGCATCTGACAGAGAAAGCGCAGAGGGAGCGGGGGTGGGATCGGAGATGATGGTGATTTTTCCGGATTCGATGGCTTCGCTCAACAGGGCTGAATCAACTTTTCTGCCGCTGGCTGCTTCAATCAGATACGCCAGAATATCATCTGAAAGTTCGGATTCTCTGGAGAGCCAGAGAGTAGCAGCGGAACTGTCGGAGGACAGCTCCGGCATCTGAAGTGCGGCTTCTGCCGGCAGGATGGATGAGCTTTGAGTGGATGTATTCATAGAAACACCTGTATTGCTTTCAATGGTATTGTCAGTGGTCCTGGAAAGACTGTCCGGACCATTTGAAGGAGATACGGGGACTTTAGAAACAGAAGAAAATGCGGCGGATGAACCCGGAATGTTTCCGTCTTTTGTGCCAGTGACCATTTCGGCATGTTTGGAATTGCCGGTTGTGGCGGATTCTCCGGGCGTATCGGAAACGGCTTCGGACACCTGGGAAAGCTGCAGGACATCGTCTGTCTGAAGACCTGCAAATGAGGCGAGGCTTTCGGTGAGGGTATCCTCCTTTATGACGGGCACATCCGTATTTGCTGCACTGCCCTGGTTTTTTTCTGAGATTGAAGCGGTTTCTGCTTTAGTCAGTATAGTAATATCGGAGGGAGCCAGCGAAGTTTCAGGTGAAGGCGGAAGAGATTCGGCCGATTCAGCGGATTCATTAAACCCGGTGAGCGGCGCATTGTGTATCTGGCTGTTTTCTGCAGGATCTGCAGTTTCAGTCAGTGCTTCTTCGATGGAAGAGGCAGCCCCGGTGCGAACCGGCGGAATATTCAGTTGAATGCTCTCTATATCAGGGGTACTGTCCGTTTCGTCACCGCTTTCCGGAAGACCGGAACCGCTTTGAATGCTGCTGTGAGGCAGTTCCGTTTCTGCCTCTGCAAGAATGGTTACCTCAGAACTGCTGAGACGTGTGGCATCCGTTTCTGCACTGGGCAGCGCGGCGGCTGAGGCTGTACCGTCATCTGTTTTATCAGAATTACGGTGATTTAAAAAAGCGGAATCGCTCTGTCCGGAGACAGGGATACCGTCTGTTTGATTATTCAGGACAGCAATATCGGATCCGGCCGGTGTTGTCCGGCCTGGATCTGAGGTGCTGCTTTCCGTTTTTGCTTTTTCGGGTTCAGAAGATACTGTATCTTCTGTATTTTCAACTGACGAATCCGGGTTATCTGCGGAGAGCGCCGATTCTGTCCGCTCCGTATTTTCCTGAAGTGCTCTCAGAATGCGGATGATCTCATCTGTGCTGAGTCCGTTGTCAGGTGCGAATCTTGCAAGCACACTGCCGTCATCCTGCTGCTCAGATGAAAAAATGACGCCATCTGTGCCGTTTACCTCGGAGACAAGATTAGGCAAATTGTCTTTGAGTGTTTTGGAGAGCCGGTCAGTTTCATTTCCGTTGCCATCATAGAGAATGGTATTGCCAGCCGGATCGATCAGGGTATATCCGGGGACGGCCGTATAAATATAGGAAAGCTTTTGTGTAATCAGGTCGTTTCCTTCATGCGCGTTGAGAGTAAGCCGATAGGTATCGCCTGGCTCTGCCTGAGCGGGGAAAGCCGTACGGACCACCCAGGAACCGCTGTTCCGGAGACGAATAAGCTGCTTCCCGCCGGATGACAGGTTTGCATACAGGTAGAAGGAATACTTGTCCGTATTGGTATTGGAGGTAACAGTAAGCTGGGCGTTTGCATTTCCGGGGACTATGACAGGAATACCCGACAGGGTATATTCACTGCTGGCATGTCTCGGCTCAGATGCAGACAGAGAGCTCATGTTCCGTGTTGTATGCAGTTCAATACGGACAGACTGTGATCCGGAAACAATGCTCATCATCTGGATGGGATCTGTTTCCTGAACGGGTTCAATACTGACTGCTCCGGCGGCATCACCGTTGAAAGGCTTTTGCGTGCTGCTTGTCTCAATTGCAGTCAGCTGCCAGTAGCAGGGCGCCGGCTGGGCAAAGGCAAAACCTGCAAGAACAATCAGCAGAAAAGAAAACAGCAGAATTGCAGACCTTTTCATGATGTAAAACCCTTCTTATCTTAATAATAACGTATGCTCATTACACTACACTTTGACAATAACTTACAAAGTCAGGTTACTTATATCATGTAAGTCTAAAAAAAACAAGGTGTTAAACAGAAAAAAGGGGATTTTTAGAGTAGAAACTGATGAATTTTTTAGATGAGAAAAATGATACGGGGTCTAGTCAGGTGGTCAAAATTCGGATATAATGTATTTATCGAAATATGAAAGGAAGGTATTGACCGTGATCCAAATCATCTTTGGAAAGAAAGGCTCCGGCAAGACCAAACGCATTTTGGATATGGCTAATGATGCCATCAAGGATGCAAAGGGACATGTTCTTTTTGTGGATATCAGCAAGGATTACACCCTGAATCTGAAGCCGCAGGTCCGCTTTATTGATGCAAGCGAGTATGCGGTTAAAGGTGTTGAGCCGTTCTATGGCTTTATCGCGGGTATTCTGGCTGGCAATTATGATATTGACGTACTGTTCATCGACAGCTTCCTCAAGCTTCTCCAGGCGGACGAGCAGGGACTTCTTGATTTCTTCTCGAAGCTCGAAAAGCTGACTGCACATGCCGGCTGCGATCTGGTCATCAGCTACAGCGATGATCCGGCGAATGTTCCGGAGTGCATCCGCAGGTACCAGATCTGATCGGTCCTGAGACGGATATGTTACGAGGCCTCTCCATCCGGAGAGGCTTTTTGATATTTACGAAGGAACCATCCGGACGAATTGGAAGCAGTTCAGTCCCGGGAAAGATTGACTTTGCTACAGAGAGACGTGTATAATCTGCACGCATTCGCAGAAAACAGCCGGTAATAATGGCTTTTCTGCCGGCAAATCCTGCAGCTGTGTACACCTGTGACAAAAGCTGCACAATGGGGGAACAGATATGAGATCCACAAGAGGCAATGAAAGCGTTAATCCGTCTCTGGCAATTCTGCGGGGACTGGCGCCGGACGGCGGACTGTATGTGCCTGAAACATTTCCCGAGTTTACACTGGAAACCATAACAGCGCTTGCAGAACTGCCGTATGAGGCCAGAGCGCTTCAGATATTATCGAAATTTCTTCCTGATTTTACGGAGGATGAACTGAAAGAGGCCATTCACGGGGCATATGGAACCGGTTTTGATGATGCGCGCATAGCACCACTGGTAAAACTGGATGATGCGACTTTCTCACTTGAACTGTGGCATGGACCTACCCTTGCATTCAAGGATATGGCGCTGCAGCTGCTGCCGTATCTGCTGACACTCAGTGCAAGGAAAAACGGTGAAAACCGTGAGATTTTTATCCTTGTTGCCACCAGCGGTGATACCGGTAAGGCAGCGCTTGAAGGATTCCTGGATGTGCCCGGAACACGGTGCGCAGTTTTTTATCCGAAAGACGGCGTCAGCCGTGCACAGCGTCTGCAGATGGTTACCACTGGCGGGCGGAATACGCATGTTATTGCTGTGGACGGAAACTTTGACGATGCCCAGAGCGGCGTAAAAAAGATATTTGGAAGCCAGTCATTTGCTGAAACGATGAATGATCAGGGACGTGTGCTTTCCTCTGCAAATTCAATCAATTTCGGCCGTCTTGTTCCGCAGATTGTCTATTACTTCTCTGCCTATGCGGATCTTATTCGGACAGAGCAGATTCAGCCAGGCGAAGAGGTTAACTTCTGTGTGCCGACCGGAAACTTTGGCGATATTCTGGCCGCAGATTATGCCCGTCGTGCCGGACTTCCTGTCGGACGCCTGATCTGCGCAAGCAATACCAACAATGTTCTGACGGATTTCATCCAGACCGGTGTATATGATATTTCGGACCGCCCGTTTTATAAGACAGTAGCACCGTCGATGGACATTCTGATTTCCTCTAATCTGGAACGTCTCATCTTTACGCTGGCAGGCAATGATCCGGGGCGTACGGCAGACCTGATGCATAAGCTGGCAACAGAGCGGCGCTATGAGATTGACGAGCTGATGCTTAACCGTCTGCAGGCTGTTTATGCGTGCGGATACGCCGATGAGGTTGCTCTGAAAGCGGAAATCTGGAAGCGCTGGCATGATCAGCATTACCTGATGGATACGCATACGGCAGTTGCATCTGCTGTGCTTCGGGAATATGTGGACCGCACAGGAGATACCAGGAAAAATGTGATTGTTTCGACGGCCAGCCCGTATAAATTCGGACCGGCAGTTCTTTCGGGCATTGGCGGTCTTGAGGTTGAGTCAATGGATGACTTTGAGTGCTGTGTCAAACTGTCAGCACTGACTGGAACAAAAGAACCGGATGTGATCAAGAATCTGCCGGGACTTCCTGTGCGTCACGATACTGTCTGTGCCAAAGACAAAATGGCAGAAACGCTGATCGAGATTTTAAAAAAGTAATCACAGACCCTTATGTGTTTGAATCCCTGATGAACAATAAAGGGAGCCTTCATAAAACAGCATTAGCCGGAAACACTGATCAGGCATCCGCATGCCTGACTGGTCAATACTGAATTATGGAAGGGAACACAATGAACTCTCTGTTTGAAGAGCTTGGCGGGACCTGTACTTTGAGCAAAGATGGAAAATGTTCTCCGGACCGTATGCCTGAAGAAGCTGTTCAGCGCCCATTGAAAAACAGGAATGGATCCAAATGGACGGTCTCGAGGCAAAGCATCCGAGCCTGTACCAGAGCCGCATTCTGAATGGGCCTTTGCTCAGGAAGCCTGTTGATGCAAACAAAAGAGCAGCAGCAGTGCTGCACAGACAGTCGGACAGGTATTACGGAGCATTTCAAGGCTGGGCAGAATCTGCAGCCGGGCAGAAGAGATTATTATGGAAACAGTTGCTTACAACCTGTAGCCACAAAAGCCGCTGGTATGATTATGCAGACCATACCAGCGGCTTTTGTGGCTTTGGAATCACTTTTGTGAAGAACATAAACAGATTCTTTCCTGTAAAGAAGAGCACAAAAACACCCGGCCAATCACTGCCAGACTTGTCGGGGTCACTTGGTAAGCATGACAGCAATGAGGCAGGTTGTTTTTTACAGCCTTACGAATTCGTTTGTCTCGGTTTCTTCCGGCGGATAGAAGCCGTACTCGCAGGGCACCGCTCTCCCGTTGGCAATCCGAACGGGATTGGTGGCATCCGTGCCGGGTCGCCTGTTTTTCGTCATGCAGTTCTGTACCGTTGCGGTCGTCATATCTTAGCTCCTGGCATCGTGAAGCGGAAGGTGTGCTGGAGAAAAGCTGTGTCGAAGCTCTCTTCCCGGAATCGGGCTTCCCATCCGCTGGTATTTCTCTGCTCGCCACAGCCTCTGTTCCGCTGCTGGCCTGGAGCGAAAGCCGTACGCCATGCCTCCGTTACGCGTCGGGATGAACGACACCGGACCGAAATGCAGCATGTATGTTTTTGGAATGTTGCACAAATAAGCACTTTCGGAAGTTCCTGTTTTATGTTACTTTGTATGTGTCAGCCCCGGTCATCTGGGATGTGTAACCGCCGACGATGGCTTTGAATCAGTCAAAGGAATGCATGTTATGGATAAAAACAGGATCAGCACAGAAGAGCTCCTTGTGCTTCTCTTTAAAACATCCAGTCTCCCTCTGTTTTTGGAGAAAAATCCTCCTTCGATTGCGTAATCCTGACACGGCCGTGGCAGTCTGGCGACCAGGTGGATTTCGAACGCAGTCTATGAAGGAGGAAGTTTAGAAGGGTGCTAATTGAAAGAGAACAGGATCTAACGAATATCCGTCCAAGGCTTGACAGAAAAGATGAATTCCCTCATAATATATGCGTCTGAAAAGACACCTGGACACGGGATTCTGGCAGGAACAGTGTTCAGGTTTTTTATTTTGCATATATAGAAAAACATAA
>JAFUHD010000015.1 GCA_017469025.1 Clostridia bacterium
AGCTGAACAGAACGAAAATGCTGGAGAAGTTTAACAAGCATAGCAGGACAGCCTAATCATATGCAGTGTTATTCAAGACTGAATAATCAAATGTATTGGGGAGGTTAATTCCGCATCGGGTTTATATAGAAACCACCCCCCCTAATTTCTCTAGTTAGGTAGAAACACAAGTGCTTTATAATGTGATGCTGTTTTACATAGCGAACAAGTTTGGACAGTTCGAAAAATTCCGGGGCACCGATTGCCTTGAACTGTTCCCAGCGTTCCTTGCGGATACCGTGCATGAGGTAGAAATCTATGTGGTCGGTTTGAAGCTTTCGAAGTTCCTCGTTGAACAGCGCTTCCATGTCTTCACGGCTGTGTACATAGTCAATGGGCATCTTGGTCGCAATCATTACCTTGTCCCGGTAACCGTCTTTCAGCGCCTTTCCCAGAATGGTTTCAGATGTTCTGTCAAGATAAACATAAGCGGTGTCAAGATAGGTGACGCCGCCGTCAATGGCATGACGGATCAGGGAAATGGCTTTCTCTTCGTCAATGACACTGTCTCCGGAGGCGGCGCCGTTAAAACGCATACATCCAAGTCCGAATGCAGAGCCGGTAATGCCAAGCTTTCCAAATGAACGGTATTGCATGTCTGTCCTCCCTCAATATGAAAAGATCTGTTGGTGCTGTGGTCCTGAATTACCACTGCGGATGAATTTCAGCGCGCAGAATACGGTTATAGACGGACGTGACGATGTCCATCTGTGCTTCCGTGAGCGGCGGCAGCTGTGCTGCCCTGACGTTGTCAGTGACCTGGGCAGCACGGCTGGCACCAGGGATGACGACGCTGACTTCGGGATGCATCAGAATCCAGCGAATGGCGATTGGAGCGAGATCTGCCGTTCCGAAAGCGTTCTTGAGTGCATCTGCTGCCTCAAGTCCCAGCTCATAGGGAACACCTGAGAAGGTTTCTCCCTTGTCAAACGATGCACCATCACGGTTAAATGTCCGGTGATCCTTCGGACCGAATACGGTGTCTCTGCTGAATTTGCCGGTCAACAGTCCACTGGCCAGTGGAACACGGGCAATGATACCGATGTTTTTTGCAGCAGCCATCGGAAAGAGTTCATCCAGAGGTTTAAGGCGGAACATATTGAAGATGACCTCCATGGCGGAGATGCCGTATTCCATGGCCTGAATGCCTTCGTTGACTTTTTCTATGCTGACGCCATAGTCTGCAATTTTGCCGGCTGCCTTCTGCCACTCCAGCTCGCTGAAAATATCATCACGCGCATAGACCGGCGTGGGCGGGCAGTGAAGAAGGACCATGTCGAGGCGCTCGAGATTCATACGGGAGAGGCTGCCTTCAATAAATCCGGCGATGGCCTCAGGCGTATACATTTCTGCTGTATGCGGATTGAGACGTCGGCCGAATTTGGTGGTGATGTAGAAACGGTCAGGATGTGCCGAAACATATTCTCCGATGGTTTCTTCGCTCTTGCCGCCGTTATAGACATCTGCCGTATCAATAAAGGTGATGCCTGCATTGTCTGCGGCTTCAAGGATGCGCATGGCTTCTTCCCGGTTGAACGGGTCACCCCAGCGAGTGCCCAGCTGCCAGGTTCCGAGACCGATTTCACTGATGGACCGTCCGGTTTTTCCAAAGATTCGCTGATTCATGATATACCTCCATTATTGTTCACAGATGGTGAGCTGCTGATGATCACTGGTCAGATTGAATGCGGCCTGTCCGCCGTTCCATTCGGCAGCATAGCTGCCCATGAAACCGCAGAAAGAGAAATTGCCATGTTCATCTGTCACACCGGTTTCCCGGGTATTCCAGACCTCATGGATGAGATGGTGCAGTGCCAGATAAGCGGGTTTCAGACTGTTGTCTTTCCGGACGAGTCCGGAGGGGGCGCCAAGCCAGCAGCCATCACTGAAATCCCATGTTGTAATGGCCTCAACCAGCGGATGTGCAAACAGTGTCTCATACATTTCTGTCATTTCCCGGGCCTGCCGTTCTTCGCCGTCCGGGGTTGTCGGCCATTCTTCCACCTGCCAGTCATTGAGGTCTGTAATAAAGGCAGGCATGAGGCGCCCGGAAATCAGTGTGTTTTCAGTAAAGTGAATGGGCAGATGGAAACGGGAAAAACGTTCGAGTACCGTATGCAGTTTTTCAAGTCCCCAGTATCCCTGATGCTGATGGCTCTGGATGCCGATTGCGCTGATGGGGACACCGGCACTGAGGAGGGCATCCAGCAGGGAGGCATATTCTTCACTGGTATTGAAGTCATTGATCAGAAGGGTTGCATCCGGATTGCTTGTCTTAGCTTCCTCGAAGACCGATTTAACCAGTGAAATGCGCCCCTTTTCACGGCAGATTCTGGTGACGGCGTTGTCATACCGGTCAAAGTCCGGCATGATGACCACTTCATTGATGACGTCCCAGAGATCGATCACACCGGCGTAACCGGAGACTTCACGACGGATGCGCGCCAGCTGACGGCGCAGGATTTCGTCATTTGAATAGGAAAGAAGCCAGGGGGCACAGACCGTGTGCCAGCAGAGCGGGTGCCCCTTTACCTGAACACCGCGTGCGCGCAGCCATCTGGCGGCAGCCATGGTGTCCTGGAAGGCGGTCTTTCCTTCCTCCGGTTCATATCGTCCCCAGTAGAACGGGAGGGTGCCGTAATTAAACAGACCGCACCATTTGTCGAGCCGGTCAAGAAGGAATGCTTGTTCCTTTTCTGAGGAACTGCGCATGAGGGCAACGGTATCAAATGCACCGCAGCCAAACAGAAACTGATGTCCGGTCTGCCGGAGGTGGACCGTAGTGCCGGAAGCCGGGGTCCCGTCCGCATGGGTGATATGCAGACGCATATGTGCCTTGCGGTGACTGAGCGGATCCATCTTTATATCCTTTCTGCATCATGCCAGGGCATATGTGTTGTTTGAATTGCGGCAAATGGAGAGGCGACAGCCTCCTGAAGCAGAATCCAGAAATAGGCATCTTCGAGGGCGTCCTCAATCGGATAAGGAGATGGACCGCCTGACAGATAGCTGTTCATATCGAGCAGGATAGAGGCAATGGCAAATTCATCCTGAACGGTATCCGGTGCCAGCTCTGCACTCCAGTTCCGGCGTTTGTCACGCAGCGCCTGGGAATCCAGACAGCGGTATTTTTCCGGCAGCTCTGCCGTCAGTACCTGCCGGACCGGCAGATTCTGCGCATCCAGGTACAGCAGCTGTGTATCACTCCATTCGCCGCGGGTTCCACGGACGGTCATGTGGCGTGAACGGATAAAAGAGCGGTATTGTACCGGACAGAAGTCATAGATTGCCTCTTTTCCGGAGGCATATGATATGTAGACCATGTCACGGTCTGCCTGCATGGTTCTGCCGTCCAGAATGGCACCATACCGGGAATCGGTTTCCGTGACAGTATGGTGCTGCCTTATGCCGTGCATCGTGTATGGTTCGCCCGGGCGGATACTGAGGGCGCGCCTGAGGATGCTGGCAGCATGATAATCATGCAGAAAAGAGATATACAGGGATGACGGGATGCCGATCCGTCCGGCCTGAATTTCGCGAATGCCTGCAGCCAGGATGGGATACCGGTGATACTGCTCACAGCAAACAATCCTGGCTCCGTTCTTTGCATGGTTCCACATCCGGATGAGTTTATCCGTTGTATCCCCGACCGGCGTTTCAGTGACAACCGGGAACCCGCGGCTGATCCATTCCTCGGCAACATCGGCAACATGGGAACGGTCTACAGCAATGACTGCAAAATCCGGATGGAAAGGAAAATCATCCGGGCTCAGAACGGCCGGCATACCGGTATGCGCCTGCATAAGGGCAGCCTTTTCCCCGGAACGGCACAGATAAACCGCCCGGAACAGATCCGGATAGGCAGCGGCAATGCGGCCAAAGTACTCCGCACGATATCCGGAACCGATAATAGCGTAGGAGAGCATGTCAAAACCTCCTCTGTTTTAGGCTTTCAGGCATTTCCAGGATACAGAGTCTTCAGTCAAATTGTATAATAGTTTTTCTTGATTTTCTGCTGAATATGAACTATAATTCGCTCAAAATACGGAATTTCCAACATAAAATAAAGCAGACGGAATAAGGCAGAAATCAGCGGTTATGGGGTTGACCGTATTCTGACAACACGGTGAGGATTGCCCGCATCAGATTCTGAGTCATGAACTGACGGGAATCTGATGTGCCAGGGAGGTGTGAAGATGCAGTCTGAAAAAGCTGTTCCTGTCTTTGGAACAGACGGTGTCCATGCGGAAACAAAGCTGCGTGGACCCAACTTTGTCATGAAGGGGCATCACTGTCATACCTGCTATGAACTGTTTTACGTTGAAAGCGGTGAGTGCCGCTTTCTGATAGATGAAAATATCTATGATCTTCATGCAGGCGATTTCATACTGATACCGCCGATGGCCCTGCATTATACGCGGTATGTATTTGGCACATGCAGAAGAACCTGTATCTTTTTCAAGCTTGAGGATGTTCCCGTGGACATACAGCAGTGTATGCCGGCGCCGGAACGTTTTTTCGCGGAAACAAACATTTTCCAGGTCCCGCTTGCATACCGGGATCAGGTGAACAGTTGTCTTCGGCAGATGCTGGCAGAGGAGAAAATCAATGACAGCCGGTCTGTTCTGATGAGAAGATGCTATCTGCACGGCCTGTTGCTGATGTGCAGCCGGACATGTCTGTTCTTGTCAGATCCGCCGGATGAAATCCATACAACGGATCAGCAGATCCTTCAGGCGGCACGTTATATCAGTGAGCATTACATGGATCTGATTTCAACACAGGATGTTGCAAAGGCCGTCGGATTCAGTCCGAATTATCTGAGCCGTAAATTCAGGACGGTCACGGGAATCGGACTGCATGAGTATCTGGTATTTGTCAGGCTGCATCATGCCGCACAGGAACTGGTTTCCACTACGGATTCCATTACGACCATTGCACTGCGGTGCGGGTTTTCCGACAGTAACTATTTCAAGGATTCGTTCAAGAAGAAATACGGCGTAACGCCGCGCAGTTACCGGAAAATGTCATAACCGGGGATATTTGTCCGGAATGCGCCCACCATTTTAACAAGGGAAGATGCCATTACTGCAGCATTGTTCTTAAAAAAAATGGTCCGGCGCTGGCTGATCAAAGCGACAGACAGGCCTATGAAATCCGGGATTAAACCGGATGCTGTTAAGAGGAGATGGCCCAGCACAATGTGCAGGTTTGTCCAATGATGGCATCTGCTGTTGATACGATGCCGAAAGCACAGCTGTGTCATTAAAGGATGGCCCAGCACAATGTGCAGGTTTGTCCAATAATGGCTTTTGCTATTGATACGATGCCGAAAGCACAGTTGTGTTATCGAAAGGAGGCGTCTATGCGTTTTACGAAAATGGAAGGTCTTGGAAATGACTATATCTATGTGAATCTGTTTACGGAAACGGTGGGTGATGCGCCAGAACTGGCCAGACGGATAGCTGACAGACACTTTGGTGTCGGCAGCGACGGCCTGGTCCTGATTGGTCCCAGTGATACCGCGGATGTGCGGATGATCATGTATAACGCAGATGGCTCGAGAGGCAGAATGTGCGGGAATGCTGCGCGGTGCATTGGAAAATACGTGTATGAACGGGGAATTGTCCGCCGGGACGCACTGCGGCTCGAAACAGATTCCGGCATCCGGCATTTGCAGCTCACGGTTCAGGACGGCATTGTCAGCAGCATTACGGTAGATATGGGCGCGCCTGCCTTTGAACCGGCAGAGGTTCCATATGTCCGGGAGGGCAGTGAAGGTTCACTCAAAGTCCGGCTGGATGACCGCACCTTTGAAGCGTTTCCGGTGGGCATGGGAAATCCCCATGCGGTTGTTTTCCTGGATGAATCGATTGAAGCATTTGACCTGTTTCACTATGGTCCGCTGCTGGAACGGCATTCTGCATTTCCGGAACGGACCAATGCAGAGTTTGTGCAGGTTCTGGACAGGGACCATCTCCGCATGCGTGTCTGGGAGCGCGGCAGCGGCATGACAATGGCCTGCGGAACCGGTGCATGTGCGGCAGCAGTTGCGGGTATCTGCCGTAATCTGTCTGACCGGGATGTCCGGGTAACGCTGGATGGCGGAGATCTTCAGATTGTGTGGAACGGTGATCATGTTTTTATGACAGGTCCCGCAGCATTCATCTGTGACGGAGAGTATTAATGACAAGGCACAGGCAGTATTTCCTGTGCCTTGTACTGTATAATTGCGGGAAACTTAAAATGTATCTTGACAGCAGACAGGACAGGCAGTATACTGATTGTGCAAGCGGTTGCACGACATGGAAGGATGGTATCTGGCATGGCAGTGACGATACAGGATGTGGCAAGACTGGCCGGCGTGAATTCTTCGACCGTTTCCCGCGTGATCAACGGGAAGGCAACGATTACGGATGAAACCAAGGCAAAGGTATATGCAGCCATGCAGGAGCTGGATTATCATCCGAATTCACTTGCAAGGAGCCTGGCCAGCGGATCAAGCGGTGCCATTGGTGTCATTGTGGATGCCCGTGATGCAGAAGCGTTTGCAAATGAGTTTTTCAGCCGCAGTCTGTTTGCCATTGAGAAAGAGGCACAGGCAAGGGGATATCATGTGATCATTGCCAACGGTGCGCAGAGCCGCGGAGAGACCATTGAGAACCTGATGAAGGAACATAAGGTCGACGGGCTCATTCTGCCGCCGACGACGGTCAGACCTGCCCTGATGAAAACCATAGGCCAGTTTCCATATGTGGTCCTGGGAACGCCGGATACGATGCGCAGCGAGGCCTGCTGGGTTGACAACAACAACGAGCAGGGTGCTGAACTGGCGGTAAAGCATCTGCTGGAGCGCGGATACCTGAAAATTGCCTATCTCGGCGGACGGGAAAAGCGCGGCTTTACGAAGCGGCGTGTCAGAGGGTATGAAAAGAATGCGGGCGGACAGCGGATGGTTCTGCCAACAGATGGTACGGCAGAGGAAGCATGCACTGTGGCGCGCGAAATCCTCAGTGCGGCAGATCATCCGGACGGTTTTGTATGCAATGACAACCTGGCAGCATTCGGTTTGCTGAAGGCCTGCAGAAGCTGCGGTCTGCGCATTCCGGATGATATAGGTATTGTTGCATTTGATAACTATCCGCTGGCAGAATATACGGATCCGCCGCTGACGATAGTGGATATTGATACGGCCATGCTGGGCGAACAGACGGCGCAGCTGCTGTTCCGCAGGATAAAGGACAGCCGCATCGGAAACCAGCAGATTATGCTTTCGGCAACGCTTGTAGCGAGAGCATCGACAGAAAGGGTGGCTAATGTATGATGGCGTCTGCGATCAGGCACCTTTCTTTTTACCCATTTGTGCAACCGCTTGCACGGAATCGGATCCGGTTCCGCCTGGATGCTGCTGACGGGGATCTGGAAACATGCAGTGTAGTCTGGTGGAAGCGGACGGATACAGAGGCATGCACGTCTGTCAGGATGACATGCACAGGGGCAGATGGTCAGTATGCACAGTGGAGCGGAGAGGTAATGCTGCCGGCGGAAATCCACTATATCAAGTACATTTTCTGCATAACCGGGCACTGTGGCGAAACCGCTTACTATGGTCCAAACGGACTGATGCCGGAACGTGACAAATGCGGCTGCTTTGAACGGCTTCAGGTCAATGAAACGGATGTTCTGCAGGTGCCGGAGTGGAGCAGGGGATGCATTTACTATCAGATTTTTCCGGAACGGTTTTCAAGGCGCGGAGACAGAGCTCAGTTTGATGACTGGCATGCAATGCCAACACGGGAAAATTATCTGGGCGGGAATCTGGCAGGCATCCTGGACCGGCTTCCATATTTATCGGAACTGGGCATAGAGTGCATCTACCTCAACCCGGTTTTCCTCGGAGACTTCAATCACAAGTATGCAACAACGGATTATTTCAGGGTGGATCCGCTCTTTGGGACAGAGGCAGACCTGGCTGCGCTCGTGGATGTAGCCCATGGGCGGCATATCCGTGTAATCCTGGATGGCGTGTTTAACCATACCGGCATTCATTTTATGCCCTTTCAGGATCTGATGGAAAAAGGCGCCGGCAGCCGGTACAGGAACTGGTTTTATCCAAAGGCCTATCCGGTCCGCGTGGATCCGGCCTGCTATGAGTGTGTCGGGGATTATCCGTACATGCCGAGACTGAACGGGGCGAATCCGGAGGTCAGGGAATACATCGAAAAAGTGCTCCTTTACTGGCTTGAAAAGGTTCACATAGACGGCTGGCGCTTTGATGTTGCAGACGAACTTGACAGGCATGCCGTGACCGGCTGGCGCGAGGCCGTGAAACAACGGTTTCCTGAGGCACTGCTGCTTGCGGAAACCTGGGGAGATGCTTCCGGCCTGCTTGGGCCTGACGGATTTGACAGTGCCATGAATTACCTGTTCCGGGATGCAGCAGCAGACTTTTTTGCCTGTGGAACGCTTTCTGCAATGGAAATGGCAGTGCGGCTGAACCGCCTTCTGATGCGGTATCCGCCGGAAATCACGCTGGGGATGTACAACCTGCTTGGAAGTCATGATACTGCACGTTTCCTGACGGAGGCCGGCGGTGTGCAGTGGAAGCTGCGCCTTGCCATGGCATTCCAGATGTGCTTCCCTGGCGCTCCGGCGATTTACTACGGAGATGAAGTGGGAATGACCGGCGGGAATGATCCGCTCTGCCGTGCAGGCATGAACTGGGATTCGCCGGATACAGAGCTGTATGAGTGGCAGCGGCAGTGGATAGAGACGCGGAAGGCGCATCCCGCACTGAGACGCGGGGACTGCAGGGTATCGGCTGCGGACCGTGAGACACTGGTGCTGCGCCGGATGTCCGCTGAGGACCGGCTGCTTGTTATATTCAATATCGGGGCTGTGCCCAAAAAGCTGGATTTTGCGGAAACGGCAGGATCAGTCGACGTCCGGCCGCATTCCGTTGAGATCATATCGTTTTAAACGGTTAAGAGACAGCCCGGTGCCTGCGCTGCTTCATCAATTCTGAGAACCGCAGCGGTTACAGGGCCGGAAACTTAACCATACTGTTTAAGGAGGAATGAAAATGTCACGTATTTGGAAAAGATTTGCCCTGATACTGGCACTTGTGCTGGTACTTACGGCAGGGGCGGGACTGGCAGAACCGGTGACCATCAATTTCTGGCATCACTACAGTGCACAGTCTGCTGAGAATGAAACGCTGATGAACGTACTGATTCCGGCTTTTGAAGCAGAAAATCCCGATATCCGGATCAACGCGGTCAGCCATGAATGGGCGGAGCTCCATGACAAGATACTGGTCAGTGCCAATTCCGGGGCGCTGCCGGATGTTGCCCGCTGCGACATTGCCTGGCTGCCGGAATTCCAGAAGATGGGCATTCTGGTTGCGCTGGATGAGACGATGCCGGATTTTGAAGAAGTATCAGAGCGGCTGCTGCCCAGTGCCATGTCAACATCCAGAATTGGCGGACATGTCTATGCACTGGCACTCAATACGAACAGCAAGATTGTGTTTTACAATACGGCAATGCTTGAGGCGGCCGGTGTTTCAGTGCCGGCTACCCTGGAGGAATGGGCAGAGACCGTGCGCAGACTGTCCGGAGAAAATGCCAATGGACAGCAGATCTGGGGCTGGAATGAACCGGCTCTGGCAGGATGGAATATCTGTCCCTTTATCTGGAGCTTTGGCGGCACGCTGCTCAGCGATGACCAGACGAAGGCAACCGGATATCTGAACAGTCCGGAAACGGTCAAGGCGGTTGAAACCTTTGCAAAGCTGGTAAAGGATGGCTGCATTACCGGTTTCAACAGCGGTGACATTCCCATGACGGACGGCTTTGGAACGGGACGCTATGCCATGATGCTGGAAGGTCCATGGAAGTCAGCGGAACTGGCCGGCGCATATCCGGATGTTGCGTATGGCACTGCACTGATGCCTGCAGGCACTGGCGGCAGCATATCCGTGCTTGGCGGCGAAGACATTGCGATGTTTCATACGGCCAATCAGGCAGCAGCATGGAAATTCATGCAGTTTATGACCGGTGAATTTGCAGAAACGGAAATGGCCAGGTGCGGCCAGATCCCGGTCAACCGGGCTGCACTTGAGAGTGATGTGGTAAAGGATGCAGACTATGCACCGTTCATAGCAGCCATTGAAACGGCAAAGGCCAGACCAACGGTTGCTGCATGGAGCGAGATGGACAACGGCCTGCAGAATGCAATGACGGCAATTGTGTCCGGTGAAATATCTGCACAGTCTGCACTGGATGAACTGGCATCCCAGTGGGATGAACTGCTGAAATGACGGATGCGGCAGCGGGCAGTGTCCCGCTGCTTTTTATGGGGGCAAAGTATGTTGAACCGTACGAACAGACTGCAGATCCTTGGCCTGCTCATGCCGGGGCTGACTGTTTTTCTGATGTTTACTGTCTATCCCATCGTTCGTCTGTTCTGGATGAGCCTGTGTGATATGAGCTTCTCGTCCATGCTCAGCCAGCCGTTCGCAGGGCTGATGAATTATCGTGAGGTATTTGCTGACAGAACGTTTTGGACCGTGTTTGTGAACAGTATCGTCTATACGCTTGTTACGGTACCGGGACAGATGGTACTCGGGCTGTTTGTGGCTGTTCTGCTGAATGGAATCCGGCACTTCAGCGTGACGTTCCGGGTGATCAACTATCTGCCGGTCATTACGTCCTGGGTGATTGCCTCTCTCGTTTTCCGGTACATCTTCAATACAGAAGGACTGCTCAATTACTTTCTTTGGAAAGTGCTTCATGTTACAGGCGGGAACATCCGCTGGCTGGATACCCGCTGGAGCGGGCTTGCCGTGGCGATGATTCTGGGCATCTGGAAAGGTATAGGGTGGAATATGGTCATTTTTCTTGCGGCACTGCAGCAGGTTCCCCAGGACCTGTATGAGGCTGCAGACATAGACGGATGCGGCAGCTTTGGCAAATTCCTGCATGTGACACTGCCGGGAATCCGAGGGACCATACTGTTCGCCCTGATTGAACTGACAATAGGCGGGTTCAATGTCTTTACCTCTATCAAGATGATCACGGGGGGAAAGCCGGCCCACCATACGGATACGTTGCTGACATGGATGTACTACAAGGCATTCAGTACCGGACGCTTTGGCTATGCGGCGGCACTCAGTTTTGTCATGGCACTGACTCTCGGTTTCATGGCAGTGGGACAGTTCCGGATGATGCGCTTAAGGGACAGCTAGAAGAGATGGCCAGCACTTTGTGCCGGTATGTCAAACAATGACATTGGCGACTGATACGGTGCCGAAAGCACAAACCTCTCATTAAAGGAGGCCAGACCATGAAAAACAGAAACATGTCGGCAGTACGGAATTTTATCCGCTATATGCTGCTGGCATTTGGAACCATAGTGTTCACCTTACCCATGATCTACATGATCTCAACGTCCCTCCGGCCCAATGGTGCACTATATGAATACCCGCCGCGCTTTTTTCCCAGAATTGAAGCACTGACGCTTGAAAACTACGATTACATTCTGAGCCAGAGCAAGTTTTACCTGAATTTCCTCAATTCTGCTGCTGTATCGGTTATAACCATTGTTCTGGCAGCAGCAATCGGATCGGCCATGGCGTTTGTTCTTGGCCGGTTCAAATCCGGTGCATCCAGTCTCCTGTTTGGTTTCATCATTATCACGATGATCATACCCGGAACCACAATGATTGTTCCACAGTTTGAACTGGCAACAAAGCTGAATCTGGTTAACAAACTCTTTGGACTGATTCCGTTCTATGTCTCCTGGGTGATTCCATTTTCGACATTCATGATCAAGGGCTTCATGGAGAACATTCCAAATGAAATCATGGAAGCCTCCTGGATCGACGGTGCAGATGTCCTGACAGTGTATGCGCGGATAGCACTGCCGCTTGCATCACCGGCAATTGCCTCGGTCAGCATCTTTAATTTTCTGACTGCATGGGAGGAGTATCCATGGGCAAATACCGTGATTAATGACAACAGCAGGCGGACACTGCCAATAGCCATAGCCGGCTTCTTTGGCCAGCATCAGTTTACCCAGTGGGGATATGTCTTTGCCATGTCGGTGCTGACGCTTATTCCTGTAGTGCTCATCTTCGTATTCTGCCAGAAGTTTTTTGTTGAAGGTCTTGCCGCAGGCGGCGTAAAAGGCTAGCAGCGCATTTCAAGAGCTAATATGTAAAGGGTAGTTTCTGCTACCTAATACATATGACTGCGGCTCATTTGTGGTAAATTGCGTTGCAGTTGTAAGAAAGGAGCTTAGAACAGGCGCAGACCTCTAACTGCAAACCATTATATCACACAAAAGGAGAGCCATGCTCATGAAATCAATTTTTGAAAAAATGGGCGATGCATACCGCCTGGAGGGAGATTATCTTCTTCCGAATCTATCCCTGCCACCTGATGCAGAGGAATATCAGATCGGAAAATATGGCCGATTAAGGAAACAATACCTGAAGGAACACCGCCGCGCCTTGTACACCTGCATGATGGCTGATGGTACGCTCTGGAAACATCTTTCTGGTGCGCCACGCGGTACGCGTAGTTTAGTGGGTGGAATCCCCACCGAGTAAGGTGTGCAGCCGCACCACTCGTAATGCCTCATGGGTCGATAGCGGCGACGCTATTGTCTAAGC
>JAFUHD010000099.1 GCA_017469025.1 Clostridia bacterium
TCCACCGGTTTGGCCGGAATATGAATTCCCGGACCTCCGAAATCATCCAGATCAAAATGATGGCCGTTTACAATCAGCAGTTCAACATCACGGTAGATGCCGCCATAGAATGTAAAATCTGCTTTCTGGGGATACACACGGTCGTTGACCGCATTGGTCACATACACTTTAAGGGTATTGTCTTCGAGCAGATCATCCGTTACATCCCTGCGAAAAGTAGAATAGCCGCCTTCATGCGACATCATCTGTTTTCCGTTCAGTTCAACCCTGCACTCTGAGTTCACGCCATGGAACTGCAGATATACACGCTGTCCTGCCTCAAAGGACGGCTTTTTGAAGGTCCGCTCATACAGGCACTCGCACCGCTTGTAATCGTTTCCGCCATCCTGGCCGTCAACCGCGTTCCAGGTATGAGGAATCTGAACCGGTGCCTTACCGCCCGTCGGGCCGGTAAATGTCCAGGCATCATTCAGTGAAAGAATCGTACGCATGCCGTTCTCCTATCTATTACGCCGCTTTTGTTTTCCGGCAGTAGATGGCAATCTCACCGATCACAAAAGCTGCAGCAATCAGTCCGACGAACGTCATGAATCTCGGATCAAAGCCATGCTTCTCGTCGATGCCGACAAATACATCTACGACATACCAGTAACATTTGTGGATGAAAATACAGATGGCAACACCAGGTGCGATTGCCGTTACCGCAGATGCAAGACCGTATTTGTTTATGGCCGACAGCAGTATGGCCACAGCAGCGCCGCCAATAAGAAGGGCTACAATCCGTACATCATAGCAGACGCCATTGTGCGTGCTGTCCAGTCCGAAGGTACCGTGAATCACCAGAAAAAAGAACCCGGCTGCAAGCGACAGTACGGCTGCCGCAAGCGTCACATAAAAACCGAAGCTCTTCTTCGAAGCTGTTTTGCTCATAAAAGGAACTTCCTTTCTGAAATCATTATTTCATTCAAAACCAACTGCGAAGCATCTTTCTCATCTGTATGAACCGCATTTCACACAGAATGGGTATATTTCATATGACATTATGACATACGTCCAAAATCGATGCAAATTCTTTTCAAGACAAAAATACGTTTCAATCAGTTTTTGGGCTTCCGTTCACGTCCAATAATGAGGCGTGAACGCCGCCGGTGCAATGATGACGTCGCAATTACAGCCGTGAACTGCAATGCAGATATTCTACGTCAAACGCATTGATAAGCGCGACAAATCTCTTTTCACGCCGAAAAAAATCCATTAAACTCACCTCAGTTTACTGTGAACAGTGCCGTAAAGGGCTGTTTCAAAATGCAGCAGATTCCGTAAGACGTGCATTGAAGCATCTGTACGCTTTCCGGAACCGAAGCATCTGCCCCCGCATGGACATTTGCACTGCAATCCAATTGTCTGATCAGATGAAAGGGGATTCAAATATGAATAAGAAGCGTTCCGGAAAAAGAACGTTGAAAAAGGTCTTCCTCAACCTGTGTGTTATCCTGTTCGCACTGATCTTTACCGGAAACATTATCGCAAGAGAAAATGCGGGACAGATTAACCAGGTACTCGGAACAAAGACCAGTGAGACCATCAACACCGGTGATGGCAGCGAAGGATATGCGAGATATGCAACTTCAAGCTTTGATTCGGTCAAGGCACTGAAAGCCGCTGGTGAAGCCAAAGTCCGCGAGGTTGAAAGCGAGGGCATCGTTCTGCTTAAAAATGAAGGCACCCTGCCTCTCGCTGCCGGCAGCAAGGTTTCCCTTGTCGGCGTCACCGTTATGGACCCCGTCTATGGCGGCACCGGCTCCGGTGCTGTTGATGCAGACGGCGCTTCCAATTATTATGATGTGCTGACCGGCGCAGGTTTCAATGTTGTCGACAAGGCGCTGCTCGATTATTACGTTGAAAACGAAAACAAGCGCAACGCCCATGAGATCGGCGAAGTCCGCTGGAAGAAAGTCGCCAAGAACAATGACGATACGATCGGACAGGGTGAAGATGTCATCTTTGTCGTCGGCCGTGTCGGCGGCGAAGGCGACGACGTCACTGCCGAAAAGGAAGACGCACTTGACGGCGATTACCTCACCCTGAATGAGGATGAACTTTCCATTTTGGAAGGCCTTGCCGAGCTGAAGGCTGATGGTGACATCCGTTCCATTACCGTCATCATCAACAGTGCAAACCCGATCTCCACCGGCTTCCTGTTTGATAAGGAATACAATGTGGATGCTGCCCTGTGGGTCGGTTCTGTCGGCCAGACAGGTATCTATGCCGTAGGCGATGTCCTTGCCGGTACAGTCAATCCGTCCGGTGCCCTTCCGGATACCTGGTGGATGGACAACCGTCTTGACCCGGTTATGAACAACTTCGGTTCCTACACCTATGCCGGTGCAGACAAATACAACTTCTCCTCCGCCTACTCCAAGTACGTTGTCTATCAGGAAGGCATCTACCTCGGATACAAGTACACTGAAACACGGTATGAAGATGCCGTACTCGGTACTGAAAATGCCGGAAACTTCAATTACAGTGCTGTTGTTTCCTATCCGTTCGGCTACAGCCAGAGCTACACCACTTTTGAGCTTTCTGACATGAAGGTCGAAAAGAGCGGTGAAGGCCAGAAGACCGCTTACACGGTATCCGTGAACGTAACCAATACCGGTTCCGCTGCCGGCAAGAAGAGCGTTCAGATTTATGCCCAGAAGCCGTACACACAGTATGACCGGGACAATCAGATTGAGAAAGCCGCTGTCGAACTGGTTGGCTATTCAAAGACCCAGATTCTTGAGCCGGGCGCCAGCGAAACCGTAGCCGTAAATGTTCCCGAGTACTATCTGACCTCCTACGATACCTTCAACACCGGTGTCTTCATTCTTGAAGACGGTACCTATTATCTGACGGCTGCAACAGATGCCCATGACGCCGTCAACAACATTCTTGCTGTCAAGGGACATACCATTGCTGACGGCATGACAAAAGACGGAAATACCGCCCTGGTTTACAGATTTGACCAGACCTTTGACGCTGAGACCTATGCGACCAGCTACGGAACAGGTGCAAAAGTTTCCGCTCTCTTTGCTGATGCAGACATGAACCGCTATGAAGGCCGCGGCGACAACAGCATCACCTACTATTCCCGCAGCAACTGGGAAGGCACCGTAAGCAGCGGACCGGTATCCCTCTCAATGACAGATGCCATCGCCAAAGACGTCGTCCTTGACGATTCCGATCTCCCGGATGCATCCGGCACTGAATTCCCGAAGATGGGCGTCAATGCCAACCTGCAGCTGATCAACATGAGGGATTACGCCTTTGATGATCCCATGTGGGATACCTTCATGGACCAGCTCTCCTATGAGGATCTTTCAACCCTGACTCTGATCGGTCTGCGTGAAACCGCCTCCGTCAGCTCTGTCGGCAAGCCGGGAACCATTGATCACAACGGACCGTCCGGTGTCACCCAGAAGTACTCCATCGGCTCCAATGGTTACGCCGTTCAGAACAATGACCCTGACAAGGACCTGAAGGGCACCGCTTATCCGTGCAACGGCATTATTGCCGCTACCTTCAACGATACCCTTGCACGGGAAGTCGGCGAACTCATCGGTGAGGATGCCATGTGGGCTGGCTATGCCGGACTTTACGGCACTGGCCTCAACATCCACCGTTCTCCGTACTCCGGACGTGTTTTCGAGTATTACTCTGAAGACGGCATGCTGACCGGACTGATCGATACTGCTGAAACAGTTGGCATTCAGTCGAAGGGCGTCTATGTATATAACAAGCACTTTGTCATGAATGACCAGGAGAACAACCGTGCCGGTATCGGTACATGGGTAACCGAGCAGGCGCTGCGTGAGCAGTATCTGCGCGCCTTTGAACTGCCTATCGTCAATGCAGACGCAAAGTGCGTCATGACCGGATACAACCGTCTCGGCGTCAACTGGTGCGGTGCATACGCCGAGCTTCTCCTTGACTGGCTGCGCACTGAGGCCGGTATGGACGGTTTTGCTGTCAGCGACATGTATGACCTTTCCTACATGGTCCCGGTCCATGAGATTCTGGCCGGCAATGACATCCCGGATGGTGAACTGGATCTTTCCTACCTCTCTGCCTATGGACCGAAAGGCTCCACACCGACTGCCAAGGTTGCCCAGGCAATGCGTGCTTCCGCCAAGCGGATTCTGTACACCGTTCTCCATTCCCGCGGAATGGATGGTATCTCCCTTAATACCAAGGTCATCTCCATCACACCGTGGTGGCAGACCACCCTTGATGTCTGCCAGTGGGTATTCCTTGCACTCTCCGTGCTTGCACTCCTTCTTCTGCTGCTTGACATATACAAGGAACAGAAAGCCAAATAATACTGCATTTTGAAAAAGCCGCTGCTTCAAGAGCGTTGACATAAGAAAGCAAGCAAAACCAACGCTTTTAGGGCTGAAGGCAAACAGGACAGCTCAAAAACTGAATAATCAAGCGAAAAAAGGGATATTGCCGCAAGGCATATCCCTTTTCGCATACGCAAACGCCATAGATTTCTAAAGCTGTCTACGGCGTTTTTTTGTGCACAAATCCAGAAAGCAGGTTTAGCTGGATTGTAATTTAACAGTGTCAAAGCCCGCGCCTTTGATATGGTGGTTCACACCCTCCCGGCTGATCATAACTCTTGTTCCTGTGCTCTCATCTATAAAAACACCAAGACCTTATGCTCACCAATGCTCAGCGTTTATAGCTATGTTGATTTCAGATCAATGATGACACTTCCTCGAAATTTCCTGTATTCTGTCCCGGGAACCACCTTACCGTCAGCTTTGATTTCCCTGAGACTTTCATACGTTGTCTCATCATTTACTGAATTAACAATTCGGAAAGTATTCAGGATCTTGATGCAACGATACTCCGAGCGTTTATTGGCCGCTTTGAAGGATCCCATGCAGACAGGATATCCAATACAAGGAAGACCGCCATTGTCTATAACTTCACCGGTGCACCTGCCTTCACGTGAGCAGCCAAAGAAGCCAGTGATACAACTAAAGACAGCAAAAGACAGCACTGACGTTAAGCTGCACCGTCTTTTGCTTCGATTTTTTCAAGTCATTGCCCATCTGGCTGCGGCTTTTTGCATTGATAATATCCTTAATAACCATACTATAAAAATATGACCATCCCACAAATATCGACAGTTTGTCACAAATAATTCCAGATTCATGATATACTTTTTCCAAATGTTGAGCAATGTGTTAATCTGCCGTATCAGTTTGGCCTGCAATTGACCGCGGTTGTCTATGGTTTCAAAACCTGATGATTTATCATAACAGGAGATGGCCAAGCGCATGCGCTGGTTTGTCAAATTATGGCAACTGCTATTATACGGTGACGAAAGCATAATTATGTCATTATGAAAAAATCCAGCACTCCGTGCCGGTTTGGTAAAAATGACATCTGCGGTTAATACGTTCCGAAAGCACAATTATGTATAAAAGGAGATTTGCTTCATGATTCTGGTTGCAGTCGTTGACGACGACCCCAAAGATGCATCCTCCCTCATATCTCATATTGAAAATTACTTTTCTTCAAATCAGATTCCCTTTCTCATCCATCCTTTCAGGGATGGCCTTGACTTTATAAGGAGCACGGAAAATCACGACATTGTTTTCATGGATATCCGGATGGGCAGTCTGGATGGCCTTGATACAGCCAGATTCATGCGGAAAATCAACAAGGACTCAATCCTGATCTTTGTGACCAATATGGGACAGTTTGCCATAAAGGGTTATGAGGTGGATGCCCTTGATTTCATCATCAAACCTGCCACAATGGCCAATATCACGTATGTGCTTGACAAGGCGATGCGCAGACTGCATGACAATTCCAACACCATTCTGCCCATCCGCACATCCGAAGGGACGGTATCCCTGCCTGCCAATGACATTCTCTACGTTGAAGTCCTTGACCATAACCTTATCTATCATATGTCAGACGGAAGAATCTATACCGTACGCGGCCGTCTGTCGGACATTGCCAAAAAGCTGGATGAGCGGAACTTTGTCATGTGCAACCGCTCCTTCATTGTCAATCTGCGTCATGTATCCAGCATTGCATCAGATACTCTGACGATTGGAAGTACGCTCATTTCAATTTCAAAATCCCACCGCAAAGATCTGATGCAGCGTTTTTCCAGCTTTCTTGGAGACAGCCTATGATCACAATGGACCACGCATGGATCGGTACTGTCGATCACCGGATATCAACAGCCATCGTCTATTTCGTTCTTCTGATTCTCCTTGGCAACAGCCGTCCCAGAAAACAGTTCGCGTTGCGCACAGCCTGCTCTCTGGCTTTCATGTGTCTCACCAGCTGGCTGATCCGTTCCTATACGGATGTCATTTTGCAGGGAAGTCCGCTCCGCGGCATCGGCTACAGTCTGCAGCTGCTCGCCCTGTTCACCCTTTTTCTTCTCTCCTACAATGCCTGCTATCGCGCCACATCATCCGAGATCGTTTACAATGGCATGCTGGCACTGACAATTTACAAGATTGCCTGGAACCTGTTTAAGACCGGCAGCAGTATCCTGCAGGTCTGGAAAATGAATGCGCCCTGGTCGCTTTACAGCATTACCGGTTCTCTTGTCTCCTATCTCGTCTATTTTCTGGTCTGTATTCTCTGTGTCTCCATCTATCAGTACATTGTCAGGGAACTCCCCTATCATACGCCGCCGCGGCTTATGATCATACTTGCCTTTGTCTTTGTGACATGTCAGAGCATACTTGAATTCTGCGGCCAGGTGTTTACAAGCAGTGCGCCGGCACTGTTCCTCTATTACTTCTGCGCCCTTCTATACACAATCATCAACTTTGCTGCGCTCATCATGATTGCGCTTCTTGAACATGTACAGCTTGAAAACCGCAGCATGCATGATTTTATTAACAATAAAATGCATTATTATGAAATGAGCCACGACGGCATCGTTTCCCTGCAGACCAAATGTCATGATCTCAAGCACCAGATTGCTGCCATCCGTTCCCAGGCCGGCAAGGAGAGCTTTGAAAAGCACCTGAGCGAGCTTGAAGATTCCATCAACGAATACAGCACTGTCATTGACTGCGGAAACGATACCATTAATGTGGTTCTGACGGAAAAAAACATTTTATGCATGTCCTGTCAGGTCAAATTTTCCTACATGATTGACGGCACGCTTTTTGCTTTTCTTTCCGACAAGGAAATCTACTCCCTGTTCGGCAATGCACTCGACAATGCACTCGAAGCAGCCTCAAAGGTTGCCGACCCGAACAACCGCATGATTTCCCTCAAGAGCAACCGGCGCGGCAACATGGTTGTTCTGCAGATTGAAAACACTTTCGAGGGAACCCTTTCCATGGCCAACGGACATCTTCAGTCCACCAAAGCTGAAAGTGGACATGGTTTCGGTGTCCGGTCCATCGAACGCATCGCTGCCGACCACAACGGTTCCATGTCTGTCCGTTCAGAAGGCGGCATCTTCAAACTCAGCATAATCCTCTGTCCATAACCTGATGTCAGCGGTTCCAAAGCGGAACCGTTTTTTTTGTTCTGTTTTGCAGCATCCGTTCACGTCGCAAAAAAGACGTGAACGGAGCGTTTTACACTTTACGATGGCAGAAAACGCATTCAAGTCAAACCCCTTTTTCTCTATAAAACCGTATGATAGAATGCCGTCAGATGCTGATTAAGACAATACTTATATCAGCAGACTACAAATTACAGACAGGAGAAAAGAACATGAAGAGAATGCTTTCACTGCTTATCGCACTCACCATGTTGGTTTCCCTTTTCCCGGCTTCCCTGGCCGAGGGTGTAACCTACATCCCCGCTCCATACGATCCGGCAAATGTGGATCCCACCAAGACCTATCTTGAGCCTGTTTACTACGAGAATGAAAATGGTCCGACGATCGGTGTTACCACCGTCGGCGTCATCCAGCAGGATGGCCTTTACTTCAAGGACAGCAACAATAACCAGGTCCTTGATGAATTTGAAGACTGGCGTCTCGATGCCGAAGTCCGCGCAAAGGATCTCGTCTCCAAGATGACCCTGATGCAGCAGGCCGGTTTTGTCATGAACGCTCTGGTCATCACCCCGGCCGTTCCGAAGCTTGAGATGGCCAAGAATGAAGACGGCACCATTGATCCGTCCAAGGTTCTCACCATCATCCCGGATGGCGAATATACCGACAAACTGACCATGTTCAACACCAAGGCTTCCGGCTTTGCCAGTGCTGACGATCAGGTTCTGACCTATGGCAAGGTCCGTGCTGCTGTTTACCGTGGCGGTCTTGGATTCGACGCTTCCATGGTTGCCCTGCTCAACAACGTGACTACACAGGTCGCCGAGTGGGATTCCTCCAAGGATGGTCTGCCTGCTATTCCGTTCACCCTGATCTCCAACCCCATTTCCGCCGGTTTCCCGGACAGCCTCGGTATGGCCGCTGCTGTTCAGGGCGATGGAAACTATGACGCCATCAAGGATTATGCCGAAGTTGACCGCCAGATGTGGCGTTCCCAGGGCATCATCTTCATGTATGGCCCGCAGATTGACCTCGTAACCGATCCCCGCTGGCCGCGTAACAACGGCACCTATGGCGAGCGTCCTGACGTAACCGCCGGCATCATCACTGCTCTTGTTGACGGCTATCAGAGCGGCAAAGACGGTGTCAATACCGATTCCGTCGTACTCTCCGCCAAGCACTTCCCGGGCGACGGTGCCTCCGAGAACGGCTTTGAGTCTCACAGCTATCAGGGACAGTGGCGTCTTTATCCGACAGCCGGCTCTCTTGAGAAATACCAGCTCGTCGGCTTCCAGGCTGCCATCGACGCCGGTGTCGGCGCCATCATGCCCTGCTACTCCCGCGACACGACCGATGCCCGTTCGGTCGTACAGACCTACCGCGGGCATGAGGTTCAGGTAAATTCCCTCGGTTCCGCCTACAACAAGGAAATCATCTCCACCCTGCTCCGTGATATCATGGGCTTCAAGGGCTTTGTCAACTCCGACTCCGGCATCACCACTGTTCAGACCTACGGTGTTGAGAATCTGACCCAGCTCCAGCGCTATGCGCTCCTCATCTCCTCCGGAACCGACGCTATCGGTGCCGAGCTCTATCCGGAAGGCATCGTCGGCGCTGTCAGCGCAGGCGTGCTTGACAAGGCTGACCTCGATCGTGCCAACATCAACCGTGCAACTGCTCTCTTTAAGCAGGGCCGTTTTGAGAACCCCTATCTCGATTACAACAAGGCTGACGAAGTCCGCGCTACCAATATGCAGACTGCCAGCGAGCAGGCCTACAACCTCCATCTGAAGGCCTCTGTCCTCATGAAGAACCACGAAGGCACCCTGCCGCTCAAGGCTGAGGGAACCAAAGTCTATGTTGCTTCCTTCACCGGAAATGGTTCTGATGATGCAACCGTCGAAGCCATGTCCGCTCTGTTCGCTGCCCAAGGCTTTGAAATTGTTGACAAGGCCAAGGATGCGGATGTTGCCTATCTGTATGTAGAGCCGAAGGCTTCCAATTCCACCTCTGCCGGCCCGACCGAAGCTGTTCTGAGCCTGGTTGAAGAGTTTGAAGTTGACGAGCGTGATGCTGCTGCCTCTGACAATGCCATGTTTGGCAATGGTTCCCAGAAGAAGACCGGCGACAAGATCGAAGTGACCACGCTCGAAGATGTCGACAAGATCCAGAAGATCGCCGAGACTGTCCATGAGAACAACGGCAAAGTCGTTGCCTCCATCGTTGTAACCTCTCCGTGGATCCTCACCAATCTTGAGCCCTACTGCGATGCCCTGCTGGCCCAGTACACCACCTCCGGTGCAAGCCTCGACAACGCTCGCAAGGCTCAGGTTGATGTCATCGTTGGCAACTACAACCCGACCGGCAAGCTCTCCCTCACCATGGTTTCCTCTGAAGACGTTGTTGCTCTGACGGAAACCACACTGGATGACGGCACTGTTGCTGAAATCTGCGCGTCCCCGAACGACGTTCCGGGCTATGACAAGGATCAGTACATCGATCCTGCCGTACTCGCCAATGTAAAGGGCGGCTCCTATGCTTATCAGGATGCAGACGGCAACTACTATGTTTCCGGATTCGGCCTCAGCTACTAATCCATTTGCACTCAAAGGCCTGCAGGCAATGCCTGCAGGCCTTTTTTTGTACCTTCATCTGTTCCTGTTTTAACACATGCCCTTGTCGGATTTCCCTGAAATCTCTTATGTTTCCGGACAGAAAAGGGGAAAGGACGCGTTTTCCGGGCACTGACCTGTTATTTTTTGCTTATTGACAAATTGACAGCCCGTTTGTAAAATGACGCCGTTTCAAAGTGGAAGGGTTTTGCTGTCTGCCATGAACCGCAGCATTCAGGAACATCTGGAATTCCTTTTTCTTTGGAACCTGGACAGATTCGATCTCTGTGAAAACTGCTGCATATGCTAATAATGACGAGAGGAGGAAACAATATGTCAACCGGCAAACGCGTTTTTTCTGTTGTGCTTTCTGGTCTCATGATTCTGGTTCTCATCCTTTCCTCCGCCTGTATCATGCACGAAGCAGACCATGACTGTATTGGTGAAGGCTGTTCTGTCTGCGCCCATATTGCTGCCACGCTTTCTTTCATCAGCAGTTTTGCACTGATGACACTGGTCCTGTTCATACTCTCCGCTCACAGTGCTGACGTTCGTCACCGCACCTTCGACGCTGTCCCGTCACATTTCCGTTCCGCTGCACTGGTAGGATGGAAAGTCCGTCTCAATGATTAGCTGAATATCAGACAAGGATTCCCATTATGCAAAAAGCCCGTACAAAATGTACGGGCAGGGTATCCGTGTATCATTATGCCTGTCAGAAAGCATCTGTGGCCCAGTTGTCTTTCTGTTTTTGGCGATGCACGGGATAAATATCTGCATTATGCGGGATACCTTGTATTTTTATACCCTTTTTCAGTTTCTAAATCATTGAGTATACGGAGGCTATCATGAATGCTTATTTACGTTTCTTTCTGACGATTATCCTGGTTCTGGCCTGTCTATCCTGTCTCACCGTTTCACTTGCTGAGGATAATATCCGCATTGTCACTACCATCTTCCCGATCTATGACTGGACCCGCGAGGTTCTCGGCGAAGATGCGCCGCATGCAGATCTTACACTGCTCCTGGACAGCGGCATCGATCTGCACTCCTATCAGCCCAGTGCGCAGGATATCTTCAAAATCTCTGCAGCTGACCTTTTCATCTATGTTGGCGGCGAAAGTGACGCCTGGGTTGAGGATGTCCTAAAAACCGCTATCAATCCGAATCTCAAAGTGATCAATCTTGTCGATGCCATGGGCGATGACATCAAAACGGAGGAACTCGTTGAAGGCATGGAGCAGGATGAAGATGAGGACAAAGACGAAGATGAAGAAGAAGCCGATGAGCATGTCTGGCTTTCACTGAGAAATGCTGAAAAGCTCGTCATGTGCATAAGTGAAACATTAGGCGAGATAGATCCCGCAAATAAAGACCATTATGCTGAAAATGCCAGCCAGTATATTTCAAAGCTTTCTGCTCTGGATGCACAGTATACCGGCGTCATCAGCACTGCCGCCTTTAACACAATGCTCTTTGGAGACCGTTTTCCATTCCGTTATCTGGCAGATGATTATGCGCTCAGCTATTATGCTGCATTCTCCGGATGTTCAGCTGAGAGTGAGGCAAGTTTTAAAACCATCATATTCCTTGCCGGAAAGATGGATGAGCTTTCTCTTCCGGCTGTCCTGACCATTGAAAACCCAAAGACTCGAATCGCTGAAACCATCGTTGAAAACACGGCCGCCAAGAATCAGAAAATTCTCAGTATGAACTCCATGCAGAGCACAACGTCCCAGGATATTGAAAACGGTGAAACATATCTTTCCATCATGGAAGACAATCTGTCCGTACTGAAAGAAGCCCTGAACTAAGCCCATTTGACCGTACCGGCATCATGCCGGTACGGGACTATACACTGCCCCGGCAGTCTACAGAAAGGGAGTTGCCCACAATTGCCTGAATTATCATGCAGTCATCTCACCCTCGGATATGACGGACATCCTGTTCTCAGTGACATCAGTTTTTCCGTCGCAAAGGGAGATTATCTTTGCATTGTCGGTGAAAATGGTTCCGGAAAAAGTACGCTCATGCGGACACTGTTGGGCCTTCAGAAACCAATCAGCGGCCAGATCGAGTGGGGTGCCGATCTCAGGGAAAATGAAATCGGTTATCTGCCCCAGCAGACCACGGTCCAAAAGGATTTCCCTGCTACGGTATGGGAAATTGTCCTTTCCGGCTGTCAGGGACGTCTGGGAAAACGGTTTTTTTACAGCCGGGATGACAAAGCACTTGTCAGAGAAAACATGGAAAAAATGGATATCCTTTCTTTTTCCAGGCGCTGTTATCGCGAACTGTCCGGCGGCCAGCAGCAGCGCGTTCTGCTTGCGAGAGCACTCTGCGCCACACAGAAGATTCTGCTGCTTGACGAGCCTGTCACCGGTCTTGATCCAAAGGTTACAGCGGAAATGTATGAGCTGATAAAACGGTTAAATAAAAGCGGCGTAACCATTATCATGATCTCGCATGATGTCATGACAGCTGTCCGTTATGCCTCTCATATTCTGCATGTCGGGCATTCCGTTTTCTTCGGAACCCGTGACGAGTACACCCGCAGCAGTTTGGCCCGTCAGTTTCTGTCTGTTGAGAGGGACGATTAAATGCTTGCTACCTATCTGACTTTTCCTTTTGTCCGTTACGCAATCATTGTTGGAACACTGATTGCACTCTGCTCTTCTCTGTTGGGCGTCACACTGGTCCTGAAACGCTTCTCGTTCATCGGTGACGGATTGTCCCATGTTGCCTTTGGCGCCATGGCCATTGCAGGTGTTCTGCATCTTTCAAACAACATGCTGTTTGTTCTCCCCTTTACGGTTCTGTCTGCAGTTCTGCTGCTCAGAACCGGACAGAATACACGGATTAAGGGCGATGCTGCCATTGCGATGATTTCGGTCGGCGCACTGGCCGTCGGCTACCTCCTCCTGAGCCTTTTTTCCACGTCAGCAAATCTGTCAGGCGACGTCTGTTCTACCCTGTTCGGCTCCACCTCCATTCTGACACTGACGCCGGGTGAGGTGCGTCTTTGCATTGTGCTCTCTGTTGTCGTTCTGACGGTATTTATCCTGTTTTACAACAAGATCTTTGCGGTTACATTTGACGAAACTTTTGCACGTGCAGCGGGAACACCCACAGATGCCTTCAATCTTCTGATTGCCATTGTGATTGCAGTCATAATCGTGCTGGCCATGAATCTGGTCGGTTCACTTCTGATCTCAGCGCTCATCATTTTCCCCGCCATGAGTGCCATGCGCCTGTTCAAAAGCTTTAAGGGCGTTACCATCTGTTCCGCCGTTCTGTCTGTTACCTGTTCACTGGCCGGCATTCTGATATCCATTCTCGCAAGTACGCCGGTCGGATCTACCATTGTTGCGGTCAATATCGCGGTCTTTATCGTTTTCTCAATACTTGCCAAATGCCTGGGAGGAACACATTCATGAAACAGCTTTCTATTCTGTTGGTTTTACTGCTCCTTGTCTCATCTCTGCCGGTCTTTGCCATGGCTGAATACGGTCCTTTTCTTCCCCTGTCATCCGTTCCCGGGGTTGATATCGATCTGTCCCAGATGAGCGGAACAGTCGTTTATGCACAGGTCTACAATATACTGATGGACCCGCAGGCATATCTTGGAAAAACCATTCGTATGTCTGGATATTATGATATCTATGAAGACAGTGTAAACAATGCGGTGTACTTTTCCTGCATCATTCCGGATGCAACAGCCTGCTGTGCACAGGGCATTGAATTCATCTGGGCAGGAGACCATACCTATCCGGACGATTATCCGGAACCCGGAACAGATGTAATTGTCACAGGACGTCTGGAATCGTATACGGAAGGCGGATATGACTATCTGCATCTGGTTGATTCAGATGTCGTCTTTTTGACCTCGGAGCTGGATTGAACATGAAAAAGCTTTGCCTGTTTCTTCTTTTCCTGATCGGCATTTGGAGAACTGCGCTCTGTGAAGGCAGTGCCGTATCCGTCGTTGCAAAAGTAACCACCGCCAAAGGCTCCCTTAATATGCGTGCTTCCGCTTCCCAAAGCAGCAAGGCAATTGCAAAGGTTCCAAACGGCACCTGCATGCTGGTCGTCGGCAGTGAAGACGGATGGTGTCTGTGTGAATGGAACGGGAGAACCGGTTATTGCAGTGCTGATTACCTGACGCTGCTGAAGAATGCTGATCCTGTGCTTCTCACTTACCGCGTACTTCGGAGCGGCGATAAAGGCAGTGATGTGCTTGCCCTCAAGCTGCGTCTGCAGGAACTCGGTTACCTTCGGTCCGGCAGCGCCCTTTCTGACAGTTACAATGCCGTTCTTGCCGAGCAGATCCGCCTGTTTCAGCGGCAGATCGGCGTTACTGAGGACGGAATTGCCTCCCAGGAGCTGCAATTCTACTTATTCTCTGACAAAGCACCTGCGTGTACGCTGGAACTGCCAAAGGCGCGTTCCCAGGTCAAATCGGAAAGCAACGGCCTCAGCCGTGAAATCTGCGGCTGCTGTATGGGTGAAGGCTGTGAGTGCTGTGACTATCAGGGATGGATTTATTACTGAACAATGAAAAAGCGTCTGTCTCAAAACCGGGACAGGCGCTTTTTCATTGTCCAGTTTTCGAGTATGCGCTTCTATGCAAAAAGCATCCATCTATGGTACAATCCACTCATTGATTACATCATTTAGAAAGCAGGTTCATATGCCGGATCGTATGCAGTTTCCGCCAACAACAAGAGCGGATATGGAGGCACGTGGATGGGACGCTCCTGATTTCATTTTTATCAGCGGCGATGCTTATGTGGACCATCCATCCTTTGGTGCAGCTATTCTGACCCGTGTCCTTGAACACGCCGGATACCGTGTCGCCGTCCTGGCCCAGCCGGACTGGCACAGCAAAAAGGGCGTCATGAAACTCGGGCGCCCTCTGTATGGTTTTTTTGTTTCCTCCGGGGTTATTGACAGCATGGTCAATCATTATACCGCTGCCAAAAAGAAGCGGTCATCGGATGTCTATACGCCCGGCGGTGCCGCCGCAGGACGTCCAGACCGCGCCCTGACCGTCTATTGCCGCCTGGTCCGTGAAGCGTATGGCGACATACCGCTGGTGATAGGCGGTGTCGAAGCCTCCCTCCGCCGGTTTGCACATTATGATTACTGGGATGATACCGTACATCCTTCCATTCTGGCTGAAACCGGTGCAGACCTTCTCCTGTTCGGAATGGGTGAGCGGACGATCCTGACTGCTGCGGAATGGATGACACGCGGTGCACCGATGTGGGAATGTGCAAAAATGCCGGGTGTCTGCTATTTTGCTCCGGCAATGCCCCGCACCTGCCTGAGCGTCCCCTCCGCAGAACAGTGCATGCAGGATAAGCGTGCCTACGCAGAGGCATTCCGTGTTCAATATGAAGAGCAGGACCCGTTCCGCGGACATCCCATAGCTCAGCCGCACGGTGACCGTTTTCTCATTCAGACCGTTCCTGACAAACCGCTCAGTGAAGCAGAACTTGATGCAGTATATGAGCTTCCCTTTACCCGGACCTGGCATCCGGATTATGACGCTGCAGGCGGCGTTCCTGCCATCGAAGAGGTCAAATTCTCCATTGCCCATACCAGGGGATGTTTCGGTTCCTGCTCTTTCTGCGCCATTACGTTTCTGCAGGGACGCATTGTCACCAGCCGCTCTCATGAATCCGTGCTCCGCGAAGCCAAAGCAATTACCCAGATGCCGGATTTCAAAGGATATATTCACGATGTGGGCGGACCCACAGCCAATTTCAGGCATGCCGCCTGCGACAAGCAGCTGAAAGCAGGCGCATGTAAAAACCGTCAGTGTCTGTTTCCAAGACCCTGTCCCAATCTCAGAGTCGATCACACGGATTACATCCAGCTGCTTCGCGAAGTACGCAGGCTTCCCGGCGTCAAGAAGGTCTTCGTCCGTTCCGGACTCCGCTATGATTATATCATGGCTGATCCGTCTGATGCATTTCTGCGGGAACTGTGTGAATATCACATCAGCGGTCAGCTGAAGGTCGCCCCGGAGCATGTCAGTCCGCAGGTGCTTGCCGTAATGGGCAAACCGGGACGTGACATCTACGATGCATTCTGTTCAAAATACGCACAGATCAACCAGTCTCTGGGAAAGAAGCAGTTCCTGGTCCCCTACATGATCTCGTCCCATCCGGGCAGCACACTCAAATGTGCCATCGAGCTGGCCGAATATCTGCGGGATATAAACCACATGCCGGAGCAGGTTCAGGACTTTTACCCCACTCCGGGCACGCTGAGCACATGCATGTTCTACACCGGTCTCGATCCGAGAACCATGAAACCGGTTTATATTCCCCGGGATCCGCATGAGAAAGCCATGCAGCGGGCGCTGCTCCAGTTCAGGCGTCCTCAGAATTACGCACTTGTCCGAGAGGCGCTGCGCACCGCACACCGTGAGGATCTGATCGGCACAGGGAGAAACTGCCTCGTTCCGGAGGAAGGCCAGCGCAGCGCACACGAATATGCCCTGCTGAAACAGGCCAGAAAACATCCGGAAGGAACTGCTAAACCGGATAATCGCAGCCGTTCAGTACAGCGCGGACCAGCTGCTCCCCGTCATAAACCAGATCCAGCACAAAAAAAGGCTCATTCGCAGCAAGCAGCTTCAGGAAAACACGATCTCCCGCCCAGAGCGAAAGGCCGTCAATCCGGTCCTGATCGATCCAGCAAAGATCACCCTCATCACAAATCCCGTTGAGTGTTCCTTCATACTGTTCCGCTGTATAAAGATGCATCCGTTCCTGCCAGTCATCGGATGTGAAATTCACGATTCCGCAATACTGCCACTTTGTAAGGATCAGGCCGGTTTCCTCCCGGAATTCCCGAATCATACACTGATCCGGTGTTTCCCCGGCTTCAATTTTTCCGCCAATTCCAATCCACTTTCCAGAATTGACATCCTGCTGTTTTTTGACACGGTGGAGCATCAGAACCCTGCCCTTCTGGTTCAGATAGCAGAGCGTTGTTTCAAGCATAGTACCTCTCCTCTTTACTGGCAGTAGCATCTGCCGTTATGATTTCAAACCGGTGCCCTGCACCAGACCGTTTTTTCTGCTTTTCTCTGGTGCATTATAGCGATTCTCCGAAAGGAAGACAACATATGTCCTTTGACGTCATCATTGTCGGCGGCGGTGCCGCAGGCCTCATGGCTGCAGCGCAGTTTGCCCGGACACCGCTTCAGATTCTTGTCATCGAACGGAATCCGCGCGTCGGAAAAAAGATCCTGTCCACAGGAAACGGCAGGTGCAACCTGTCAAACCGTCAGATGGAACCGGAACTGTACTACGAGGCCGCCGGCTTTGTACAAAAGCTGTATAAGGCAGTTCCTCCTGATATGGTTCTGTCCCGTTTTAAATCGCTCGGCCTCATGACTACGGATGAGGAAGACCGGATCTATCCGAGAAGCATGGCAGCTGCCTCAGTCCTAGATGTACTTCGCAATGCCATCGACTCACAGAATATCACGGTGCTGACAGATACCCTTGTTACTGACATCCGCAAATCCAAATCCTGCGGGTGGAGCGTACAGCTGGAAAGCGGAAAGCATTTTTCATCACGCTTTCTCATTCTTGCTGCCGGCGGTTCTGCTGCACCGAAGCTTGGCTCTGACGGAAACGGACCAGCAATGTTCAAAAAACTCAGCCTTCCTGTCACCCCTGCCAGTCCGTCCCTGGTCCAGCTCAGGTGCGCACATCGTGCGCTTCCCTCACTCAAAGGTCTGCGGGTATCTGCACGCCTGACACTGTCCATATCCGGCGAAAAGACCCGTTCGGAAACTGGCGAACTGCTCTTCGCAGATTATGGCGTTAGCGGTATCTGCACATTCCAGCTTTCGCGTTTTGTTCCGCCAGCCATTGATGCCGGCCGCAAGGTCTGGCTCCTGATTCATTTTCTGCCGGAAATTGAGCCTGAAGATGTCTCCGAATGGCTTGCAGAACGGATAGCAAGGGCCGGAACGAATCCAATACAAAGTGTTTTTACCGGTGTCTTTCAGCGAATTCTCACACTGGCAATTCTACGTGAAGCGGAGATAGGACCGGATTTGCCCGCCGCCTTTCTGTCAGATGCACAGACTGCAGCGCTCATTCAGGCTGTCACAGCTTTCTCCCTGCCCGTTACAGGCACCCAGGGCTTTGAACATGCCCAGGTCAGCCGCGGAGGGCTCTGCCGGGACGTCATTAATCCTGAAACCATGGAAGTACTGCCGGACCTGTATGCTGCGGGTGAGATCATTGACTGCGACGGTCCCTGCGGCGGATACAATCTGCATTTTGCCTTTGCCTCCGGAATGGCTGCTGCAAATGCCATTCTGGAAAAATACAAGTTTGAAACGAAAGTGTAAAACATATGATCCGACTGCACAGTCTTAAAATGCCCCTCGACTACACCAAAAAAGAGCTTCGTCAGGCAGCTGCCAGAAAACTGCATATTTCACCAGATAAAATAAAGTGCTGCACGCTTTCCAGAAAAAGCATCGATGCCCGAAAAAAAAGCGATATCGTCTTTGCTGTTTCTGTCGATATTGAACTGGCGTCATCTGCGGATGAAAGCAGATGCCTGAAGGGAATGCCCGAGAACGAAGCATGCCGTGTTGAGCCATGGCAGCCGCCTCAGATACCGCGTCAGAAATGCCGTATGCCGCGTCCGGTCATCATAGGATTCGGGCCTGCAGGCATCTTTGCCGCCCTGTGGCTGGCCGAAGCCGGGTTGCGGCCCCTTGTGCTCGAACGCGGACGGGATGCACAGCAGCGTACACTGGACGTTGAGGCATACTTTTCAAAAGGCGCTTCTGCATTTTCTCCGGTTTCCAATGTACAGTTTGGTGAAGGCGGCGCCGGTACATTTTCAGACGGCAAACTCAACAGCGGTATTAAGGATGCACGCGCAATGACTGTGCTTCGAACACTGGTCAAATACGGTGCACCGCAGGAAATCGTATATGATGCCAAGCCCCATATCGGCACTGACCTTCTCGCTGGCTGCATTATCCGCATTCGGGAGCATATCATATCTCTGGGCGGAGAAGTCCGGTTTGAATCACGGGTAACAGCCGTCCATCATTCCGATGGAAAGGTGACAGGCGTAACCTATGAACACGCCGGGCAGCTTCACGGTGTTGAAACAGATACCGTTGTTCTCGCCATAGGACACAGTGCACGGGATACATTTGAATCGCTGCTGAATGACCGTTACACGCTCATTCCCAAGCCATTTTCAATGGGCGTGAGAATCGAGCATCCCCAGTCCCTCATCAACAAGGCCCAGTATGGACCGCATGCGCCGGCTGTACTTGGTGCTGCCGATTACAAACTGGCCGTTCATCTGCCTGGCGGACGCAGTGTTTACACATTCTGCATGTGTCCTGGGGGTACCGTTGTTGCTGCCGCCAGCGAACCGGATTCTGTTGTCACGAATGGAATGAGCCGTTACGCACGAAATGACCGAAACGCCAACAGTGCTCTGCTTGTGGGCATTGAGCCTTCAGATTTCCCGGACAGTCATCCATTGGCCGG
Source organism: Clostridia bacterium (assembly GCA_017469025.1). GTDB lineage: Bacteria > Bacillota > Clostridia > Christensenellales > Aristaeellaceae > Ventricola. Next base: position 19,707 of record JAFUHD010000099.1, read on the forward strand.
CATGTACTGGCAGCGTTCCCTCGAGAAGGCTGCATTCCTGCTTGGCGGCAGCAATGGTTACGCACCTGCCCAGCTGGTCGGTGATTTCCTCTCCGGTACGCCGAGCCGCTCTGGCCGCAGCGTCATCCCCAGTTATCGGCCGGGCGTCACCTTCACCGACCTCAGCAAACTGTTTCCGACGCTCTTTACCGATGCTCTTCAGGAAGCTATTCCGCTTCTGGCCAGGCGCCTTAACGGATTCGATCATCCGGATGCTGTCCTGACCGCACCTGAAACCCGTTCTTCCTGCCCTGTACGCCTTCCAAGAACGGAGACACTTGAGAGCGTGGATGCAGCCGGACTGTATCCCTGCGGCGA
>JAFUHD010000100.1 GCA_017469025.1 Clostridia bacterium
CAGTGAAACCGGCTGATATTCGTAAATATCTTCGCCCTCGGAAAAATCCGTACACGAACAGCCAATATAGTCCGCTGATACCCAGCCGACCAGACGGATTAACTCGTCTTCGTAAATGCGGATCATGGCGTAATATCGTCCCTTGAAGGATTCCACCTTAACCAGTTCAAACTGGCTGTTTTTCTCCAGAGTACCAATTTTGATTCCAGGGTACAATGAGCCCACATTGTCACCCTTTTGCGGCGTGTCCCACATGGAGACACGTGAGCCCGTACAGAATATGTGCTCTCCATCCTGGTTAAAACGGTCATAATACGTCTTAATCCCGTCTGTAAAGGCGCCTGTATGGGTAGACAGATGCCGGGCAGCAGCATCCTTTCCGACAGCCTGAACTGCCGGAGAAGGATCTGCTGCTCCAATCCCGGAAACAAACACGAAAAGAATCAGGAATACCGATAAAGAAAGGAGGTGTTTGAAATGGAATGGGTTCATTTCTGCGGGTTCCTCTCTATTCGAGTTCAAATGCACCGGTATACAGCTGGTAATAGGTGCCGCGCTGTGCAATAAGATCGTCATGCGTTCCACGTTCTATGATTCTGCCGTGATCGAGTACCATGATGGCATCCGAATTGCGGACAGTAGAAAGGCGGTGTGCAATGACAAAGACGGTCCGGCCATGCATCAGATTATCCATTCCCTGCTGGACAAGTGCCTCGGTACGGGTATCGATGGACGACGTTGCCTCATCCAGAATCATTACGGGCGGATTGGCAACGGCTGCTCTTGCAATGGAAATAAGCTGTCGCTGGCCCTGTGACAGGCTGGCGCCGTTTCCGGTCAGAAGGGTGTCATAACCGTTCGGAAGACGGCGGATGAAATCATCTGCGTTGGCAAGGCGCGCTGCTTCCATGCATTCCTCATCTGTTGCATCCAGACGCCCATAGCGGATGTTTTCCATTACGGTTCCGGTAAACAGATTGACATCCTGCAGCACGACGCCCAGAGAACGCCGGAGGTCCGGTTTCCGTATTTTGGTAATATTAATGCCGTCATAGCGGATCTTTCCGTCAGGAATATCGTAGAACCGGTTGATCAGGTTGGTAATGGTCGTCTTTCCGGCGCCTGTTGCACCGACAAACGCAATCTTCTGGCCCGGATGCGCATACAGGGAAATATCATGCAGAACTTCTTTTTCCGGCACGTAACCAAAGTCAACATGCTCCATAACCACATCGCCGCGAAGCTCCTTGTACTCTGTAATGCCTGTCTCACGGTGGGTATGGCGCCAGGCCCATCTGCCGGTGGGCGTCGGCGATTCCTCAATGGAACCATCCTGTGCAACGCGCGCATTGACAAGCGTCACATAACCGTTATCTGCTTCCGGCTGCTCATCGATCAGGGTGAAAATCCGGCTCGCACCGGCAAGACCCATGGCAATCATGGAAATCTGCATGGATACCTGACCGACTGTCTGGGAAATCTGACGGGACATGTTGAGAAAAGAAACAATAACGCCTATGGTGATGGTGCTGATTCCGGTTAGCGACAAATTTGGTGCCCTGAGGACCGCCAGCAGACCACCCAGGATGGCAAGCAGCACATACATCAGGTTTCCGATATTTCCAAGAATCGGCATCAGCGTATTGCCAATCCGGTTTGCCTGCTCACCATCATGGAAGAGCTGTTCATTCAGCGCATCAAACTCCCTGAGACTCTGTTCCTCATGGCAGAAGACCTTGACGACCTTCTGTCCTTCCATCATCTCTTCGATAAAGCCTTCTTCCTTCGCCAGGGATTTCTGCTGGGCAACCATGAAGGAAGCACTCTGTCCGCCCATTTTGCCGGTAATCCGGAACATGAGGAACAGCACCAGTACGACCGCAAGCGTGAGCCAGACGCTGTAAATCAGCATCATTGTAAAAACAGAAACAATAGACAGCGTCGACTGGATCAGGTTCGGGATGCTCTGTCCGATCATCTGCCGGATGGCATCCGTGTCGTTTGTATACGTACTCATGATATCGCCGTGTGCATGGGTATCAAAGTACTTGATCGGCAGCGTTTCCATCTTGTCAAACATGGCATCCCGGAACCGTTTGAGCGTCCCCTGGGTCACCACCGCCATTGTCCGGGTCTGCGTAAAGGCTGCAGCAATACCCAGAATATAGATGGCTGCCATGGTCGCAATGATGGAGAGCAGCCTGCCCTGAATGCTGTCATACCCGATTGTCAGACCGGGCAGAATGCATTCATCAATGAGGCGCTGCAGGAACATGGTTGCAATGACGGATGAAAGTGCAGAAACAATGATACAAACAGTAACCAGAATCAGTTCTTTTTTATATCCATCAAGCAGAAAACGGATCAGGCGGCCAAGAACCTTCTTGTCAAGGCTGTGAATTCCGACGCTGCCTAGAGCCGGACGTCCCGGTCCTCTGCGGCGATTCTGTGACATTTAGGCCGCCTCCTTTCCATGTGTCTGAAGGGTATAGATTTCATGGTAGATGCCCTGCTCCTGCATCAGAGAATCATGTGTTCCCTGCTCAACAATCCGTCCGCCGTCAAGGACCAGGATCAGATCGGCATTTTCAACAGAAGCTACGCGCTGGGCAATGATGATCTTTGTCGTATCCGGAATCTCCTCGGCAAATGCGCGCCGAATCAGCGCGTCCGTCTTTGTATCCACAGCAGAGGTCGAATCATCCAGTATCAGAATTCTGGGATGTTTGAGCAGTGCCCTGGCAATGCACAGCCGCTGCTTCTGACCGCCGGAAACGTTGGTACCGCCCTGCTCTATATAGGTATCATACTTATCCGGGAACTGCTGGATAAACTCATCTGCCTGAGCAAGCTGACAGGCATGGCGGATTTCCTCATCGGTTGCATCTGCCTTGCCCCAGCGGAGATTGTCACGGATAGTGCCCGAAAACAGCACATTCTTCTGCAGCACGACAGCGACCTCATTGCGCAGTACATCCAGGTCATATGCCTGCACATCGACGCCGCCGACCTTAACCGTTCCTTCTGTCGCATCATACAGCCGTGAAATCAGCTGGATCAGCGTCGTCTTGGAAGAACCTGTACCGCCAATAATGCCCACTGTCTCGCCTGACCTGATATGCAGATTGATATCGGACAGGGCATTATTCCCGCTGCCGGATTTATAGCGGAAAGAAACACCATCAAAATCTATACTGCCGTCCTTTACCGTCTTTACGGCATTTGGAGGAGAAACCAGCGTGCTCTCATGCTCAAGCACTTCACAGATACGGCCCGCACTCTCCGAAGCCATCGTCATCATGACAAAGACCATGGAAAGCATCATCATGGAGGTCAGAATCTGAACGCCATAGTTGATCAGCGATGAAAGCTGTCCGGTTGTCAGGGAAGTCCCGCCGCTCAGGACGATCATTCTCGCGCCCAGGAAGCTGACCAGGAGCATGGAGATGTAGATGCACATCATCATCATCGGAGAGTTGATTGCCAGAATACGTTCCACATACGTGAAGTCCCGGCGAACCTCTTCACTTGCCTTTTCAAACTTTTCCTGCTCAAATGATTCCCGAACAAAGGACTTTACAACCCTGATTCCGGCAACATTTTCCTGTACCGAATTGTTAAGCGCATCATAGCGCTTGAAAATGCGTTTAAAAATAGGCATAACCGTTCTTCCGATCAGGAACAGGGACAGTCCCAGAACCGGAATAATCGCGAGGAAAATCAGGGACATGCGCGCGCTGATGGAAAAACTCATCACCATGGAAAAGATGAGCATCAGCGGTGTACGAATTGCGATGCGGATCAGCATCTGATAGGCATTCTGCACATTGGTTACATCTGTCGTCATCCGGGTAACCAGTGAAGATGTTGAGAACAGATCTATATCCGCAAACGAAAATGTCTGTATCCTGTAAAACAGGTCCTTCCTCAGGTTTTTGGCAAATCCGCAGCCGGCAGTCGCAGCATATCTGCCGGACATCGTCCCGCAAAACAGCGACAGCATGGCCATTGCGACCAGCAGTACCCCGTTAAATACAATCGGGCTCAGACTCTCCCCCGTCATCTGGTCAATCACACGTGCCATCAGCAGTGGGATGATGCATTCCAGAACTACCTCACAGGATACAAAAAGCGGTGTCAGAATAGATGCTTTTTTATAATCCCGAATGGATTTCGCCAATACCTTCATTCGCCGAATCAATTGCAAATGCCTCCTTTTCCGTATTTTGAACCAATACCTCCAGTAAATGCCTCAAAGTACCCGTTTCCTCCTGACTGAGCCCTTTCAGCAGAAGCTGATCCGTTCTCTGCCGGTGACGTTCAATCTGTTTTTTCTGTTCACGTCCCTTTTCTGTAACCGCAACGCGTTTGCTCCGCTCTTTTGCGGTTCCCGCCCGGCAGACAACATATCCGTTTTTTTCAAGACGGGCAATCAGCCCCACAATGGTTGGATGTGACACTTCCAGCTTCTGCTCGAGTGCTTTCTGTGTTGTTTCACCGCCTGACGCCTCAATACATCTCAGCACATGAACCTGGGACAGTGTAAGCCCGTACTGATTGAGCTGTGCATCTGCCCTGGTCTTTATGTTACAGGATATTCGCTTGAGAAGCAGGCCAATATCATTTTTCATTCATACCGCCTCACCGATCAGCTTATCTTACGGCAACTCAATGATGGGCAAATGCTTTGGACTTGCGTCATCGCTTTCTCCTGTCCCTTTATTCAGCAGACTGACGCATCGCATCAGGGCAACTCAGCCGCACCAAAGCAGTTCCATCGATACCGGGCATGCACACATGAAACCATGTCTGTCCTGTACCCGGCGTGGTTTGTGTGTAGCGTGCTACAGTTTAGTACTGGTTCTTCATTCTGTCAACGCTGAATATTTAACCAGTCAGTCCACCCGTTACGGTTTAAGGAAACAAGTGAGCGCCAATGCGCGTAGAACTGGAAAAAAACAATCCATCATCCCCTGCTTAAGATGCACCTGCGCTTTTATTTCCGGTATTGGCATCTGCAAGTTCTGAATTGTCATTCAAAATCTTCAGGACACAGGCTCGGGGCAGCACAGCGCGCAAATGATGCAGGCTTTTATTTGTTATCCACATGGAGCGGACAAAGCCGACACTCTCTTACGTTAACATGGTGCGGCTGCAAAGCAGTTGCTGCCAGCGGACCTCAGCTTCTCCGCATGCGCGTTCGTATCGGCATTGATTTCAAAGCTTTTCCATGCTATACTTGCCGGGATTCAAAAAACACGTTCCCTAAGAATCGTTCCGGCCTGCCATGCCGGATTATCAGATATGGGCATTCTGAGCGGCATCTGTACAGGAAAGACAGAATGCACGCCAGAAAACAGCGACTTTTTTCGGGAGGCCAGATATGAAATTATGGGGTGGCCGGTTCAGTAAGGATCCGGATCAGATGGTACTTGAATTTGATGAGTGCATTGAAATTGGAAACAGGATGTATGAACAGGATATTCTGGGTTCCATTGCACATGCCACAATGCTGGGTGCACAGGGCATTCTCTCTGAGGAAGATACCAATGCAATTGTCAATGGACTGAATGGCATTCTTGAGGATGCACGCAATGGGAAAGTTACATGGTCCGTCGATGCAGAAGATATTCACATGAATGTAGAGACACTGCTGATTGAGCGTATCGGGGAGGCAGGAAAGCGCCTTCATACTGGCCGCAGCAGAAACGACCAGGTCGCACTTGACAATCACATGATCGTCATGGATGCCTGCAGGGAAATCCTCGCACTGCTCAAAGACCTGAATGAAGCACTGCTCTCAACCGCAGAGGCTCACCTGAACACGGCTATGCCTGGTTATACCCACCTGCAGCATGCCCAGCCGATCACACTGGCGCATCATCTCATGGCCTATGTCGAAATGTTCCTGCACGATATGCGTCACTTTGAATTCACCTGTGAACAGGCGGATGAGATGCCGCTCGGCTCAGGTGCGCTTGCCGGAACGACTTATTCCCTCGACCGCGAGAGGGTCGCCAGCCTGCTCGGATTCAGCCGCATCACCATGAACAGCCTGGATGGTGTCAGCAACCGCGATTATTTCATTGATTTTCTCTCCGCTGCGTCGCTTACCATGATGCATCTTTCCCGTTTCTGCGAAGAACTGATTCTCTGGTGTTCGAGTGAATTCGCTTTCATCGAAATGGATGATGCCTTTGCAACCGGGTCTTCCATCATGCCGCAGAAGAAGAACCCGGATGTTGCAGAACTGATCCGCGGAAAAACAGGCCGTGTATATGGTGCCCTGATCGGTCTTCTGACCGCAATGAAGGGACTTCCGCTCTCCTACAACAAGGATATGCAGGAGGACAAGGAACTGTTCTATGATGCCTCAGACACGCTGCAGCACTGCCTTGCCGTGTTTACGGCCATGTTCAGAAAAATCACCTACCGGAAAGAGCGCATGGCCGAGGCTGCCATGGATGGATTTACCAACGCCACAGACTGTGCTGATTATCTGGTAAAGAAGGGGATCGCTTTCCGTGATGCTCACCGGATTTCCGGCGAACTCGTTGCCTACTGCATCAGCAAAGGAAAGATCCTGTCTGATCTGAGCCTTGATGAATACCGCTCCTTCAATCCCATTTTTGATGCCGATATCTATGATGCCATTTCACTTGAAACCTGCATCGGGAAGCGGAATATTCCGGGTGCACCGGCACCGGAGGCTGTACATTCATCCATTGAAAATGCAAAAAAGCGTCTCTCCATGTTCAGCTTCTGATTGACTGCACCTCTATCCAGCACTGTTAAAGAACCGGCTGCTGCATTTTGCGAAAGCCGGTTCTCTTTGTTTTTCAGCATCAGAAAATCTACAGATCAGCTTCTCTGTACGTTCCACAGTCTGTCCATTTATCAGGCTGCAGCCCGATTAAAATCGGGCGATCATCAAAGAAGAAAATAGTCCGATTAAAAAAGGATAGCAAATCTGCTATCCTTTCAATATTCAAAACAGGAAATGCCTGCGGCGCAGCGTTCAGGAAGGACGGTTCGCTGAAATCACAGGCTTCATGCCCGTATGCCAAAACCGTCTGTGTCTGACCTGATGCCGACAGCGTAGATTTTTCGGCGCTCAGCCTTCGTAGAGCGGGAAACGCGTCATGTACGCTTCTACCTCAGCCTTGACCTCCGGCAGGCATGCTTCACCTTCGCGGACAACACGGCCGATCCAGGCAGCAACACAGGCCATATCCGCCTCTTTAAATCCGCGGGAGGTGACGGCAGGCGTGCCGACACGGACACCGCTGGTCACAAACGGACTGCGCGGTTCATTTGGAACGGTATTCTTATTCACCGTAATGTTCGCATCTTCAAGCCATGCTTCAAGCTGCTTTCCGGTCAGTTCGGTCTTTGAGAAATCAAGAAGAATCAGGTGGTTATCCGTGCCATCGGACACCATGGAAATGCCTTCCTTCCGGAATCCGGCCTCGAGTGCCTTGGCATTTTTCAGGATCTGCTCCTGATACGTCTTGAATTCCGGTTTCAGTGCCTCTCCAAAGCAGACAGCCTTCGCCGCAATCACATGCTCAAGCGGGCCGCCCTGCGTTCCGGGGAAAATCGCCTTGTCAATTGCCTTGGCATATTGTTCCCTGCACAGAATCATGCCGCCGCGCGGACCACGGAGCGTCTTGTGCGTTGTGGTTGTCACAAAATCCGCATATGGAACCGGATTTGGATGAAGCCCGGCTGCAATAAGGCCTGCGATATGGGCCATATCCACCATAAAGAGCGCACCGACTTCATCGGCTACGGCACGGATCCGGTCAAAATGAATCGTTCTCGGATAAGCCGAGGCACCCGCTACGATCAGCTTTGGCTTATGTTCAAGTGCAAGACGGCGAAGCTCATCATAATCGATAAACCCTTCATCATTAACACCGTAAGGAACAAAATTGTAGTATTTACCACTCATGTTCACCGGGCTTCCATGAGTCAGGTGACCGCCATGCGGCAGACTCATGCCGAGGACCGTGTCTCCCGGATTGAGCATGGCAAAATAAACAGCCAGATTCGCCTGAGCGCCGGAATGCGGCTGAACATTGGCGTGATCAGCACAAAAAATCTGACAGGCCCTGTCTCTGGCAAGATTTTCAACAACATCCACACACTCGC
>JAFUHD010000101.1 GCA_017469025.1 Clostridia bacterium
CAGGAAACCAACCGCTGCTCCTTCCTGCTCACTTATGCGCCTGAACAGGCTTTCCGCGAGATCTATCTCAAGCCCTTTGAGCTTGCAGTCAAGAATTTCACCGGAAAGGCTATGGCAGCCATGTCTGCGTTCAACTGGATCGGAACTGAGCCAGGCTGCGCAAACAACGAACTGCTCAATACCGTTCTGCGCGATGAATGGGGCTTCGTTGGTATGGTTGAAACAGACTATAACGGTTCTTACGGCTATCAGATTACCGACCACTGCATCCGCAATGGCAATGACCTGATGCTGGGCTTCAACAGTGCAGCGACCAATGTTCTTTCCGATCAGAGTGCAACTGCTGTAAAGGCAATGCGTCAGGCGTGCAAGAACATCCTCTACACGGTTGGAAACAGCGGTTATTATACTGTGAATGATGCATCTGCAGGAGGCCTGACCAACATGCAGAAGATCTTCTACACGGTAAACGGTATTACGGCTGCCGTAGTTATTCTCCCGCTGGCTATCGTTCTGCTTCGCTGGCGGAAAAAGAGCAAAACTGTCAAGGCCAGATAAGATTGGATGACTCCGGAAAGGTGATCCCCCGGTTTTCCGGGGGGGCACCATACCGGCTGCATTTTGATTGAAAATGAGGTATATGAATGAGCAGTTTTGCTGAAAAACATCCTAAAGCGGCTCAGTGGATCCGAGAAGGCGGCCTGTTTCTGATTTTCAGCTATGTCGTTACCTTCCTCAAATGGGGTCTGCTGACATTCCTTCCAAACCTGTTTCATGGAATTGTTGGTGATGTTGCCTGGGCTTGGCCTGGAATCAACGTGGAAGTCTTTGGTGTTCCGCTGACATTGGCCGTGATTGGAAACAGCCTGGCAGACGGCGGTCTTGCTTTTACCCTCGCAAACTTTACATCGATCATCCTGGGTGAATGTATAAACTTCCCGTTGCAGCGCAATGTTACCTTCCGGAGCAAGGGACCTGTTCTGCCGCAGCTCCTTTGCCACTTTGCCGGTGCGCTCGGTGTATTCTTTGTCATGAATCTGTTTACATGCATCTGGAATCCGGTTACAGCAGCATTTAAGGTACCGGATGCAATCCGGAACATTGTGACGACAGTCGTCACCGGTGGTGTATCCATGATTATCATCTTTGCCATCGACAAGACAATTTTTGCACCGGAATTTGGAAAAGCAAAATCCTGATGCAAATAAAAACACGCATGTTTTAAAAACGGGATCACGCTTCATCAGGGTGGTCCCGTTTTTTATGTCCGCCAGAAAAGGCTTGGTATATCGCGCATCCAATCAAGGGCGTCGGCTTTGGTCTTAGTCAAACTTTCCGCTGCCCGTTAGCAGACAGACTGACACTTTGTGTCAGTCGTTCATTTCATGACTGAGTTTCGCTTTTAGCTTGTTATTCAACGAAGAGCTGTATGATGTCTCAATTTGCTTTGCAGGATAATATGCAGGCAGAAACAGGGAAAGAAAAAAGGAGATCCGATTGCTCGGATCTCTTCAATTTCTGGGACTGAATATGATGCGGTGTTATTGCATGCACGCATTTACCCAGGCAATAAAGTTCTGTGTAGATGAGCCGGTGCGCTCCGCTTCGGTATGCCCCTGTGCCCAGACCGTTTCAAAATCAACGCTGGTTTCATCACTGTAAGCCGCCGCTGCCAGTGCCAGATCAATTTCTGTGCACAGGGCAGTGTCTCCCTGATTAATGCCAGTACGGATTCGCCAGAAGGCAGCGGGTTCACTGGTTTTGTAGCCCGCATACGCAGGAGAGAGATAGTACATCGGATTGTACATATTTACGCGGACACCAACGGTGTTGCCGAGTGCGTCTTCTCTTGCAAGATCTGTGCTGAAGGCAGACTCATACTCACTTCCTGCTGCGAGCGATGCAAGAATCGGATCAAAGTGTGCACCACTGCCATCTCCGTAGCCAAAGAGTGTGTTTTCACCCTGTCCGGCATCCAACTGATCGAAAGCAGCAATACTTTTTGACGCGTTCTTCAGCGCCTTCGTAAAGGCAGCAATACTTGTGATGCTGACGGTATTAGAGTCTTCGTCCCAGCTGACCCATTCTCCGTTTGCATTAAGGGCGTCAATATAGTCCTGTTTTGTTTCGTAGGTGCCGCTCAATGACAGAGCCGATGAAGCAGTTTCAGCGCGGGCTATGCCGTCCATTTCTTCATAATTTGTATTTTCTGCCTGTGCTTTGTCCGGGACGGAGCCATTTCCAGGCAGCTCTCCATTCGCAAAATCAGGCATTTTTCCTTCGTCTGGGAAGGTAAAATCTCCTGTGTTTCCATCTGGAGCACCACCGCCAAAGCGTCCGCCTCCCATACCACCGCGTCCACCCATTCTGCCGCCAAATCCGCCAGAGGAAGAAGCGGTATATGGAAATTCTGTGTCACTCATGAAATGCTCAAGGGACGTTTCTATGACATGTTTTACATATTCATAATAACTGCCGCTCTGGAAGATGCCTTCTGAGCTCTCTGTCAAAAGCAGGGGATTTCCGTCGCCGTCTGTCAATCCGAGTTGGTTGATATATTCAGCGAATGCGAGTGCCATACCATCCGAGTAGGCCTGGTTTTCTGTACTCAGTCCACTGCGGGTGTTGCCCATATTCCATTCATACGCCTCATCTGCAATATCGAGGTTGGTAATGGGACACCAGCACATGCTGCCTTTGACTGCGTCGCTTTCAGTCATCACAGCACCGATTGCTTCAAGATAGGAATCATAGAGAGCGCTGTTGCCTGTGGCACCCAGCAGAGCACTTTGGGCACCGCCACCGCTCATGCCGAGAGAAAAAACACTGCTGCTGTCTCCGGGCAGGAGAGCGGCATTGTATCTGGCGTAGCGGATAGCAGCCTTGAAATCTGTTACACCGGCAGGTGCACCGGCATCACGTCCGCGTGCGCCGGCAAAGAGAACGACCATGCCAGCGCCAGTATAGTCAGAGATGGAACCGTAGCCCATTGAACTGGTATATCCGCTGGGGGCATTCATGGCAGAATAGCCCGGCGTATTTACAGGAATAATCCATGGGGCATTTTTTGCTGTATAATTTCCAGCTGTGCCTGATTCGTTAATGCTGCAGGTATAGGTGCCATCTCCATTATCCAATGCGTCAAAGTATGCACCGGGGATAAAGAATCCCATGGTTTCATAGCTGCTGTCCGCAGGTGTTGCAGCATATGAAAGTCCAACCTGCCAATAAACATCATCTGCTGGTTCATACTGCCATTTTGTCATATCGATTCGGGACAGACGGCTGTCTTCCGAGGCAGAAGCACCTGTAGCCAGACTGACTGCGAGAATGGCGGTCAGGAGCACTGTAAGAAGCGTTTTCATTGGAACATTCTCCCTTTCTTTGCTTAATAAGAATCAGAATACATCAGAATGATTTATGCTGTTGTGGGAGCATCTGCTCATGAACAGCTTTTTTTGATATCCGGACTTATGCCTTCGCTGCTCGATATCTGGGCGATATTTTAACATGAAACACTTAAATCAAACTTAAAACTGTCTGTAAAAGGAATGATACTGAACCACTTTATTGAAAAACCACCTTCAGACGAAAGTGGTTTTTTAAAATTAACAGGCAGGAACCCAGTACCGTTTAACATCATAACGTGCTTTCTGTAATGACACCCGGAACTGCTCGGCATATTTTCTGACAACGTCAGCAAGGTCGATACCAAAGCTTTGTGCTGTAGTGACGAAAGTACGTCTTTCCATATCTGCTATGGCTTTATCTTTGTCCTGCAGCATTCTATCTTTGTTCTGCAGCATTCTATCTTTGTCCTGCAGCATTTTATCTTTGTCCTGCAGCATTTTATCTTTGTTCTGCAGATGTTTTTCATATTCCTTTTTGGCGTCGTCTACTCTTTTCTGAGCGTAGACTTCGATACCATAACACACATTAATCCCTCCTTCGGGTGTCCGTTTCATTTTACGGATTTTCTTTAACATACTGGAGTCTGTAATCTCAAGAATGAAATCAAAGATTTCAACCGGAAGATTATCGAAACCAAGTGATTTATCATGTACAAAATCATAGAGCTTATTGGTATTCTCGTACATCAGGAAGCCGAACAGTTCCTGAAGCTCCTTCGGATACTTCTTAAGCGCTTCGGGTGTCATGTGGCGTACATCAAGTACATAGATTTCAAAGCTGCCCATGTACTTTGTGTAATCATTCTGGATAAACAGATCCTCAAGTTTGACTTTTGCATCCCATTTTTCTTTGCCGGTATAAACAATCAGCTGAACAACGGGAATGATTCTGTCCTCACGGTAGAAACCGTTCAGTATTTCCAGATGATTTCGTTTGATGCTGCCTTCAGAAACATCTTTGTTCTCTTTTTGTTTCTGTCTCTCTGCTTCCTGCTCGCGAAGATGCCGTCTCCGGATGGTTTGTATCTGCCTTGACACGTTGATGAATGTGTATGACCAGATACGGTATGGAAGAAGATAGTCAACTTGTGACATATCTTCAAGACCGAGAATGGCAAGCATAACACCATTTGATTTTACAGCCTTCAATATATCCTGGGGCTGCTGAAGTTTGACGCTTGAACCGTTTTTGACTTCAATGGTACAGAATTCATTGGAATCCATTTCCACCAGATCATCTGGAGAAATGGGCGTGATGAATGAAAATGTATTGTTGAATACAGCAGCAAACCGCTCGTTGTCACTCCAGAATAATTTAGCCATGGTGTCTTTGGGATTACGCTGTCCGGCGATATTCCTGTGTGTATCAGGATTTTTGGCAGGCATCTAGTCACCGCCTTTCATAATGAAAGTAAAAAATGGTTCAAATTGATATCGTTATTGTAATCGTTCCATGGCAAAAGTGCAAGTAAAAGTATATGCTAAAAGGCTTCGAAAATTCGAAGCCATAAGGATTACCGGTCTGCAGTTCCATCAGACCATGGAACAGGAATACCTTTACGCAGAGAGGCGGGCATGTCCAGTAGTCGCTGGTTGCGAGATCCACGGAACCGGAGCATCAGATCCTTTTCTGCCAGAATGAACGGGCCGTCTACCAGAACGTCCAGACAGGCCAGAATCGCATCAGTATCTATTGTACGAGGATAAGCACCGGGTGTGCGAAGGGCTTCAAAAGTAAACCCAGAAAACAACCAGATGGTCTTCGATGGATATGTTTCTCTGACACGATGAAGAATGGACAGGATCTCCGGCTGATTTGCCGGTTCCATTGGTTCACCGCCTAGAATCGTGAGGCCGGCAACATAGGGGAGGGAGAGCGCGGTAAGAAGTTCATCGAGTGTTTCGGAGGTAAACGGTATTCCATACTGGAAATCCCAGGTCTGAGGCTGAAAACAGCCTTCACAGTGATTGGTACATCCTGATACAAACAGTGTAACACGAACACCAGGACCATCTGCGATATCGAGCTTTTTGATGACACTATAGTGCATGGCTTACAAATGCAGAACCCGTTCCCTGATTTCCTGAGTGCGGCCCTGATTCCAGAACTGAGTACCGATGTAACCACAGGTACGTCTGGCAACATTCATTTTGTCCTGGTTGGTATTTCCGCACTGAGGACATTTCCAGATTAACTTTCCGCTTTCCTCGACTATGGAGATCTCACCGTCATATCCGCAAATCTGGCAGTAATCGGACTTGGTGTTCAGCTCGGCATACAGTATATTGTTGTAGATGAACTTCATGATTTCGAGTACTGCATCAAGGTTGTTCTGCATGTCCGGAACTTCAACATAGCTGATTGCACCGCCCGGGGATAGGCGCTGGAACTGCGCTTCAAACTCCAGCTTGTCAAATGCGTTGATCGGTTCCGTGACATGGACATGATAGCTGTTTGTGACGTAGCCCTTGTCAGTGACGCCTGGAATGACACCAAAACGGCGCTGCAAGCATTTGGCAAACTTGTATGTGGTGGATTCGAGTGGTGTGCCGTAAAGGCTGAAGTCGATGTTGTGCTTTGCTTTCCACTTGCGGCAGGCAGCGTTCATATATTCCATGACTTCAAGTGCGAACGGCGTAGCTTCCGGATCGGTATGGCTTTTCCCGGTCATGTATTTGACGCACTCGTAAAGCCCGGCATAACCGAGAGAAATGGTGGAGTATCCGCCATAAAGCAGCTTGTCAATTGGTTCGCCTTTTTCAAGGCGTGCGCAGGCACCATACTGCCAGAGAATCGGAGCGGCATCGGAAAGCGTACCTTTCAGGCGGTTGTGGCGGCACATGAGTGCACGATAGCAAAGATCAAGACGTTCGTCAAAGATCTGCCAGAACTTCTCTTTGCTGCCGCCGGAGGAAAGGGCAACATCAACCAGATTGATCGTCACGACGCCCTGATTGAAGCGGCCGTAGTACTTTGGCTGATTGTTTTCATCCACGTAAGGTGTGAGAAAACTGCGGCATCCCATACAGGGATAGCAGTGCCCTTCACCGTTCTTATCAATCTTCAGTTCCAGCATCTTTTTCTCGGAAATGTAATCCGGAACGAGACGGCGGGCGGTACATTTTGCGGCAAGCTTGGTCAGATACCAGTATTTGCTGTCTTCATGAATATTGTCTTCTTCCAGTACATAGATGAGCTTGGGGAATGCAGGTGTAACCCAGACGCCCTTTTCATTTTTGACGCCCTGATACCGCTGCTCGAGGGTTTCCTCAATGATCATGGCCAGATCATTGCGTTCCTGTTCGTTCTTGGCTTCACCAAGATACATGAAGACGGTTACGAAAGGCGCCTGACCGTTCGTAGTGAGCAGGGTGACGACCTGATACTGAATGGTCTGGATGCCGCGGCGGATTTCCTCACGGAGACGCTTTTCAGTGAGCTCATTGATGATATCTTCGGAAACCTTCATGTGGATGGTTTCCATTTCTTCCATGACTGATTTGTGAATCTTCTCGCGGGATACCTGTACAAAAGGTGCAAGGTGGGTGAGGGAAACAGACTGTCCGCCGTACTGGTTGGAAGCAACCTGGGCAATGATCTGGGTGGCAATGTTGCAGGCTGTCGAAAAAGAGTGCGGGCGTTCAATCAATGTTCCTGTAATAACCGTGCCATTCTGGAGCATATCTTCCAAATTGACAAGATCGCAGTTATGCATGTGCTGTGCATAGTAGTCGCTGTCATGGAAATGGATGATTCCTTCCTCATGCGCTTTCACGATGTCCTGTGGAAGAAGAATCCGGTCAGTCAGATCGCGGCTGACTTCACCGGCAATGTAATCACGCTGGGTGGAATTTACAATTGGGTTCTTATTCGCATTCTCCTGTTTTGCTTCTTCATTGTTGCATTCAATGAGAGAGAGGATGCGGTCGTCCGTTGTGTTGCTCTTGCGGATGAGTGAACGGGTATACCGGTACGTGATATAGTGCTTGGCGACTTCAAAAGCGCCATGTGCCATGATCTGGTCTTCGACGAAATCCTGGATTTCCTCAACAGTAGGCGTTCGATTCAGCTGTTCGCAGGAAAGAATGACAGCCTCCGCAATGCGGTCAATCTGTAGATCCGTCAAACGGTATTTTTCCTCAACAGTACCGTTTGCCTTCCGAATTGCGCTGCTGATCTTCCCCTGATCAAACGCTTCTTCGGCGCCGTTCCGCTTGATGATTTTCATTTCCCCAAATCCCTTCAAATACTATATGTTGTGGTTGAACTTGCAACGAGGCACATTATATGCCCCGATCCAACCTCTGTCAAGGAAGTTTCGGCATCTAAATATGTTAAATATCATGTAACAATTTGGACGCCTGGATCGGGGCATTCACTTTTTAGTTGTATGCGTTAAAACGCATCAAAGAACATTATATCTGTTGGTCTGGGGAAAAGCAATCATTTCGGGCGATAATTATTTATTTCACAATGTTTTGGTCGGAGATGATCATACCGGTAGTAGTTCTTTCGTCAATATAACCAATACCATATATTGTGGTCTTGAAAAAGCGGCTGTTTATGCCAGGAACGAAAGTACAACATGGCATGTGTGTTTTATCTGATGGAAATGAAGCATAACGGTCAGGACGAAAATATGCAGGCATGCTTCATGCAGACAATAAAAAACCTTCTGCGGGTTAATACAGGGGTTTCCCGGGCATGCTTCATGCAGACAATAAAAAACCGTCTGCGGTGCAGACGGTCAGGGCATCAGCTGAGTGCATTCATGGATGCCTTGAGACGGGACATGGTTGCCTCACGGCCAAGCAGATATGCCATCTCAAATGCACCGCCAGGCGTGGCAGCTTGACCAGTAATGGCAATGCGGAATGGCCAGAGAATCTGACTGGTTTTCATTCCGGATTCAGGAATGGCAGCCATGATGGTATCATGCAGTGATGCTTCGGTCCACTCGGTGATTCCCTCAAGAATCGGTTCGACGAACTGAAGGGCTGCTTTTGCAATCTCAAGCGTAGTCTTGCTCTTTTTGTTTACATACAGTTCCGGATCAAATTCGGGCATTTCAGCAAGGAAAAGGACCATATCAGGCAGCTGGGAAAAGATTTCGGTACGGCCCTGAAGCAGTTCACAAAGACGCTTAAAGTCGAATTTGCTGGGATCCAAAACCTGGGAAAGCCAGGGAGATGCCATTTCTGCATAGCACTCCGGAGAGAGTTCACGGATGTAATGCGCATTGAAATAGGTCAGCTTGTTCATATCAAAGATGGCAGGACTCTTGTTGAGACCGCGTTCATCAAAGATACGGATCAGATCGTCCATGCTGAAGAACTCTTCATTGGTATCCTTTGGTGCCCAGCCGAGAAGGGCTATGAAATTGATGATGGCTTCCTTGAGATAACCCTGAGCCATCAGATCTTCAAAGGACGGGTCACCATAGCGCTTGGAAAGCTTGCGGGTCTGATCCTTCATAACTGGCGGCAGATGCAGATACAGAGGCGGCTGCCAGCCAAAGGCTTCATACAGCAGATTGTACTTCGGGGCAGAAGAGAGGTACTCCGTGCCGCGGGTAACGTGTGTAATGGCCATAAGATGGTCGTCAACGACATTGGCAAAGTTGTAGGTCGGAAGACCGTCGGCCTTGAGAAGAACATTGTCATCAAGCGTATCGCAGTCGACTTCTACATGTCCGTAAAGCAGATCATCAAAGCTGGCTTTTCCGCTGGTGGGCACATTCTGACGGATGACATAAGACTCACCGTTTGCAATGCGGCGCTTTGCCTCTTCGAGCGGGACATTGTGCAGACACTTTTTATTGTATTTCCATGTAATTCCCTTGGCCTCAGCTTCTTTGCGCTGTGCATCAAGTTCTTCTTTTGTACAGAAGCAGCAATATGCATGACCAGACTCTACCAGCTGCCACGCGTATTTGGGGTAAAGATCCCTGCGCTGTGTCTGGATGTACGGACCGTAATCGCCGCCAACATCAGGACCTTCATCATAATCGAGTCCGGCCTCGTGCATGGACTTGTAAATCAGGTCAATGGCGCCTGGGACCTCACGCTCCTGGTCGGTATCTTCAATCCTCAGAATGAATCTGCCGCCGTGCTTGCGGGCTAGCAGATAGGTATAAAGCGCTGTGCGCAGACCGCCCAGATGAAGATAGCCGGTCGGACTGGGCGCAAAGCGTGTACGAACAACATCTGACATAACAGTTCCCTTTCAAGCGTTAATAGATCGGATGCAGGCAGATGCCTGCATCCGGGAAATGCAATTATTCGGGTTTATAGCTGTCCTTCAGCGGGACAACACGGTTGAAAACCGCATGATCGGCGTTTGAATCCTTGTCCTTGCAGAAATACCCCATCCGCAGGAACTGGAAGCTGTCGCCGACTTTGGCATCGCCCAGCCAGGGCTCGGCAGCACCATGGACAACCTTCAGGGAGTCGGGGTTCAGCCGGCGGAGGAAGGAAGGTGCATCGGATGCAGCTTCGATGTCGGATTCCTCATCACTCTCAACATCGTTGTCGGGCGCTTCGTCCAGAATGAGAACATCATAAAGACGGCCTTCAAACGGGATACAGTGATCAGCGCTGACCCAGTGGATGGTTCCCTTGACCTTGCGGTCGGCACCTGCGCTTCCGGAACGGCTTTCCGGATCAATGGTGCAGTAAACACAGGTGACATTTCCGTCTTCATCAAGATCATACCGTTCGCAGCGAATGATATAAGCGCCTTTCAGGCGGACTTCACCGTTCGGCTTGAGACGGAAGAATTTGCTGGGTGCATCCACCATGAAATCATCGCGCTCGATGTAAATCTCACGTGTGAACGGAACTTCATGAGTTCCCATTTCCGGGTGCTTTGGATGATTCTCAACGGTGCAGGTTTCACAGGTTTCCTCGGGAACATTGGTGAGGACGACCTTGAGCGGATCCAGTACAGCCATGGCACGCGGTGCGCGTTCATTGAGATCATTGCGGACGCAGTAGTCAAGGAGGCGGCAGTCAACTACGGAGTCTGCCTTGGATACGCCGACACGGTCGATGAAATCACGTACAGCTGGTGATGTAAAGCCACGGCGGCGCATGCCGGCTAGTGTGGGCATGCGGGGATCATCCCATCCGGAGACGTAACCACCTTCAACCAGGGCACGCAGATGCCGTTTACTCATGATCGTATTGGTCAGATTCAGGCGGGCAAATTCAATTTGGCGTGGTTTCTGATTAAATCCGCAGACATCAATGACCCAGTTATACAGGGGACGATGAATTTCATATTCAAGGGAGCACAGAGAGTGCGTAACACCTTCAATCGCGTCTCCGATCGGGTGTGCAAAGTCATACATCGGGTAGATGCACCACTTGTCCCCGGTTCTGTGATGCGTGGCATACTTGATGCGGTAGATGGTAGGATCGCGCATGTTGATATTGGGCGAGGCCATGTCTATCTTCGCTCTGAGCACATGGGATCCTTCCGGGAATTCACCGTTCTTCATCCGGAGAAACAGATCCATGTTCTCCTCAGGCGTCCGGTCCCGATAGGGGGAATTCCGTCCAGGCTCCGTAAGGGTACCGCGATATTCCCGGATTTCTTCCTTGGAAAGATCATCCACATAGGCAAGCCCGCGGCGGATCAGGTCAAGCGCATACTCATAAATCTGATCATACTGCTCGGAGGCATAATAAACATTTCCGTATTCAAATCCCAGCCAGTGAATGTCATCCATAATGGCATCCACAAATTCTTCTTTTTCCTTGGTGGGGTTGGTGTCATCAAAACGCAGATTGCATACACCGCCAAAGCGTTCTGCAGTCAAAAAATCAACGGTCAGTGCCTTGACATGACCAATGTGCAGATATCCGTTCGGCTCCGGAGGAAAACGGGTCTGGACGCGTCCGTCGTTCTTTCCTTCTGCCAGATCTTCCTTAATGGCTTCCCAGATAAAATTGGTACGTTCGTTATCAGCCATATTTCTCACCTCAAAAGTGCAAATACTTATTACGGCCTGAAATTATACATGATTGGGTTTTTATGCGCAAGCTTTGTTTTGGCCTGCTGCAGGGAGAACACGGCAGAACATGGCCTGACAGCAGACGGTCCAGTCCTGCTGTGGGATTTCCCCGGCAGATGAATCCTGTTTTCTTAGTGGACAGATGCCGCCTGCAGAGAGAGTTTATCCGACCAGGATGTGATGATGTCTGTTCTCTGAAAGTACAGACACGCCTGAAAAACGGTATAAAAAAGAGACAGTCAGTGACTGTCTCATATGTCAAAGTTGTATGGGAAAATGCGAATGGTGCATTCATGTTTCAGTCTTCTATTGGGAAGTAACGCATGATGGTCTGAAGCGCTTCATTGAGCCGGACCAGCTGCGCTTCCGAATAGTAAACATCCTGATGAAAGGTCTGATCGGCAATGACAGCTTTAATTCTTCTGATGCAGTCAAGACCGGCATCCTTGATGCTGATTTCAACCATACGCCGGTCATTTGAACTGTGATGACGGTCAACATATCCAAGAGAACAGAGGCGGTCAATGATTGGTGTTATATTCGGCATGGCAATACCGGTATGCCGGGAGAGCTGGGTCACGGACATGTTGTCATGCTCTGACAGCTCCAGCAGAATCTGGGCATGTGGCAGCTGAATATCTGTTTCCTGAGCGATCTCCCGGGATTTCAGAATACGATTCCTCAGAATAGGAAAAATGTGAAAAACGTTGTTGATAACCTGGCTTTCTAGAGAATTTGTTGTCAGATTTGTTGTCATTGGGGTACCTCATACAAGTAATGGTCTGTTTGTATTTTTCACATGCATATAGATTCATTTACATTTTATAGGTAATAGTATTGAATTTCAAGTATATTTTTGAAAGATTATGTAGAATCCCTGAAACAAAAGAAATTATTTAAAATATGATGGACAGTTATTGTTCTATAATAAATGGTAAATATTCATATATTATAACTTGTATGATTTAAAAATACTAAAATAAATATTTATTTTTGAATAAATATGCATGCATGTTCTTCTGGGGAAACTTTTTTCTTACGCGGAAAAACCATGAAAATCATCCTTTTTTGACACCGCCGGCATACAGAAGGTGTGTGTTTCCGGATTTTGAAAATGCATGGTCTGACAGAATGAAAAGCTGTCATATTTACAGAGTTTCAGGGTTTTTTGCGGGTTTATTGTAAATTCTACAAATCAAAATGACTGAAATCAGAATAAGACAGTAGAAGTCACATGTACTATATTGTAATCACAACTTGTGGGAAGATAGGAATATTGCGATT
This sequence comes from Clostridia bacterium, assembly GCA_017469025.1. Taxonomy (GTDB): domain Bacteria; phylum Bacillota; class Clostridia; order Christensenellales; family Aristaeellaceae; genus Ventricola. The sequence goes on from JAFUHD010000101.1 coordinate 12,713, forward strand.
CTTCATATATTATGATAGAATTCGCAGAGTTATAAATATGGTGTCAAACCTGATTTAGACTTACTCTGCTTCAGAAAGTGAGTTACAATAAATGGAAGCATTTATGGCAGTTTTTAAACGTTTCTTTTCCATAGACCTGCTGATTTATGCAGCAATTCTGGTGATTACCGTCGTTGCCATGATCCGCTGTCTGATACCGCTGAGTGCTGTGGCATCCAAACTGAGACGCGGAACAAAGGTGATTATCACTGAAAACAAACAGAAGAAAGAAGTCCGTTCCTGGAAAGATCTTGGGTTTCTGGGAGACCGGCTGCAGAATACTTGGGCTGATTTTCTGCAGAATGCAGAAGTCCGGATGGCCCATGGAGAAAATTGTGATGTTTCAGAATTCATCAATGATGAAACTGTGATTGACAATGCCGGCAGTCCTGGTCTGGCAGATATTACCCCGGGTCTGCTTACCTCACTGGGTATTCTAGGTACCTTTCTGGGCCTGGTGCAGGGCCTTTCCGGACTGTCTATTTCAGCTGCACATACCGATCAGCTGCTGGCTGCGATGGAGCAGCTGATCGGCGGCATGAGTACCGCATTTCTGACTTCCATTGTCGGTGTTACATGCAGTGTTCTGTTTACCCTTCTGCATAATCATGCGCGGGAAAAGTGCATACGGGCACTGGACAGATTCTGCGAGGTGTTTTCCCTTTATGCAATGCCGAAACCGGTTACGCAGGAAACGGAAATGCTGACACTGGCCAGGGAACAGACGGCCTATCTGCGACAGGCGGCTGAGGAAATCGGTGAAAAGCTCAGTGCGAACATGGAGGAGAGCATCATGCGTGCCATGCTGCCGATGCAGCGCTCCATGGACAACTTTATTCTTGCTGCGACCAAAGCGCAGGTAGAGGGAATGGACAGGATCACCCAGGTATTCGTTCAGAGAATGAATGTGGCCCTGGGCAATGAATTTGAGCATCTGAGACAGGTTCTGGCTGAAACCGGGCGTGAGCAGGTCAAGGTGCAGCAGGAAATGCATGCCGCCATGGATGCCATTTCCCGTGTCACACAGGATGTCATCAACATGCATCAGATGTCCCAGGGCATTCTTGAGCATTTCAAGAGCTATGTGGACGATATGAGTACGGCGCGCAGCGGGAACGATCAGGCAGCAAATCAGATGATGGGCGTTCTTGAACAAATGAACCGTTCGGTTCAGGCTCAGGCTTCAGTTGTAGAACGGATGCAGACGGCACAGGGAACGCTGGACCGGAATCAGCAGCAGTATATAGCCACAACGGAGCGTTTCCTTGGGGCAGCGCAGGAGCAGACACGGAGTTTCAGCCGCGACATGGAACGTGTCGGGGAACAGGTGGCCAGAAGTGCCGAGCAGATGAGCAGAGCTTCCAGTGAACTTGGACAGAAGACTGCGGATAATCTTGCCAGGACGACCGCCCTGCTCGATGAGAGCGTGACATCCTCCATCCGTCAGATGAATGACACACTGTCAAAGATGCGTGAGGTCTCCGAGAAACTGCCGCAGCTGATGACGCAGAGCCGTGACCGGTATGCCCAGCAGGTGGATCAGTTTGTGGAGGCGCTGACAAGGCTGCAGAAGAACATGTCAGCGCTTGAAAAGACCATTGGAGAGATGAACAGCGTGGCAAAGGAGTAAAGTATGCGGAAAGGAAAAAACCGCCGCAGAACGGGATCAAACGGCAGTTACTGGATCTCATACTCCGATATGATGGCAGGCATGCTGTTTACTTTTGCACTGATTCTTTTTGCGGCCATTTACCAGCTGGTGGATCTGCAGCAGAAAAAGACAATTGAACTGGAAACAAAGGAAGCTCAGCTTTCAACACAGCAGAGTCTTTTGATTGATCAGGAAGCGGAGCTGAGGGACAAGGAAGAGCTTCTTGCCACGACCACCCTGATGCTGCGGGAACAGCAGGAGGAACTTGAGGAAAACAGAACGGCACTGACAGCTGCCCAGCAGAGCCTTTCCCTGCAGCAGAGCAAAATAGAGGAACAGGCTGCGCTGCTTGCCGCACAACAGGCAAGAATTGACAAACTGATTGGCCTGCGCTCAGAGATAATTGAATCCCTGAGGGATGAGCTGAAAAGTGCCGGACTTGATGCCATTGTTGACCGGAATACAGGCGCGATCGGTTTTTCCGGATCTGTTCTGTTTGATACAGGCAGAAATGAACTCAAGGACAGCGGCAAGGAACTGCTCAACCGGTTCATTCCCATTTATCTGAGAACGCTGATGAGCAATGAGTATCAGGAGTTTATTGGTGAAATCATCATTGAAGGTCATACGGATACATCAGGCAGTTACCTGAGCAACCTCAAACTGTCTCAGGAACGCGCACTGACAGTTGCCACATACTGCCTGGGCAGTGAAATGATCGGCATTACCGGCTCTGAAAGGTCGCTTCTTCAGAGCATACTGACGGTGAACGGCAGGTCTTATTCAGATCCGGTCTACAATGCGAACGGCAGTGTCAATATGGAAGCGTCACGACGGGTTGTATTTAAGTTCCGGATGAAAGATGCGGAAATGATAGATCAGATGAGTGCCATCCTGGAAGGGCAGAACGGACAGTGAGAACATTTTTTAAGGGAATAGCCATTCTGGCGCTGATTGTAACCATTTGTGCCGGCGGTCTTGTATTGTATGTACTCGAAACACGTGTACCGGAAATACAGGTTATTGCATCCGGTACGCTGCCTGCACAGGAGGATGAGAATACATTCCGGTATCTTGCGCAGGCACTTCAGAACGGAACCTATCAGGGACGTGTTTTCAGTGATGAAACACAGATTTCGGCTGACAGCTGTACTTTTCTGGCAGCTTCGTTCCGGCTTAAAAACCGGTGCCTTCTGCCAATGGAGTGGATACAGGTAGATGCAGAACCTGTGGATGGGGATATTCTTGAGTTACGTGATGAAAAGCCGCACTTGCTCAATGCCCGTTCAGAGGGAGATCTGACTGTGAATATTCTGACCCACAACGGAACGTTTCCGGCAGAGAGAAATATAGCAGTTTCGTATTATATTCTGGGTACACCGATGAAAACGACGATCCGGGTAATCTGGAACGGAGAAACGGGGGATAGAGAATGAAATGCATCTATTGCGGCTGTCTTGAAAGCCGCGTTGTGGATTCAAGACCGACAGAGGATGGAACCATCCGGAGAAGGCGTGAATGTGAGGGGTGCAAGCGCCGTTTTACAACATACGAGCGGATTGAGATGCTGCCGGTCCTGGTGGTCAAAAAGGACAACCGCCGTGAGCAGTTTGATTCCACAAAAGTCAGAAACGGCATACTTCGTGCCTGTGAAAAGCGCCCGGTTTCTCTTGCAGAGATTGAAAATCTGGTTAACAAGATAGAAACAGATGTTTATCAGCAGATGGATCAGGAGATCACAACGGAAACCATAGGGCGCATGGTGATGGAAGGCCTGAGGTCGCTGGATGAGGTCGCGTATGTGCGCTTTGCGTCGGTCTATCGCCAGTTTAAAGATGTGGAATCATTTATGGAGGAGCTCCAGCAGATTCTTGATATGCGGGCACCGAAGGAGGGAGCCAAATGAAACGGAAAGTTACTTTGATTGTACTGGACAGTGTGGGTATTGGTGCACTTCCGGATGCAGATAAATATGATGATGCAGGTGCGGATACACTTGGTCATGTGATCAATACGTGTCATCCTGACCTGCCGAACATGATGGCTATGGGCCTGGCGAATATTGACGGTGCAGCTTTTCCCGGGGCCGTAAAGGCGCCGACTGCATCCTATGGCAAACTCCGGGAACAGTCGCCTGGCAAAGATACAACAACGGGACACTGGGAGATTGCGGGTGCATGTCTCAGTCAGCCGTTCCCGACATTCCCGGATGGTTTTCCACGTGATTTTCTGGATGCGTTTGAAGCTGCTGTCGGCCGGGGCACAATTGGAAACAAGCCGGCAAGTGGTACAGCTATCATTGAAGAACTTGGCGAGGAGCATCTGGCAACAGGCAAGCTGATCGTCTACACTTCCGCAGACAGTGTATTCCAGATTGCGGCCATTGAGCGGATAGTACCGCTGCCAGAGCTTTACCATGACTGCGAAATTGCACGTGAGATGCTGAAAGGTCCGCTTGAAGTCGGCCGAGTCATTGCCCGTCCATTTGTCGGTGAACATAAAGGTGAATTCAAAAGGACCGGTGCACGCCGGGACTTTTCAGCACAGCCGCCTGTAACAATGTGTGACCTGATCGCCGCTACAGGACGTACTGTTTACGGCATTGGTAAAATAGAGGATATCTTTGCGCATAAGGGAATTACCAAATCCAATCATGCAGCAGGCAATCCTGCCTGTATCGAGGCTGCACTTTCTGCACAGCGGGAGGATTTTGACGGCCTTCTGTTTGTCAATCTGGTCGATACAGATATGGTCTATGGACACCGCCGTGATGTACAGGGATATGCAGATGCCCTTGCAGCGTTTGATGCGCGGCTGCCTGAATTTACAGCCCAGCTTGGACCGGATGACATTCTGATTCTGACCGCGGACCATGGCTGTGATCCGACTTACAAAGGAACAGATCATACCAGAGAGCATATTCCGCTTCTGATTTATGGCCCGTCCCTGAAAGGCGGCGTGGATCTGCATACATTACCGACATTTGCCGACATCAGTGCAACCGTCCTTGAAGCCTTCGGCATTGAAAACACCATTTCGGGGACTTCTTTTTATAAGAAAATAATTTAAAAAAAAATAATTTGACCATTCGATGGTCAGACACAGATGAGCATTGTTTCATAACGGCGGCTGCCGTATCAGAAAGTACGGGGCTGTAAACTTGGAGAATGTTTTCATTGCCGGCTGCCAAATGCTGCAGATGCAGCCGGCAGGAGACCGGAAATGCTGCCATAAAGAGAGGAGATTGAGTGGTTGAAGATGAAGAAACTGACCCTGATCTGTCTTATTCTGCTGATGATGACAGTCTGCTTAAGCGCTAATGCGGACAGTGATCATAACTTTGGCCCATGGGTGACGCTGCGTGAGCCTACCTGCTCGAGTGAGGGCCATCAGAAACGTTACTGCCGGGACTGTGATCACTGGGAGCAGCGGGAGATCAAGAAACTGCCGCACACGGTGGAATCCTGGGAGGTAACAAAGGAACCGACGTGTACTGAAGAGGGTGTCCGCGTTGCCACCTGCCAGGTCTGCGGCGCATTCCTTCGTGTTAAAATTGAAAAGCTCGGTCATGATTATGTTGCATCCAATCCTGTAAAAGCGCCGACCTGCACCGCGCCTGGCAGGGGGGATATGGTCTGTACCAGGTGCGGGAAAATCAAAAAGGATACAACAATACCGCGTCTAGAGCATGAATGGAGCGAATGGGTTGTCGTCACTGAGCCCGGAAAGACAAAGGGTGTCCGCGAACATACCTGTCAGCTTTGTGGAAAGACCGAAAAGAACAAGTTTTATTATGAAGGAACCCTCTATGAGGGCATGTCATCAGATTTTTCCGTTATTCAGCTTCAGGTTATGCTTCGTGATCTCGGGTACTATTCCGGCAATATACAATCCGGCAGCTTTGGCAGCCTGACAGGAAAGGCAGTTGCTGCATTCCAGAAAGCCAATCAGTTACCGGCTACTGAAGTGGCGGATCCAAATACAATTCTGGCAATCCGCCAGCAGTGGGAAGCCAGAACCGGACGGTCCATGGATGATATCACGACAGAAGACACAGTGAATAAATAATCCACTTTTCCTGAAAAATACAAACCGCGGGCATGAATATGTCCGCGGTTTGTAAGATATTTCGTTTTCAGGCGGCAGAAGTTGCCGGACAACCGGGCTTTGAAATGCTGATGTATGGATTCAGGCCGGTTTGTCATGGGGCAGAATTGAAGCAGGGCTAATCGTTTGTAACATCAATTGCGATATCACGAATACGGTTGGCAACCGCAGAACGGATATCGCCCTCGGGATTGGTCCAGGCGCTGATGTTCTTTTTCTGAATCATCAGAGGAAGTCCGTCATCCATGATTACGATGGCAAAGCAGGGAAAGCCCTCTTCCATGCAGAAGACGGCCCCGAAGTTGCATGGATCACGGTTGACCGGGAAATGAACCATTTTTTCTCCGATGCGTTCTGCACCGATCCACACATGCTTTCTCGTCTTGTTCTGCTCAATATAGTATCCGGATGTGGTTTCTGGATTGTTTTCAGTTGGTACATCCGTATCATAGTACCAGTTTGCCGGAATGATGCAGCGGCCGGCCAGTTTACTGTGCAGTGCATCCAGCGTAGAGATTGAAACCAGCGTAGTGGCTTCGCGCTTGTTAAGGAACATACCCCAGCGCATGGTCATGGGATAGTTGCCTTTTTCATAGCTGAATACGAACCCATACGTGAAATTCATCATGTTGACCATTCCACGGAGTTTAATCGGCTTGCCCTGGCTTGCAAGCTTTTTGGCCAACGGGTCCTGACGCATGGTTTCCACGAGTGTCATGGAGTAAGGTGTAACATCCAGCATGTAGGATTCTAACATGAAAGAGCTCCTTTAGTGACATAATTGTGCTTCCGGCACGTATCAATAGCACTTGTCATTTTTTGACAAACCGGCGCAAAGTGCCGGGCTGTCAAAAAAATGACATAGCTGTGGTTCCGGCACTGTAGCCATTGCAGCTGTCATTGTGAGACTGGAGTAGAGGATATCGTGAGCAATGTCCATAGCGCAGATGAAAAGCACAGGCGTTATTTGGCAGCAGGTAGATTTCTGTGGTTTACCCAGGAAGAACGGGAATATAGTGAGAGAACAGAAGGACATCTTATGTCCTGCGAATGCAGAACTGTCGGACAGCCCTGATTAGATGCCATTATAGCATAAATTTGGCACAGTTAGTAACGAAACCAGGAATTTCTCAACTTTCGCACCGAACTATTTAGCCCTGGTTTCCGATGAAATAAGGGCTTATGGGTAAATAAGTGCATCGAAAGTAGTGTTCTTGACACGGCTTTACCCACAGTAATTTCCTTCATTTGCCACTTGAAATGATGGAG
>JAFUHD010000102.1 GCA_017469025.1 Clostridia bacterium
AACAGTTTTCCTCCTGATTATATGGACCAGTTTGTCCGCAATCCGATTCCAGAACGGATAATATGGGATTTGAGTACACGTGCAACAATGCGTGAAACCATGAGTCATTACTATTTAAGGGCTCCATATGATACAAACAGGGGAATTCTTATGGCACTTCTTGACAGGAAAGAGAATGCGGTAATCCTCGATGTGCAGGAACTGAATGGACCATTCAGTCTGTTCCTGAATGAAGAGATGGTAGATTTTTCCCAGATGATCCGGCTGGAAGTGAATGGCGAGGCAACCATGCTGTCTGTTATGCCAGACCGGCGCATTCTAGAGAAGAGCACTTATGACCGTGGCGATCCATGTTACCAGTTTGAGGCAGAAATACACTTTGATGCATCCGGAAACATCATTCTTTAGTGTTTCGGGACGCGTGTAAACATGATGCAGGGCAGCTTTCAAAGCAGAGCATGCGGCACACTGGTATATGATAAAAAATCTCTTCCTTTTAAGTAACAAAAATGCTATACTGGTAAAACTTTTGAAAGTAAACCAGACACCGTGAAACATACGATAATGTTTATCGAAAGGTGAAATACTGCATCTGACTGATCGTGAAACACGGAGTCTGATACTGAAAAATGAAATTCTATAGAGCGCTGTAACTGATAATCAGCGTTTATCCGTCATTTGAAAAACAAAAGGGAGTACAAATGAATCAAACTGAACAGCCTAAGCAACATATAATCGCCATTCGTCTGGGCGAGATCCTGCTGGCAATTGCAAGTCTGGCTATTGTCATTTTTACGATTTATGTCAATTTCAATTATGACAGAATACCTCAGGAATCAATAAAATATGTTTTACTGATTGTGAGTAATGGTACCTGGATTCTGGCAATCTTGCTCTGGAGAAGTATTGGATTATTGATTGCAAGCAGAAGCAAGGGAATGGAGAATATGTTTGATCTGAAGAAAGAGCATTGACCTGGAGATGAATCACTATCTTAAAGTATTATTGAAAGGTAAGAATCCGATTAAGAAAAATATCCTTTTGTTATTGGCATTCTGCCTGCTGCTTTTGCCGTATATTCATGGGCTGAAGAAATGAACCCGGAAACGCTGTCTGTCGAGTCAGTCACGGAAACTGAGGAACCGTTGTCCATAACCAGACATGCTGTCATGATTGAAGATCAGACAGTGAATTACACGGTATCCGTCGGCAGAATGCCTGTAAGCGTTGAAGAGCAGCATTGTCAAATGTTTTTTACAGCGTATACGCTGGATGAAGCTGAGAATAAGGCACAGCGTCCGATTACTTTTGCATTTAACGGCGGACCGGGTTCAAGCTCAGGCTGGGTGAATATGGGAATGCTGGGACCCCGCAGAGTTGAAACAGATGAGAATGGACAGCCCAAACATATTCCGGTAGATATTACGGACAATCCATATTCTATCCTTGACCCGACTGATCTGGTGTTTATTGATCCGGTTGGAACGGGTTATTCAAGAGCGGATAAGGGAACCGTTCCTGCATTTTTTTATACGTATTCAAATGACATAGCCTCTGTAAGCGAATTCATTCGTCTTTATGTCACGCGCAATGGACGATGTGGTTCCCCTAAGTATATCGCAGGTGAATCCTATGGAACGGTACGTGCCGTGGGTGTCGTCAATTACCTGGCGGAAACTTATGCGATGGGAATGAATGGTCTTATTCTGATCTCAAGCTGTAATGATTATTCGACACTGATGGAATTAACGGTTAATGATTCTACTTATGCGAGTTATCTGCCAACCTACGCAGCAATTGGTCATTATCACGGTCTGCTGGAAGAACCGTATAAGTCCATGACTGCAGAAGAGATCATTGATGAAGCACGCAGATTTGCTGCCAACGAATACGAGCCGGCTTTGTTCAAAGGGAATACACTTGATGAATCTGAAAAAGACGCTATTGCTGTAAAGATTTCCGCACTGACCGGTCTCAAAAAAGACGACGTACTTAAAAAGAATCTTCGCGTTTATATTGATGATTGGCCGCGTTGACGCACGTTATACCGGCCTAATAACAGAGGGGATATCGGCAGCGGCGCTGCTGATCCATCCACAAACACACTTTTAAATGTATTCGGTTCAGCTGTCAATCAGTACTTTGGTGACGAACTGGATTATCACAGTGATCTCATCTATGAGATGCTTAGTAACAAAGTCAATGAGGCCTGGTCGTATGGCAACGACAATATGCAGCTGGATCAGAAACCTGATATCTATAATGCCATGTCCCGCAATCCGTTTTTTGAAGGTTTGGATACTGTGTGGATATTATGATCTTGCAACGCCATTTGGCTCTGCTGAATGGGTGTATAATCATGTGTTCCTCGATGCTGAAACCAAACAGAATTTGTCATTTACATACTATCCTTCCGGCTACATGTTCTATATGCACGAGCCTTCTCTTGTACAGTTCCGCAAAGATGCCAAAGCATGGTTTCTGGGAGAATGACTGAGATTTTCCGTGCAGATACACATAAAATAAAAGACAAAGCTGTAAAAATGAAATGGAAGCCTTCCTGATTCCCATTTATGTGGATATCGTGAAGGCTTCTGGTTATCTCATGCATGAGATTGCTTGCAGGGCATATCACTATGAAACAGGTATACACAGGCAGGAAAATAAAAGCAGTGGATGGAGCAGAAAACTATCGTTATATTCAGGTACTGTGTCTGTGAGAATAGAGTATATGACTAAAATAATGATTTCATTTTTTGCTAAAATATGGTATAGTAAATCGAATATTTCAATTCAGTAGTGCAATATGTTATTATAGTATAATACTAGAAAGTGTAGTATGGAGCAGATAATAAAAAGTGGGCTTCCGTCATTAACAAATCAGGATGAAAAGTATCTTGCACTGCTTCGCAATGCGCTGGAACGCCATGGCGAAGGAAAAATGGATATTCTGAAAGGAATCATCAAATAAGCAGAAGAAAAGAATGCACATGTTCTGATTGCAGCGAAAATTGAGAATGGAAAACTGGCAGTAAAGACAGAAACAGTATTCGGGTGGCAATATGCTGTGGTTCTTCCATCAGTTGAACTGGCAGAAAGATATCCGGAGTATGGATGGACGCCATTTCCAATAAGAATTCTTTTGAAAAAAGGAAAAGGACTGGCGTTGGTGCATCAGGACGGGAAGATGATGACATATGTGGAGAAATAAGGATGTTCTGATTCCTCAGTCAGATGAATAACCTGTCTGGAAGTGGGAGAGCATGCGCAGAATAATGGGGATCTGTTTGCCAGGTGAAACAGCGGATATCTGGTATTCAGGTATTAAATGCTGACAAGCCATGGCTGCGCATTAAGTGTGCTGCCATATGTGCAGGTTGCAGGAATAAAATGACCCAGTATCAATGGAAACGAGAGGCAGATATTCTGACCAGAGAAGGAGTAAGCACATGAAATATCATCAGTTGGGCAAAACAGGATTTACAGTTTCTGCTGTAGCGTACGGCGGTATTGTTTCAGCGTCCCAGTATGGAGAGACCACCTTTCCTGGAGACGGCCAGCGTGCATCTGACAGTTATGTTGCCTTGGCCATTGAGCAGGGGATCAATTATTTTGATGTTGCACCAACGTATGGCAATGCACAGATGATGCTTGGAAACTCCCTGAAACATTACCGCAGGAATATCCACCTGGCCTGTAAAACAGAGGCCCGAACCCGTGCCCAGGCTGAAAAACTGATGCATGAATCCCTGAATCTGCTGCATACGGATTACTTTGACGTTTATCAGATGCATGCACTTAAAAAAATGGAGGATATTGAGATTGCTTTCAGACCCGGCGGTGTAATGGAAATGATGCGTGACATGAAGGAAAGCGGGATTGCCAGAAAACTGGGAATTACCGCACACAGTGAGGCTGTTGCGCTCAAAGCACTGGAATTATACGAGTTTGATACGGTCCTTTTTCCATTTAACTGGCACATGCATATGGGACATAATATGGGTGCAAAACTGATTGTGGCAGCCAGGGAAAAAGGGATCGGTCTGCTCTGCATGAAATCCATGGTTGAAAGAGCCTGGTCTGCAGAGGAACGGTATGCTTCAAAATATCCAAAGTCATGGTGCAAACCGTTTGACATCGAAGAAGATGCTGCTCTTCTCAAAGCTGCTGTAAAATACGCCCTGAATCTCGGCGTAGATACGATTATTCCACCGGGAAATTATGCTCATTTCAGATTTGCAGTCGAACATATTGAAGAGCTGCTTGCGCATCCATTGACGGAGAAAGAAAAGACACTCCTGGCTGCCAGATTTGAGCAGGTCAGGAACCAGCCGTTTTTTGATGAATCATGCTATACTCTATGAGTATTGGATGGCAATGGAACACTTTTCCTCATGGACAAAGCATTCAAGCTGTCGGAAGGGAAGGAAAACAGAAAAAAGCCTGTTATTTAACAGAATCCAGTGATAGAATGTAATTCACAGCGAACATCAGTATTCATATTGATAAAATGTCTGACAGCGTACCTCCTTACAACCGTATAAATACAGCCTCAGTTTTACAGAGAGAGCGATATAGGAAAGAAAGTGTTAACATGATTTCTGCTAAAGGCAGGTATGCCCTTCGTGTAATGGTACATTTGGGTGAACAGAATAGAGCAGTTCCCCTGACAGAAATTGCAGAACGTCAGGAAATCTCACTCACATATCTTCAGGTAATCACAAATCTGCTTCTGGACGCCGGATTCATAACCCGTGAAGGAGACGGTTTTCGACTCACCCGTCTTCCTGAGGAATATACAGCCGGTGAGATCCTTGAAAAGGCAGAAGGGACGCTGTCTATGGTGGCCTGTCTCAGCCCGGATGCAGAGCCGTGTAAGCGTGCAGCGGAATGCCGTACTCTGCCCATGTGGCAGCGCTTTAACAATGTCGTCCATGAGTTTTTCTACGGTATAACGCTAAAGGATCTTATGCAGGAATCCTGCTTTGTGAACAACATGCTGATGTAAGCAGGCTATGAAGCATACCTGACGTAAGTCATGACTTATCCGCTTATGGTGTGCCTATCGTCCGAAGCATCTCACAGGTTCAAACAGGTATTTAACCATCATTCTCTGCTTCATGGCAGAAAAGAAAGATCTGATGGTGGAGAAAAAGCATATGCAGAAATATAAAGTCAATGAAAAAGGGCAGGCAATGCCTGACAAAGTGTGTTATATTGATAAAACAGCATTTGAAAAATGCGATCATACCGAGATCAGATGGCTTGGCGGTGCAGGCATTATGATGAACATCCGGGGGACAGTGCTCATGATTGACCCTGTACTGCAGGGCTTTGATATGCCGCTGCTTTTTGAAATGCCCGTGCGCCCTGAGGATATACTGCATCTGGATGCGCTTCTTGTGACACATATCGACAATGATCATTTCAGCCGTGAGACGATCCGGGCAGTTCTGCCAGTATGTGACCAGTTCCATTCGACGCAATATGTGGCAGGGGAAATGCAGTCTGCTGGAATACCCGGAACCGGACACGACATTCATGATACATTTTGTATTGGAGATACATCCGTCACTTTAACGCCTGCAAAGCATAACTGGCAGAATTATTATCCTGAATTCCAGTACAGGACATGGAATGAGAATGAATATTGCGGTTACTGGTTTGATACGCCGGATGGCAGAATCTGGCTTCCAGGGGATTCACGTTTGCTGGAAGAACATCTGCATATGAATCCACCGGATATTATTCTGCTGGATTTCTCCGACAATGAATGGCATATTTCTCTGAATGGCGCAATACAGCTTGCAAATACCTATCCGGATGCACAGCTGATCTGTATTCACTGGGGGACTGTAGATGCACCGGATATGTCACCATTTAACGGAAACCCGGGCAATCTGCTGAAGCAAATTGTGAATCCGGAACGGTTACAGATTCTGCTTCCGGGTGAGGTCTACTGCCTGCCGGCAAAATCATAAAGTTCCAGACAGAAGAACGGCATGCTTTATAATTCCAGTCTTAAAGTTTACCGATAGTACGTTTGCTCCCTTGCATGCAGCAGAAAGGGGCAGGGATTACGAATGTTTTCCCGGATGGACAGAATTAAAGAGTATAAGCAGACATCTGAGTCGACGGAAGGTTTTCATCAGCATTATGCAAACATGAATCCAGAACAAAAGTGACCAGCCTCAGGAGGATCCCATGAAATTTCCATTGAAAAGCAAAGCTGTGATGCTTATTTTGGTCATCGTGTTAATGACCAGTATAGTATCTATTTTTATCAGCAGCAGAATAATCCAAAGTACTGGAAAGAAAAACTATACCCGTCAGGCGGTTCACCTTGCAGATACAATTGCTGTATCTGTTGACGGTGATCAGGTGCGCGAAGTTCTGAATGCAGTCAAGGCTGTTTATGAAGCTGCAGAAGAGACCGTTTATAGCGACCGCTGGGGCGAACCTGAGTTTGATGCTTACCTTGCACGTTTTTCTGCTGTGTCAGAGATGGCGCCATATATTCATCTTCGTGAGCAGCTGAGAAAGATTCAGGATGTCAACGATGTGCTGAGCCTTTACATTACGTGGCTGGATGTGAGTACAAAGACCATCGTCTATCTTGTTGATGCTTCAGATGAAGATTTCTGTCCGCCAGGTGTTTGTGACCATTTCTTTTATGAAGACAATGAAGTTCTGAAAAATCCGGAACGCGGATTTCTGCCGACAATCACGGATTCAGAGGAATACGGCTGGCTGGTTGCTACGGGTTCATCCATATATGATTCGTCCGACAAAAGATGTTTTGTGTGTATAAAAACACACTTTTAGTTAACATTGATTTTTTTACCGAAAATGCAAGATTTTGCGTTGGCACTTGCATTTTTAGACTGAGAGAAGGTCGTTATTCATTTGC
>JAFUHD010000016.1 GCA_017469025.1 Clostridia bacterium
AATCGATCATATCCGCGATCAGGTTGGTATTGGTAATGACCACCTCTTCTGCCATTTCCATTCCCAGATAGGAAAACTCTTCCAGCATCTCGTCCGTGGAATGGAAATACAGCGGGGCCTGTCGGTCCGCATCCTCATATTTCATGCTGTCTTCCAGGATGCTGCGGTAAACCTTGTCACCGGGATCCAAAAAATGCACGTCTCCGGTTGCACAGACAGGAATCCCCAGTTCGTCACCGAGACGGACTATACGACGGTTGAAATCTCTCAGCTGTTCTTCGTCTTTTGCTGTTCCATCCCGTAACATAAATGCATTGTTCCCGATCGGCTGGATTTCAAGATAATCATAGAACCGGGCAATGTTTTCAAGTTCTTTATCATCCGCACCGTCTACAACAGCCTGAAACAGCTCACCTGCTTCACATGCAGAACCAACAATGAGTCCTTTCCGGTATTTCTGCAGAATATGACGCGGTGTATGAGGTTTTTTGTGAAAATAATGCAGATGTCCTTCAGTAACGATTCGGTTGAGATTGGTAATACCATCCTGTTCGGCAGCAAGAAGTGTGATATGGAATGATTCACCGACAGCACCGCTGTCGAGTGATTTGTTGATCTCATCCAAATACAAAATGTCATCAGCTGCGCATTCTGCCAGCATGTGGTTGAGACACAAGGCAGTTGCATGCGCGTCATGTACTGCACGGTGGGCATTTTTAAGAGAGACCCCCAGTTGTTTGCATACAGCACCAAGCTTATGACTGCGCATTTCAGGATACAGGCGGCGTGCAAATTCAAGTGTATCGATAACGGGCATGGATATTTCGATGCCAAGCCGTCGGCACTCTTCTGTGAGAAATGCATAATCAAATTTGGCATTGTGTGCGGCAAATGGTGCATTCCCGATGAACTTAAGCAGTTGGGGAATCTCTTTTTCAGCAGTGTCAGCATCTCTGACCATGGAATCTGTGATTCCAGTCAGATTTGAAACCTCAGGTGGTATAGGCATACATGGGTTGACAAAACGGGAAAGCTCTTCGATGATTTGTCCGTTTCGGATTCTGATGGCGCCAATCTCCATAATGCGGCAGGTTTTGGGATTCAGACCGGTTGTCTCAAAATCAACCACAACAATGTCATCAGAAAGAGACCGGTGGTCTCCCCGAAGAACAACATCTTTCGTATCTGTCAGATATCCTTCCATACCGGGGATGAGCTTGATTTTGTTCTTTTTAGCTGCGCTAAACGCATCCGGGAAAGCTTGGACAACGCCATGATCTGTAATGGCGACTGCAGGATGGCCCCATTTTGCCGCACGGGCAATAAGATCCGCAGGACTGGCTATACCATCCATTTCGGACATATTGGTATGCAGATGCAATTCGATCCGCTTTTCTTCGCACTCATCCAAACGCTCAGGGGCAGAACGCGGAGAGATATCATTGGCCATCAGGACAAGGGCATGGTCAAAATTGTCCATTTTAAGATCGCCGCGAACGATTACCCATCGGCCTGCTTTTACATCTCCAATGACCTTATTGACCGCATCAATTTCCTCTTTGGTTGGTGGTGGAAGCGGTTCATCAGAATCCTTTTTTCTTCGCCCGTTTCCTTTGTGATAATGCAGGAATGCCTTGCATTTTAAGGAACTGGTATAGTCTGTAATGAAGAAAGAGAGCAGCACCATTTCGCCGCCACGCAGTTCTTTGGTCTCGGCGGAAATGATTTCTCCTGCAACAATGATCTTATTGCCTTCTTCATTAAGCTCGATCATGTCTACATGTTCACCTTGGATAGGCCGTCCAAGAATAACATTTGGTTTCTGTGTTTCCTTTTCCTGCGCTGCCTGAATGTTTTGCTCGAGAATCAGTTGTTTAAGGGCTTCTTCCTCTTCATGCCGGCGACGTTCCCGGATTTCCTCTATCTGTTCTTCACGTAGTTTTATTGCCTGACAGGTTACATGTACATCGCAGCCGAATACATCGCGTATCAGACGGGAAATGTATTGGTCAACTGACTGTTCTATGACATAGCGTGGAGCCAGTTCATTCTCAAACAGCAGACTAAGCCGGTTGCCAATACACTCAAAACGTGAATTACTGAAAAAAGGAATACATGACTGATAGTGCCGCTGGATGCAGCGGACGATAAAATCCTTGTATTTTTCAGGATTGGCGAGAAAATCTTCGCCCAGTGCGGGAGAACGGATAAACAGTGAAACCTGAATCGGGTCAAAACGTCGGCGCATTGCGCTGCGCACGGCCCGGTAGGGCTTTTCATCGATCAGTAGATCAGAATTCAGATAGATGCCGATGGCAGAACCTGTTACGTTGGTTTCTACCCGCTCCAGCGACAGGTGTCCACTGAGCTCTGGTAATGCCTCGTCAATGATTTGTTCCCAAGAGATCATCAGTTGCCTCCCGAATCTCCAATCATCTGGCGGATTTCAGAAATCAGAATCGCGCCAAGATCGCCAGTTACTTTTCGCGGCGGCTGGCCTTTTCTGATGAGCAGACCTGCGCCGTTTCCACCACCGCAGATTCCGATATCAGCCTCTCTGGCTTCACCGGGCCCGTTTACGACACAACCCATAACAGCAACTTTTATTGGCTGATGGATATCAGCCAGTGTCTTATGAACCTGCTGCATAATTCCCGCAACATCAATACAGGTTCTGCCGCAGGTGGGACAACTTACAAATTCAGCGGCATCATTGCGAAGTCCGATATCCCGGAGAATTTCGATGCCTGCCGGCGGTTCCAGTGCAGGGTCTCCAGTCAGACTGACCCGGATGGTATCGCCAATTCCCTCAAGGAGCAGTGTTCCAATGCCGATTGCACTTTTGATTTTTCCCTGTTCTGGAAGACCAGCTTCAGTAACGCCCACGTGAAGCGGATAATCACAGCGATCATGTGCAATACGGTAAGCTTCTACCGTGTCCCTGACGTTGCTGGCTTTCATGGAGAGAACCATGTCATAGAATCCACACTTCTCCAGCATAGCAGCATGTCTCAGCGCACTTTCAACCATGCCAGCGGGCGTTGGTCCACCGTATCTATTTAGAATATCAGTTTCAACCGAACCGGAGTTTACGCCTATGCGAACCGGTATATGATGCATCTTCACACAGTCTGCCAGACGGCGTACTTTCTCTTCACCGCCGATATTTCCTGGATTGATCCGAAGTTTCTGAATACCGTTTTCTACTGCAGCAATGGCGAGTGTGTGATCAAAATGAATATCCGCTACAAGTGGAACAGGACTTTTGGCAGCTAGTGTATGTACAGCGTCAGCACACGCTTTGTTGTAGACGGAAATGCGGACAATATCCGCTCCGGCAACTGCCAAAGCCCTGATCTGGCTGAGCGTTGCCTCAACATCAGCAGTATCAGTGTTGGTCATGGACTGTACACTGATTGGCGCTCCGCCGCCTATCGGTACAGTGCCGACCATAACCTGTCTTGTCTGTTTCATGTTGTTTTTCCTTTCTGTTCGTGTCGTTTGGCACTGTCTGTCTATTTGAACAGACTGCCCGTCATAATCTGAAAAATATCTTTGTATGTAAGAATGAGCATAAGGCCAATCAGCAGCGCATACCCAGCCATATGGATGCGTCCTTCTATTTCCGGACTGATGGGTTTCTTTCTAATGGCTTCTACCAGCAGAAACAACAGACGTGAGCCATCCAGTCCTGGTATAGGCAGTAGATTCATAATTCCCAGGTTAACGCTAATAATGGCTAGCAGTTCAAATATAATATCCAGCCCTCCCTGACGGGTTATTTCAGAAATGGCGTAAACCGTACCGACAGGACCTGTTACCTCATCTACGCCCTGCCCTTTGGTGATCAGCCCTTTCAATGTTTTTACAATCAGGGTTGCAGATTCTGCATTATATTGAAATGAAAATGGAATACTTTGAAGCAGGGAAACCCTTTGACGTTCCTGTGCAAAAGTAAATCCGACACGCCAGCGTTCAGCAGCTTCATCGTAAAAAGGTGTTATGGTGATATCATTCGTATCGCCGCTGCGCTGAACCGTAAGTGTCACGATTTCACCTGCACAATTGGTGATTTCTGTGGAGATTTCGACAGGCGTTTCTGTCTTAATGCCATTGACTGCAATGATCCTGTCTCCGGCCAGAAGGCCGGCAGAGGCGGCATTTAGTTCTGTTGAAGCAACACGAGAAACAGAGACATTCAATCCAAATGCACTAAGATAGAGGATTACGGCAAGAAAGGCGGCGACAAAGTTCATCACTGGGCCTGCCAGCGTAGTCACAAATCGTTTCCAGACGGCCTGATTGTTAAAAGCACGAGGATCTTTCCCTTCCTCTTCATCAAAAAAAGCGCAGAAGCCGCCGACCGGCAGAAGCCGGAGAGAAATCTTTGTATTCCGCTTTGTTGTGTGTTGAAACAAAAGCGGACCAAACCCTATGGCGTATTCTACAACCTCTATCCCACACAGTCTGGCCGCCCAGAAATGACCAGCTTCATGAATAATGACAAGAAGGTTTAATATCAACAGTGCAACAACAATATACATGTATGCCTCCGAATAAAAAAGCAGGCTTTAATACCTGCCTGAAGATAATAAACGATTTGCCGTTTCCCTGGCACGGCAGTCCGCCTCAAAAATAGCATCAAGGTCGGGATTCAGATCCGGTGTCAACTGCAGCATGGTATCCTCAACAAGGTGTGCTATACCGCCGAAGCGGATCTGATCGTTCAGAAATGCAGCAACGGCTATTTCATTTGCACCATTCAGGATAGCCGTCATGGTGCCTCCGGTTTTCAGCGCGTCATATCCCAGTCTCAGGCCTGGAAAACGCTTAAAATCCGGCTGTTCAAATGTCAGATCAGAGAGCTTCGTAAAATCAAGCCTTGCACCGCCGGTTGTCAGACGTTCAGGATAAGCCATGGCATACAAAATAGGAATTCGCATATCCGGCGTTCCTAACTGGGCCATAACTGCACCGTCAGCATATTCGACCATAGAATGGATAACCGACTGCGGATGTACAAGAACGTCAATTTTATCGGACGGCATGCCAAAAAGCCATCTGGCTTCAATAACCTCCAGCGCTTTGTTGATCATCGTTGCAGAATCAATAGTGATTTTGCGGCCCATATGCCAGTTAGGATGTTTCAAAGCCTGTTCTTTTGTGGCATTTGCAATGGTATCGGCATCCGCAGTACGGAAAGGTCCGCCGCTGGCAGTCAGGATCAGCCGAACAGGTTGGTTTGGACCAGCTCCCTGCAGGCACTGAAAAATAGCACTGTGCTCACTGTCAACTGGCAGCAATGGCTGCTCGGCTTTCTCTGCGGCTGCTGTAACCAGTTTACCGCCTGCTACCAGCGGTTCCTTGTTGGCCAGAAGTACGCGCTTCCCATGAGTGAGCGCAGTCATGACTGCGGACAATCCGGCAATACCGACAACACTGACAAGAACATCATCGGCTTTTGTAATTTCCGGAATAAGGGTCAGTACATTGTCACCAAAAAACCATTCTGTTCCCTCTTTGACGTCTTCAGGAAGGAAGTCTGGCTCGGTATGCAGGGCTGCAATTTTTGGATGAAATGTCCGGACCTGTTCAAACAGCTTCTCTGAGGAAGTGTTGGCAACCAGTGCTTCAGCGCAGAAGCAGTCAGTGTGCCTTGCAATAACATCAAGTGCCTGTGTTCCTATCGAACCGGTTGAACCTAAAATGGCTATCTTACGCATGATTACTCCTAAAAATGACAAAACACCGAATTTCCGTTACGGCATTTATCGAAGCGTGAAATTCGCTCCAACAGGTGCGATTGTGCGGGACGATAACGTGCCTGCTTATGACACTGGTATGGTCCTATTATCAGTTGTTGTTTTTAATAACAGATAATCCATTATCTGGATTTAATGGGCAAAACAACAGGAGGATCAATTAAGCAGCAGTGTATAACAATACAAAACAATGATGGTAAACATCACACTGTCAAAACGGTCCATGACGCCGCCATGGCCAGGGAAAATACGGCCATAATCCTTAATACCGGAATGGCGTTTAAGCAGTGATGCAGACAAGTCACCAATCTGACCGGCAAACCCGCCAATCAAACCAAGCAAAATAGCTGCTGGAATGCCAGGCATCGCCCAATGAAAAACATAAACGAAGAACAGACGTGTTAATAGAGCCAGACTGACGCTTCCGGCGAAATAAAACAGTGAACCTTCTATTGTTTTTTTGGGACTGACAGTCGGACAAAGCTTGTGTTTCCCAAATTTGCGGCCGCCGAAGTAAGCTGCTCCGTCACCTGCAAAGGCAATTGCAAAAGCCATAGTGATCAAAGCTACACCGGGAACCCGACCATATGTTGAATTGAGCATCATCATGATCATCGACAGCGGCATAAAACAGGTAAATATAGGATAAATGGATGCAGCTGTATCTGGAAAATTGGGATGAGAACTGAATATACATCCTGTTATGGTAATGCCCATACAGATCGTTACGATCAGTAAAGGATTTCGGATGTTTATGAACCAGGCCAGCAGAACCATGATTACCGGGCCCAGATAACAGCCCCATGGAAACGGATCGTATTTTGCTGCTTTGAGTGCACGGTAACATTCGTGAACACCGGTCAGCGTTAAAAAAGCCAGCACCAGTTCGGCAAACCATCCGCGGATATACCGACAGAAAATCAAAAACGGTACGCCGATGCAGGCTGTGATGATTCGTTTCTTCATATACAACATCTCCAAACGGGAACAGATAAAAACCTGTTTTTATACGCCGCCAAACCTGCGATTTCGCCCTGCAAATGCTTGAAGTGCAGTCAGGTAAGCTTCGCGGTCAAAATCCGGCCACAATGTGTCCGTGATATAAAATTCTGCATAAGCACACTGCCAGAGCAGAAAATTGCTGAGACGCAATTCACCACTGGTGCGAATGATCAAATCTACCTCAGGTTCATCGTGCGTGTAAAGCTCTGACGCAAACCGTTCCGGAGTAATCTCCTCCGGTTTCAGTGATCCCTGCGCGGTTTGCTCAGCCAGTATTCTTGCAGCACGGACAATTTCCTGCTGACCGCCATAATTGAGTGCGATATTGAGAAGCAGACCGGTATTGTTCTGCGTTCGCTCGATGGCTTTGTGCAATGCCTGTTGCTGGCGTTCAGTTCCTTTGGGCATTCCGTCAATATCACCCAGAATGCGAATGCGTACATTTTTCCTGTGAAGCTCCTCAAGTTCTTTTGTGAAATACTCGAGGAGCAGTCCCATAAGTGCACCGACTTCATCGGCTGAACGCTTCCAGTTTTCTGTTGAAAATGCATAGACAGTCAGAGCTTCAATGCCGAGTTCATCGGACATTTTTATAATTTCCCTCAGCGCCTCTACACCAGCCTTATGTCCAAATGTTCGGGGCATACCGCGCTTTTTTGCCCAACGACCGTTTCCATCCATAATTATGGCAACATGTCGAGGGAGCTTTGCAGGATCCAAGTTCTTAAGCTCAGTCATATGCATCAACTCCATATTCTAGCTGTAAAAGAAGGCGAGGTGATAAGCCCCGCCTAATTTCTGTTATTCTTGAAGTGCGGCAGGAAATGCAGCTGCAACAAGATGTGCGCCATCGTCGAGTACCTTTACAACGCGCAGGATATTTGAGGTTTCGCTCTCTGGACCGATTCTGTCGACAATGGGGATGATTCCTTCAGAGCTGAGAAGGTTACAGGCATCAGTGACCTGCCTGCCGATAAGTGTTTCCGTCATTTGACGTCCATGATCTCTTTCTCTTTTTCGGCTGTGATCTTGTCAATATCCTTGATATTGGCATCCGTCAGTTTCTGGATATCATCCTCTGCCTTCTTCTGATCATCTTCCGTGATCTCGCTGTTCTTCTTCATCTTCTTTACCTGTTCAACAGCATCCCGGCGGATGGAACGAACGGCCACCTTGCTCTCTTCGGCAGTCTTACGGACCAGCTTGGTAAGTTCTTTACGGCGCTCTTCGTTCAATTCAGGCAGAACCAGACGAATGACCTTGCCGTCTGTAGACGGATTCAGTCCGAGATCGCTGGCCTGTATGGAACGACAGATTTCCTTTACCATTTTTGCATCCCACGGATTAATCTGCAGAACACGCGGTTCAGGAGCGGAGATGTTGGAAACATTTTTGAGCGGAGTTTGTGAACCATAATAGTCCACGGTGATACGATCCAACAGCTGCGGGTTTGCACGTCCAGCACGAATGGCCATAAGGTCTGCACGGAGAACGCTTTTTGTCTTCTCCATCTTTTCCTTCGCATTATCCATGATACGGGTTGTCGGCATACAATTCCCTCCTTAAGACATATTATTATTATTATCAACGTCAGGCAGCCAGGTTTTCGAGAGACTGAACCCCTGTCAGGGAGGCTGCTGTCCAGTCAAATCATCTGCAGCCTATTGTACAACATGCTCCATTTCTTGACAAGTCTTTTGTTTTGACGTGCAGTAAAACGCTCTGCCAGACACTGATGATAAATGTATGTATGTCCGGCTGAGCAGGATGCTGTGAAAGTCAGTATGCGGCAGTCCGGATTTTGTGGACAGAAAATGATATGAACAATAAATCCCGGAAAGCAGATGCATTTCCGGGAAGGGGTTTATGGATGAACAGTCGTGCCCATTGGATCACCGTCAATAACTTTCAATATGTTCTCAGGGTTGTCCAATGCAAATACACGAATGGATGGAACTCTGTTATCACGACAGATTGTAATTGCAGCGGCATCCATGACTTTTAGATCGCGCTCCATGACCTCATGATAGGTCAGGTCTGGAAGAAACCTGGCGTCCGGATTGAGGCGGGGATCACTGTCATATACACCATCAACATTTTTTGCAAGAAGTATGGCGTCAGCTCCAATTTCAACAGAACGAAGCGCTGCTGCAGTATCCGTGGAAAAGAAGGGGTTTCCGGTTCCACAGGCAAATATAACGACATCGCCGGCAGACAGATACCGGATGGCCAGCGGATAGGAATAGGATTCACAGAAGCGATTCATATCAACTGCGGACAGAACATGGGCGTTTACACCGAGATGCTGGATAGCATCCTGCATGGCAATGCTGTTGATTGCAGTGCCCAACATCCCCATGTGATCGGCGCTGACCGGAGTCATTTGTGCAGCAGGCCCCTGACGTCCACGCCAGATATTTCCCGCCCCTATGACAAGCGCAATCTGCGTTCCGGTTTCGTGAAGCTTTGCAATCACGCCTGCCACCCGGTTGATCTGGTCAAAGTCAAACAGACGGCCATGATCGCCCAATGCTTCTCCGCTCAGTTTTATCAGTACGCGATTATACTTCGGCATGTAATACTCCCTTTCCGGATTCACACGGCTGTACAGCCGCTTTTCCTTTTCAATTCTAGAAAAAAAGGCATGCCAAGGCATGCCTTTTGGGATTACTTCTTCATCTTTGCCTGTTCTGCAGCAATATCGGCAGCCAGATCATCATGACGCTTCTCGAGGCCTTCGCCACGCTCATAGCGGACAAAGCGAACGACATCAAGCTTTCCATTGAGCATCTTCTTGACGCTGATATCGGGATCCTTGACAAAAGGCTGCTCAAGCAGGCAGACTTCCTTATAGTACTTCTCGATACGGCCTTCCACCATGCGCTCCACGATCTTCTCGGGCTTACCCTCGTTGAGAGCCTGCTGAGTCAGAACCTCGCGCTCTTTCTCAAGATTGTCATTTGGAACTTCCTCACGACATACAAACAGCGGATTGGCTGCGGCAATATGCATAACCAGATCGTGACTCATAACTTTTACTTCGTCGGTAATATCAGAAGTCTTGATCTCAAGCATAACGCCAATACGGCCGCCCATGTGAACATAGGTATCCACCATACCGTCAGCCGGCACAAAGCGTGCGAAACGACGGATGGAGATCTTCTCACCGATGGAAGCTGTCGCTTCACCGATCAGATCATGAACGGTCTTGGTTGCATCATCATAGAACGGCTGATTGAGCATTTCATCAACATTGGCCGGTGCAGAAACCGCGACGTGCTTGGCAAAGTCACGGCACAGTTCCTTAAAGCGGTCGGTATTGGCAACGAAATCGGTCTCACAGTTGACCTCAATGACAACACCAGTACCATTGGGATCCACATATGCATCAACCATACCTTCAGCGGCGATGCGGCCGGCCTTCTTGGCAGCAGCAGCAAGTCCTTTTTCACGAAGGAAGTCAATTGCCTTGTCCATATCGCCTTCGCATTCAACAAGAGCCTTCTTGCAGTCCATCATGCCGGCGCCAGTGCGCTCACGCAGTTCCTTAACCATTGTGGAAGTTACATTAGCCATTTTAATCATCCTCCAAGAATCGTTGCTTTATTAGATTGCTGCTTCTGCATCAGGCTCAGACTGCTCGACCTGCTTGCCTTCAAGCACAGCATCAGCCATCTTACCAGCGATGAGCTTAACTGCACGGATTGCGTCATCATTACCCGGGATGACATAATCAATCTCGTCCGGATCGCAGTTGGTATCAACAATTGCAACGATCGGAATACCCAAAGCACGGGCTTCTGCGACAGCGATATGCTCCTTGCGGGGATCAACAACAAACAGACAGCCCGGAAGGTTCTTCATCTCACGGATGCCGCCCAGGTTCTCCTGCAGTTTGGCCCGCTCGTGCTGCAGCTTGATAACTTCCTTCTTGGGCAGAACTTCAAAATCACCACGCTCTTCCATTGCGTCAATGGCATCCAGGCGTGCAATACGGCCTTTGATAGTACGGAAATTGGTCAGCATACCGCCCAGCCAGCGGTTGTTTACATAGAACATGTTGCAGCGCTTTGCTTCGGTCTCAATGGACTCCTGAGCCTGCTTCTTGGTGCCGACGAACAGCACACTCTTGCCTTCCATGGCAACAGAACGGATGAATGCATACGCATCATCAATCTTGCGGACGGTCTTCTGAAGGTCAATGATATAGATACCATTGCGTTCGGTGAAGATGTACGGAGCCATTTTCGGGTTCCAGCGACGGGTCTGGTGGCCAAAGTGGACACCGGCCTCAAGCAACTGTTTCATAGAGATAACTGCCATTGGATTGTTTCCTCCTTATAATTAAACCCTCCCCGCGTCTTCTTGTGCAGTGACCCAAACGGGCAGGAACTGCAAAACGGACCCGGGTGCGTTTTCCGCGATATATTATCATATCGTCTTTTAATTTGCAATACATAAATCAGCTAAAACTGAAAGGTGAATTGAAAATGTAACACCAGGGAAGGCTCTGTATTCCAGCTTTCAAGTGATATCTTTGCATGATTGTTCTGCAAATAGCACAAAACTGTCCAAAGCACGCTTTCCCTCGTAAGGAATTATCATGCTGAATGAGCAGAGATGGAGTGCAAAGACGGCGGAGAATTGTGTACAATCACAGTTCAGAATATTTATTCACCGTATATTTGTTTTTTTTACATGGGTTATGGTAAAATGAATCAGTCCCAATTATTTGAAAATGAGGGCTGAAATATGAATCTACAATCAATTGTCATAACAAATGGCATCGGAATTGCAATGATTATCATCCTTCTCATGTGCAGCAGTCTTTCGAGACGCCGTAAATCTTTAAGTGACAGACTGTTTACGGTCATGCTGATGATCGTTGCCAGCTGCTGTATAGCTGAACCACTTACCTTTTTGATTGACGGTATGCCTGGCCAGGAAATCCACATCATTTTGGAAATTGCCAATACATGGTGTTACGTGTTTAATGTTTCTTTTTCGCTTCTCTGGTGTCTGTATGTTGATTATCATCTGTATCACAACCGTCGGCGTCTGATGGTTATGTTTGGTCCCATGCTTGTATTGACTGCAATTTTGATACTGGTCATCCTGGGAAATCTTTATGGTCATTACCTGTTTGTTATTGATGCCGGAAATGTTTACAGCCGTAAAAGTGCTGCTTACCTGTTTTTCGTTATTCCTGTCGGATATGTGCTGTTGAGCAGTATTGACGTTTTTAAATATAAACGGACTGGAAACAATGTTCAGTTTTTCCCGATTTGGGCATTTTTAACACCGTTTTTCTTTGGATGTATTCTGCAGGCACTGATTTACGGTGTTTCTCTTGCCTGGTGCTCCACCGCCATTGGACTGACTGCGCTGTACATGTGTCTTCAGAATGAGCAGGTGTTTAAAGATCCACTCACCCATCTTTTGAATCGGCATTATCTCAATACAGTACTTAAAACGAGCAGCTGGAATCGTGGAAAAGCATTCAGCGGAATCATGATTGACGTTGACTATTTCAAATCCATCAATGACAATTATGGGCATTCAAAAGGAGACGAAGCGCTGTGCGATGCTGCAAATATTCTGACAGATAACGTACCGTCAACCGCTGCTGTAATCCGGTTTGCAGGTGATGAGTTTATCATTCTGCTCAGAACGACGCAGATCGAAGAGATAGAAAATGTCAGTAAAAAGATCCGTTCAGCCATGCAGTCTTTCAATCAGGAAGGCTTAAGGGAGTATGTACTGTCTGTTTCAATGGGTTACGGGCTTTATTATCCGGGCAAATCCACGCAGGACGGGTTTCTTGAGGATATTGATCAGAATATGTATGAAAATAAACGTGAGAGACACGAGAGTGGCGATCTTGCAGAACGCAGACATGATTAAAGCCGCGGCATTGCCGCGGCTTTAATCTTCTTCGTTTTCTGCAGGCCATGGATAATAGAGAGAATCCTCATACAGAAACTCTGCCCTTCCGTCTGAAATTCGGGAAATCTCGTCTAAAACAGCTGGTGTATCACATGTGCGGATTAAAAGAGAGGAAATCACACTGGTTTCAAATTCGCTTTTCTCAATGAATACCGGCGCACTGCGCAGATAATGAGAAAGCCGCTGCCAGATGGAATAATCGACTTCGATGAGGTATCGGTCAGTTTTGGTCATAAGAATGACACATGAGGCATCAAGTGCTTCTTTTGAACCCTGGGTATATGCACGGACCAGTCCTCCGGCGCCCAGCAGAACACCACCAAAGTATCTGGTTACAACGACAGCACAGTTTACAATGCCACGTTTCCTTATGACATCCAGTATAGGCATTCCAGCGGTTCCACCAGGTTCGCCATCATCACTGTATCTCATTATTCCGCTGTTTTGACCGATGATATATGCGTAACAATTATGTGTTGCATCCCGGTGTCGCAGCTGAATTCTGTGTATAAAACCGAGTGCCTCCTCTTCAGTGCTGCAGGGACAGCCATATCCGATAAAGCGTGATTTGTTTATGACAAATTCATGGTTTCCTTCCTTCAAAATGGTTTTATAAATGCCTGCATCGGACATGAATGGCTCCTTTCTGCATCAAAGATGCCAAAGAAAAAAAAGGCGGCAAAGCCGCCATAAATGTGAGTGAAACCTATAAGCCGAGTTCTGTAATCGACGGTTATCTATCTAGTCCCGCTGTTACCAGCGGGCTCAAGCGAAATCCTGAGAACTTAGCGGGCCGCCTCAAACGTTCTTTCGTTTCTTGCTCCGGATGGGGTTTACAGCTGAAATCAGTCACCTGATTCAGGGTGAGCTCTTACCTCGCCTTTCCACCCTTACATGCATGGCATGCGGTATATCTCTGTTGCACTTTCCCTGGAGTCGCCTCCGCCGGGTGTTGCCCGGCACCCTGCCCTATGGAGCTCGGACTTTCCTCACACATGTGTGCGCAACCGTCCGGTAACC
Organism: Clostridia bacterium; assembly: GCA_017469025.1. Lineage (GTDB taxonomy): Bacteria > Bacillota > Clostridia > Christensenellales > Aristaeellaceae > Ventricola. Next base: position 13,731 of record JAFUHD010000016.1, read on the forward strand.
TCACATCATTTATTCTACCTCAAATACTGTCCGGCGTCAATCTAACGGCAACAAAAAAAGACAGAAAAACAGCGGGTTATTCCCCGCTGTAATGTAATTATTTGACAAGAATGATGCGTCCACAGTTTTCGCATTCAACATAGGGGGAGCCGGTACGAATGCTGTTCATATCTGCTGCAGGAAGCTGCATGTTACATCCGCCGCATCTTCCCTCACGGATTTTTGTGATCGGCGGTGAAGAATGACGCTTAATAACCGTATACTTGTCAAGAAGCTCTTTGTTAATCCCGATTGCTTTAGAGGCAACCCTGTTTTTGAGTACCTCAAGATGTTTTGAAGCTTCTTTGTATTCTTCGTCATAGATGGCCTTGATGCGGTCAAACTCTGCACGCGCTTTGGCTGCACGTACGCGAACCTCACGCTGCTGACGGTCACGTGCTTCGGAATCCTTGCGAAGTTTTGCAATTTCTGTTTCGTAACGGCCGATTTTTGAGACGAGTTTTTCAACGGTTGTTATCAGTTCCTTGGCTTTTTCCTGGCTGTCAGGCGGATTGGAGGTAAGCTGAGTGCGGTAATCATTAACGGTTTTATTAAGCCGTCCGACTTCATCAACCAGTGCTTCGAGCCGGTCACCCATGATGTCAACTTCGGTCTCTATTTTTTTGAGAGCGCCCTGCTGCTCCAGCAGAAAGTCCCGATACTTAATCAGCTCTTTCCTGTTGGTGTTGTTCCGCATCTCCTTTTCATACTGTTCAAGTTCCATGTCAACCTGCTGGTATTCCCAAATCAGTTCATATTGTTCCAAAACGTATACCTCCTATTCTTCCCGCTCTACCAGGTTATTAGCCGAGCAGTAAACCATTACCTCATATTCTAATTCATCCAGTCTGTTTTGTAAAGACTGTGCAATCACTGAACAAACAGGACGCTCTGTCTCATAATGTCCTGCTTCAATCATGACGCATCCATCATGTAGTGCATCCAATGCGACATTGTGACGCACTTCACCGGTTAGAAAACAATCAGCACCGAGCAGCATCGCATCCCGGTACTCATCGCTTCCAGCACCACTGCAGCATCCGATAATATGGCATATATGGTCTGGATTTCCATACGTCCGTATTTGTGCATCAAGGCTTTTTGCAACCTGAGTACACAGTAAACCGAATGACACCGGTCCAATGTCACCGACACGCAGACAGCCTTCGCCGCGGACATTGGTAGCCCCTATGGTTTTAAGAAGTGTATCATTTACTCCACCAGGTGCCGCGTCCAGATTCGTATGTGCGGCAATCTGTGCTATACCGGCTTTGGCCATCATGAGCATCAGATGTCCTTCACGGGTTTCGTCCGTGAGCCGCTGAATCGGACGGAACATGAACGGATGATGCGTGACAATGCACTGACAGTCCCGTTCAATTGCCTCAAGTACAACTGATTCGGTAATATCCAGTGCAACCAGTACATGGCGAACCTCGGCCTGACGATACCCCTGAAGAAGGCCGACATTGTCCCATTCCTCTGCAAGGTCAAAGGGGGCAATTTCATCTACAAAATGGACAAGATCTGCTATGGTACATCTTTTCATCCAAATCTCTCTTTCTGTCAAGGAAAGGCCGGCTGTTATTGCTTCAACAGCCGGTTCAGTTCTTCAATTTCCTCCAATGCAGCTTCATATTTTGCTTTGGTACGGGCAGTACCTGAACATGACAGCTTTTCGGATGTTTTTTGAAGCTGCTGAAGGAGTCCTGCAAGGTAAAGCCTCTGTCCCATACTTTCAATACCGCGGACTGCTGTGCCAAATTTGAATCCGGCCGGTGTATCCAGAAGCAGAGTCCCTTTTTTTGCCATTATAACGACATAGCGGCGGCCGCCTGCCTCTGGAAAAGCTTCACGGATGATGCCAAGACCGAGCCTGTATAAACCTTCGCGAAGCAGCGGAATATCCGTATTGGCCTGAAGGACAAGCGTTGCATTTCCAATGTTTTCTCTGCCTCTATCAAGGATCTCCAGTATTGTTTTCCCGCCCATGCCTGCGATAAGAATGACATCCATTGGCGGCTGTCCGGACAGAACCTCAAGTCCGTCACCGCAGCGGGTTATTGCTTTATGCTCCATTCCCATCTGTGAAAGCAGAATACTGGTTTTTGCCAGAGAAGCTTCGCTGATATCTCCGGCAATCATTGACAGTTCAGGACGCTGACGCAGCAGATAAGCTGTTACAAAACCATGATCACAGCCGATATCAGCTGCATGCGGCTGATCTATACCTCTGAGCGTTTCGAGCGCCATATCCGCGGCTGCCCTCAGCCTTGCATCAAGTGGTTTCTTGGAATGCCCCATTAACACACCCCTTTAATGACACAGTTGTGCTTTCGGCACCATATCAATCGCAATTGTCATAATTTGGCAAACCAGCACAAGGCGCTGGGCCATCTCCTTTAATGACATTGTCGTGCTTTCGGCACCGTATCAATTGCAGTTGTCATGATTTGACAAACCAGCATGAAATGCTGGGCCATCTCCTTATTCAGAATCATACTCACCATATTCGCAGCCGATATGGGTCGCATCAATTTCATCTTTGAGCACCAGGGAACCGTTGACCCGGTCATACAGTTTTACCGTTCCCCATCCATTGCCGCCATTCCATAACCGGTTATGCCGTTTGCTCCCATCCGGTGCTTCATAATTGACAAACAGCATATCTGACTTCCTGCAGAATATTTCCGTTTCCATCGCCGCATGCAGGTTTTCCTGTCGGACATGCCACACAACATACTCATCCTGTTCTTCAAATGAAAATGCAGTTCTCACCTGAAGATGCAGCTTTGAAAAATTAAAGTCATATTCCTGCCCCTCATAATAAAATACACCAAGCAGTCTGCGGTCTAATGGAACAAAATAGATCTTCGGCCTGCCACCGCCGATATCAAATACACTGTTTGTAAGCTGCTTCCCGGTCATCCGGCTGGTCAGACAGTTTGAACTGAGCCAGACCCACGGGCTGGTAAAATCCCGTCCCCAGTTCTTGTCCGCATACCCATAGCAGCATTCAGGTGTGACCGTATATCGCCGTCTGTTATACACAATCTCTCCGCTGAATGCGCTTTTCATTCCCTCTGCATGCCAGTACATAGCGAATGCTTCCACGTCACGAAGCGGTTTGCTGGCTCCGTATCCGACATTGAAGGCTATCTGCTTATCAACCGTCAGATTCCAGGAAATCGTTCCCGCATCACACATCCATTCCGGATGTGCCGAACATGCTTCCTTTGAAACGGATATGCTGCCCTGCAATTCAGTTTCACTGGCCACGCAGTCATCCGCTTCTATCCGGTACGGTGCACTTCCGTGCATCCGTACTTCCTGCCAGCCGAAGAACCGGTGCAGCTGCCGGTGGTCCTGTCCCCAGGTTCCAGCCTTGACCATCAGGTAAGACGGCCGTTTGCCTTCCGCCTGATTGGCCGGCAGTTGTCCCAGTACCGGCTCTGCACCGCCAAGCGCGGGATTACAGACAAAGAACTCTATAAAAAAAGGCTTGTCTTCACCTGTTTCTGCGTCCTGAGCCGTAAATGAATGCCACCACCAGTCATATCCGTGATGTGCCATCAATCCATGCAGCATACAGGCATCCCGCGTTACATCATGATGATTGAACATCTTTCCCTACCTTTCCAGGAATGCCACCAGCAGGTTTCCGGCTGTTTCATTCGCCTTGCCGGTAAACCCATGCCCTGCGCCATTAATCTCGTAATAATCACAGGAATGATAGATTTCTTTTGCCCGCCGGGAATATTGAACATCCACAATGTTGTCTTTGTCTCCATGAACCAGCAGTACCGGGCCTTCATATCCGGATATTGCCTCATACGGGTCCATCTGAATGACAGAACGGGCATATGCTCCACCAAGTTTCATGGGGAGCCTGCCCAGAATGTCCGGAATATGTTCAGGATCAAAATGATAAGTCTGCATTTGTCCACGCCGGGCATCATCCGGTATGCACAGTGCCGGATAGAACAGAACAAGTCTGCGGATTTCACGGATACCCAGATGTTTAGCTGCAAGCGCTGATACAAAACCTCCCTGGCTGCAGCCCATAAGGTCTACTGATTCAGGCTGCAATTGATGCCGGACCTCATGAATTACGGCAAAAAGATCCTCCCTCTCTGTCAGAACCGTCATATTCTCTGTTTTCCCGTCACTGCGTGAAATGGGTCCCCCGCCATTAAAATCAAAAGTTACTGCTGTAAATCCTTGCTTTGCCAGAAGTTCGGCATAGCCTCTGACGGTTTTTTCATTTCCAAGGAAGCCATGGCTGATAATGACGACCCGTCTTCCTTCCGTCTGGTCACCAAAAATGTGTCCACGAATTACCAGTCCATCCCTCTTACAGGAAAAATCTGTTATGTTCATTTTGTCCCCTTATGCCCCTTTCGGCACCCATATCCATGGCAAATGTCCTTTTTAACAAACCGGCACGGATCACCGATCCTTTGCCCTGATTCATCCGTTTTTCTTTTATCATAATCACCTACTTATGTCAACACAGTCGATTTCCGGTTCAAAAAACAGACCGGTTTCCCGGTCCGTTTTCAATGGATGAGTACCATAACCTCAACGGCTTTATGCCTGTAATCCATGCGCTTCTACTTGTTTACCAGATTCTTTAATGTACCAAATACAGTTCCGTAGTATCCTCCATGCTGGTCACTTGCTCCGCTGCGGGCAAACGCCAGCAATGTGACAAAAAGAAGACTCAAATCCGTTTCTGTGGTCATAATCCGGTAGAATCCTCGTACCGGTACCAGATTTGAAGGCTTCACTCCCGTACATTCAGCTTCCTCATGCACATTCTGGCTGCTTCCCACTGCCGTCGCAATTTCTGTATCATTGTGCAGAATTCTGTATTCAATTCGTGCGGCACCTGTAAAGCTGGATTGAATGGAAATCCCGTTCTCCTTCAGGTATTTCCAGATATCCCTGCCATCGAATGTGAACGTATAATGATTGTCCAGCAGCAGCGTATCCCACTCTGAGATTTCCTCATGTCCAATCAGGTGCGGTACTGTCGATCCATGTTCATGATCAATGAAATCAAAACCAAATGGCGCTGTCAGCGTGAATTTAGTCATTTTTGCTTCATAAAGCACTTTTCGGCCGGCATCTTCAATCCGGTGTCCGGCTTTCGCCGTCCCCAGATCCGTCAGGAAATACAGTTCCCGCTCAGGCCCCGGAGCAGATTGCGGATAAGACATGTCATGCGCTGCCTGCTTTTGCTGCACATCCGCAAGCGACTTTCTTTTTCTGATTTCCGAACCAATAATCAAAAGCAGAACTGCCGTTCCCGCAACAATACAATAGATTCCGAGGAAAACACCGGAATGTACAACTGTGGGATTATCCGGATCATAAAAAACACTTATGTTTTTCCCCACCCGGTAAGAAGGACTCTGTGTATCGAGTACACCCGTATATTTCACACCGTCCACCGTAAATTCCACAGTTGCACGATAGGTCATTTCAGAATCAGCTGTCCACGTTTCATCCAGTGAAACGATAGTAGCCTGCGTTTTAATGAATCCTTTTGAGTGGAAAAAAGTCAGATATATACCGCCCGCCAGTGCAACAAGTGCCATAAAGAATGCAAAGTATTTGACGCCAATTCCTTTAAAAGACATTTCTCTCTCCTTTTGTCTTCTTTAATATGTAACCTGTGTTTTCGGCACATATCATTTTTTTGACAAACCGGTGCAACATACTGAGCTTCACCTTTACAAACAAGTGACACATGGACAATATTCTCTCTTCTGAACTGTATCCCATTGCATATCATTTGTTCGGATAATCGTCTGGTCCCGCTGATGTTGTATTGTCGTCAAAACAGACGGTTGTTAAATTTAAACAAAAAAGAGAGCCTGAAATGTACAGGCTCTCAAAAGTGGAGCATAGGAGATTCGAACTCCTGACCCCAACACTGCCAGTGTTGTGCGCTACCAACTGCGCTAATGCCCCGAACGAGCGAGATTATATCTCTATTCCCGCCCATCTGTCAACAATTTTTTTGAAATTATTTTTATTTGTATAAGTTCTCCATTAAACAAGTATCGTATTAGTATGAAACATTCGAAGTTGCCGCATAACCGACACTGTTATCGATCAAAACCAGGCAGACACTATCACCATGGGAAAGCAGTTTTCCTGTCTTTCCTGCACTGTACGTCGTTTTAAGCTGTGTCATTGCTGAATCATTATAGATATTGACAGAACCAGTGCTGGAAACAAGACGGATTTCACGTACATTTGATGTCGCAGCAGGCTGTGTCTGAACAACCGGAGCCGGTGTTGCCGTAATAACCGGCTGCTGGTAGACAGGCGCCGGTGTTGCCGTAACAGCAACCTGCTGAAAATATGGAACCGGTGTTGCTGTAATCACAGGCTGCTGATAGGTTGTAATATTCGAGTAATTCACGGCCGGTGCTACTGTTGTAGCCGGGAGATAAGTCCCGTTGAAGCTCAGATAGCGGGTCATCATGTACCCGTGCTTGGTTCCGACATAAACCTCACTCCAGGTACTCCCCTTGTATACAACGCGAACCTTTGTACCATTTCTGTACTGTCCGAGAGAACGGCTGCTCTGCGAGGCAGATGCCCTCAAATTCAGAATCTGCGTACTCTTCGGGTTGTTTACATACGCTGTTGTATAGGAAGTGGAAGGCGTGCTGCTCTTACCGGAGGAGGCGCCCGTACCAGACAAATAGCTCGTTGACATGAAGCCTGTCAGGCCGCCGCCTGAAATCCAGTACCAGTCCTTGCCTTTCAACAGCACACTGACTGTCGTGCCGGAGCTCAGGGAGCCAATGGAACCATAGCTGAATGAAGGGCCGGAACGAACATTGACCTTCCCGCCGTTGCGCGTCACAACAACCGCTGTTTCCGAGCTGCGGCTGATCAGTGAATCATGCATATATCCCTTATATGTACTGCCATACACCATAACAGAAACATAGTTCCACTCATACGAATCGTCCAGTATGGTAACACTGCTGCCCGATGTCACCTGGGTAATGACCTGATAGTTGAGCGACGGACCGCTTCTCAGGTTGACATACCCGCCCTGTGCATAGCGGACAATGCCATAATTCCGGTTATTCGCAAAAGTCAGATAGGTACCATACATAAAACCGGTGCGGCCATCCGGCGTAGCGACAGGATACCAGCTGTTTGTCGGCTGGCCGAGAATGCGAATCCATGTGCCGCCCGTATATTGCCCGAGGCTTGCACTGGATGACGTTGCATACTGTCTCAGATTCAGTCTGCCATTTGTTACAATGGCATACGATTCCGCCATGACAAGACACGGCACAACCAGAAGAAGTATCAGGGCAATCCAGAGAACAAGTTTCTTTTTCATCAGCAATTCACCAGCCATATGTTATAATCTGTACATACAAAACGAAAATCTGTCGGGTTTTTATCCCCTTGCATTTCCGTTCTTCCCGGACAGTATATCATAATTGCAGTTTTTACACCAGACAAAAGCGCCAAACGGGCGCATCGATATGGACGAATAATATGCGCATACTTGAACACACTATTACCCCGCAGGAAGCCGGGCAGGCGCTCAGGATACTGGTTCCAAAGCTTTTTCATCTCAGCAGCCATGCCTTCCGGCGTCTGAAAGTGCATGGCAATATCCGGGTCAATGGAGAACCCCGGCATGTTTCCTACTGCCCTGAGGCGGGAGACCTGCTGGCCATACATCTTCAAAGTGAAACGGTCCGTATGAATGAAACCCGGATTTCAGCACCTGACACCCTCAATGAACAGAACTGCGGTCAGCGTCTTATTGTATATATGGATGACGATCTGCTGATCGCCGACAAGCCGGCGCCTATGGCTACTCTGCCCGGCCGTTTTACCGGTGGGGACACACTTCGGAAACGACTGGAAGATGTGCTCGGCCTGAATACCGATGCCCCTTATCATCCGGTCAACCGGCTGGACAAGGGCACCAGCGGTCTGCTGTGCATTGCACGGCATGACCATGCCCAGCATCTTTTGACACAGTCACTGCATTCCGGGGCATTTGTCCGGGAATATCTGGCCGTTACGGATGGAATTCCTGATAAGCAGACTGGCATTATCCGCGCTCCCATAGCCCGCGCAGGCAGCGGCGCACGGCGGATCATCCGCGAGGACGGCAAGCCTGCCGTTACAAGGTACACCGTACTGTATGCCGAACAGGAAACCGGGCGGGCGCTTGTCCGTCTGAAGCTTGAAACCGGCCGTACTCATCAGATCCGTGTCCATCTGGCCAGCATCGGCTGTCCTGTTGCCGGCGATTACCTTTACGGCCGGGAACATCCGGGACTCAAAGACCGCTTTGCCCTGCACTCAGCTTATCTCAGATGCACTCAGCCGATTACCGGACAGAAAATCGAGTGTACCTCTCCTCTGCCGGAATCTCTGCGTATTCTGTTTGCATGTCCGGAATATATCCCGGACATCCAGATGCAATTCCCGGAGACTGCAGATTAAAAACCTTCTGGAAATCCCGCATTTCCAGAAGGTTTTCTGTTTATTCTGTTTTTGCCAGTGAACGTCCCATCATGACGCCCATTGCAGACGCCATCATGAGACCGCGTGTCCACCCGGAGGAATCCCCCAGACAGTGGAGTCCTGATATACTGGTATTCAGTGCTGCATCCATCTTCACCCGGTTCGAATAAAACTTGAGTTCCGGGGCATACAGCAGTGTTTCCGGGGCTGCAAAGCCCGGGACGACAATATCCATCGCCTGGATAAAATTGATAATGTTTATCATCGCGCGATACGGCATCGCAGCCGTAATGTCACCGGCCACCGCATCCGGCAGTGTCGGACGAACATTTGACTGGGCCAGTTCACGTTCCCATGTCCGCTTTCCGTCCAGGATGTCTCCAAAACGCTGCACCAGAATATGGCCATTGGCCAGCATATTGGTCATCTCTCCGACCTTCTGGGCATAGGCAATCGGCTGATTAAAAGGCACCGAAAAGTTGTGAGAGCAGAGAATAGAGACGTTCGTATTCTCACTCTTTCTGTCCTTGTAGGAATGCCCATTGACAACAGCCAGATCATTGTCGTAATTCTCCTGGCTTACAAAGCCGCCCGGATTCTGACAGAAAGTGCGTACCTTATTTTTAAAGGGCTTCGGGTAGCCAATCAGCTTGCTCTCATAGAGAACACGGTTGACCTCTTCCATGACTTCATTGCGGCATTCAACCCGGACGCCGATGTCAACCGTCCCCGGCTGGTGTGCGATATTGTGTTCCGCACAGAGGCATTCGAGCCAGTCGGCACCACGACGGCCGGTTGCAACAACCGTATGGGCTGCACGGATCTCACGGGTTTCTCCGCCGCGGCGCAGAAGAACGCCAAGGCAGGTTTCTCCTTCAATGATCAGATTCTCGCACGCCCAGCCGAAAACCAGTTCGACGTCATGCGCCTCCAGATAATGCTGGATGGCTGTATAGAGTGACTGCGCCCGCTCAGTGCCAAGATGGCGGATGGGACAGTCAACGAGTTTAAGACCTGCCTGAATGGCACGTTTGCGAATATCGCGCACATCCCGTTCATTCCCGATTCCCTCTACGTGTGTATCGGCACCGAATTCCAGATAGATGGTATCCGTATAATCAATCAGAGACTGCGCCGCTGCAGAACCAATCAGATTCGGGAAATCACCGCCCACCTCACATGAGAGAGACAGCTTGCCGTCTGAAAAGGCGCCCGCACCGGAAAATCCGGTTGTGATGTGACAATACGGACGGCAGGAAACGCAGCAGCCGGTCTGCGGCTTGGGGCAGTGCCTCTTTTCAATCGGCTGACCTTTTTCAACCAGTACAATCTTTTTGTGGCTGCCCCTCCGGATCATCTCAAGCGCGGTAAAAATGCCTGCCGGTCCGGCACCGATAATGATCACATCTGTTTTCATCGGGCTGTTTCCTCCGGATCAGTTTTTGAAGGCCGGCGCCCGTCCGCGATTGTTCTGCTGACGGTTCCCGTTCCCCTGCGGACGTTTCTTTCCGCCATCTTCCAGCATGCTGAGTGCAATCCTGTGCCGCTTGACATCGACAGACAGAACCCATACATCCACAATATCGCCAACCTTGACAACTTCGCTCGGATGAGTGATGAAGCGGTTCGCCATCTGTGAAAGATGTACAAGACCATCCTGGTGAACACCAATATCGACAAATGCACCAAAGTCTGTCACATTGCGGATGGTTCCCTTAAGCTTCATACCTGCCTTAAGATCTTCCAGATTCAGTACATCTGTCCGGAGCATCGGGGCAGGGAGCGAATCACGCGGATCGCGGCCGGGACGCTCAAGTTCCTTTGCAATATCCCGGAGTGTCGGAACGCCAACACCCAGTTCCTTTGCAAGTTTGTCAATTCCGGTCTGCTCGACTCTGGTGTAGAATCCTTCGATACCGCTGCCAATTTCTTCATTATTAATATGCATCCGCTCAAGAAGCGTTCTGGCCACCGGATAGCTCTCCGGGTGCACTGCAGTAGCATCCAGTGGTTCACGGCCGTTTACACGCAGAAAACCTGCACACTGTTCAAATGCCTTCGGACCAAGCTTGGCCACTTTCTTGAGATCCGTTCTGGTATTAAACCCATTCTCATCACGGTAGGTAATGATATTCTGGGCAATCGTTTCATTGATGCCGGCAACATGGCGCAGCAGTTCCACGGACGCCGTTTCAAGGTCAACACCGACAGAGGACACACAGTCCTCAACCACGCCGGCAAGTGCCCGTTCCAGTTCTGCCTGCTTCAGATCATGCTGGTACTGTCCTACGCCAATTGCCTTCGGGTCAATCTTGACCAGCTCTGCCAGCGGATCCTGCATGCGGCGGGCAATGGATATGGCGCCGCGTTCAAGGACAGTGTAGTTGGGAAGTTCCCTTGCAGCATTTTCAGACGCAGACCATACGCTGGCGCCGGCTTCATTGACGATGGTATAGGAAACACCCGGCAGTTCCGGCAGCAGGGATGCAATAAACTGTTCGCTTTCGCGGGATGCCGTCCCGTTTCCAATGGAAACAGCCGTAACATGATGACGGCGGCACATGCTGATGATCATCTGTTTCGCCTGTTCCTTGCGGCGCTCCTGCCCGGGAATCGTGAAATATGCAATTCCTGTTTCAAGGACACGTCCGCTGGCGTCCACAACAGCCAGCTTGCAGCCATGCTGATATCCGGGATCCACGCCGAGGGTTATCCGTCCGCGAATGGGCGGCTGCATGAGCAGCTGACGCAGATTGTCAGAGAATACATGAATGGCTCCCTCATTTGCCCGGTCAGTCAGCTCACTCATCAGTTCACGGTCAAGCGACGGCTCAATCAGGCGGTCCCATGAATCCTCAGCAGCCAGACGGATCTGGTCTGCCGCCGGGCAGTCATTCTCAATGTAGTGTCCTTCAATGATCTGTTCGGCACTTGGTGCACTCACCTCGATGCCGACACGAAGAAATCCTTCCTTTTCACCGCGGTTAAGGGCAAGAATACGGTGATTGGCAGCTTTCAGTACCGGCTCCGCGTAATCCTCATACTGGGCATAGATGTCTGCAGTCCGCTTGTTGCTCTGAATGCCTTCTCCGCCCTCATCCTCTTCCTCAGACGGTACCTCGGCGGCCTTCTCCTTTTTCTTTGTAGCTGCAGTTTCCTTCTTTTCTATTTTTTTGCTTGTCAGCTGACCTGTCCTGCGGACAAATGCACGCAGTTCAGAACGGACATCCGCATCATCCGCAATAATCTCTGCAATGATATCCCTGGCCATGGAAAGCGCCTGCTCAGCAGACGTTATTTCCTTTTCAGGATCCACAAAAGCAGCTGCCAGCGCCAGCGGATCATCTCCGGCCTGCTGCCGCATCAGCTGATCCGCAAGGGGCTCAAGCCCCTTCTCCCGTGCAATGATGGCACGGGTGCGGCGTTTGGGTCTGTACGGCAGATAAAGGTCTTCCAGAACCGCAAGCGTTGTAGCTGCCTCTATTTTCGCCCGCAGTGTATCATCCAGTTTGCCCTGTCCCTCAATGGTGCTCAGGATGGTCTGCCTGCGTTTTTCGAGTCCGCGAAGGTATTCAAGACGCTCTCCAAAGTCCCTCAGCTGCTGGTCATCCATCTCACCCGTCTGTTCTTTCCGGTACCGGGCAATAAACGGGATGGTATCTCCCTCATCAATCAGTTCAATGACGCGGCCGGCTATAGTTGGCGTAGTATTGAATTCTCTGGCTAATACGATCGATAAATCCATTCTTCATTCCTCCACATTTAATGGCGCCAATCATTATACGAAAGAGTCAGAACAACTTCAAGCAGATTTTATATGATCCTGTCGGCAACATTTCCCGGCTCGTCAGGGCAGCTGGATTCCAGGCAGCAAAACAGACCTTCGGTTTCTCTCTGGCGCATGTACAAATACAGCTTCAAAAAACAACTGTTTTGTCCATGATTTAAATTGTTTTTGACATGTACGAATTGTTTATTCGTCTTTAGAATTAAGTTAACTTTTACATGATTCGACTTTTGTTCTGTTTTTCTTTTTCATTTATTTACTATTATTTTTCTGGTGAATTAATACTGGATTTCAGATAACAGACGGCTCCGACATTGGCATCTGTATTTCTTATTGAGCGGAGATTTGATACTATGCATCCGCACATGACGTTTAAACAATACCGCAGAACTGACCTTTTTTTCTTTGCACTGATCCTGACTGTTTCTGAAGCACTGATTATTACGGCAGGAAACCGATGGTTCCGGGATCAGCTGTACACCGTTTCCGCAGTCGCTGCCGTTACGGCCATAGTTCTGATGCGCTGGGGAAAATATGGCATCTTTCATGCTGTTCTTGGCGGCATTGTTTTCTGCATCGCGGGCGGCGGAAACGTCCGGCAGCTCGCAATTTACGGGATCGGCAATGCATTGGCCGGTCTGGGCCTGTTTTATATCCGGCACTTTGGGCATAAGCGGATCCGCGATGATTTTCTGCTTACGGTTCTTTATGCCCTGTGTATACAGCTGCTCATGCAGCTGGGTCGGGCGCTCATCGCGCTCCTGACAGGCGCCCCTCCGGGAGCCTGCCTCAACTTCTTTACCACGGATGCACTGTCCGGACTGTTCACCTCGGTGATTGTCTGGATTGCAGCAAGACTCGATGGAATGCTCGAGGACCAAAAAACCTATCTTCTCCGTCTCAACAGGGAACGAGAAGAAAGCAACAAAGGGGGATATTGATGAAAGCCGTTGCATCAGACTTCCTCGTGTACGATGAGGCAACACATTCGTATCACGAAAACCCGGAACAGATCGTAAGAGATGACGTCGAAAAGCACTACTGGCGTCATGTCGGTCTGACCATTGCCAAGGACTGGCGTCTATATATAATGCTGGTTCCCATGCTTGTGGTCTTTCTGCTCTGGCGCTACTTCCCGATGTATGAACTTCTCGGATGTTTTAAGGTAGCAGATAATGTACTTCCTGTTGCAGACCAGCTGTTTTCCGGCTTCTCCAACTTCAAGATTCTGCTGTCCGGTCAGGATACGCTTTCCATCGAATTCTGGCGTGCCCTGCGCAACACCTTCGTTCTCAGTTTCTATGGCCTGTGCTTCGGTTTCCCAATGCCGATCATTCTGGCTCTGTTCTTCAACGAAGTCCGCAGCAATGCCGCACGTTCAGTCTATCAGGTACTGACCTACCTGCCCAAGTTCATGTCCACAGTCGTTATGACTTCTCTGGTCATGATGCTTGTCAAGCAGGGTGCACAGACCTCCAACATGGGTATCGTTTCCCAGGCGCTCGCCAATATCGGCCTCATTTCCCAGGAAACCGCCCGCGCCGGTCTGCTCAACAATCCTGGTTTCTTCCGTGCCATTTACATCATCAGCGGCATCTGGGAAGGCGCCGGCTATGACAGCATCGTATTCTTTGCAGCCATCATCGCCATCTCGCCGACCAGCTACGAGGCAGCACAGATCGACGGTGCCGACAAGATGGCCCAGATGCGTTATGTCGTCCTGCCGTCTATCCTGTCTACCATCGTTATCATGCTGATTACGCGTATTGGTTCGCTGCTCAACATCGGCTACGAGAAGGTTATCCTGCTTTATAATGCAAACACCTTCATCACAGCTGACGTCGTCTCCACCTTCGCAAACCGTTACGGCCTGGAGGGCGCCGCCAAGGGCATTGCCTCCGCAGCCGAAATGATGAACAACATCATAGGCATGCTGCTGGTTATCGGTGCAAATACCATTGCACGCAAGGCGTCCAACACATCGCTGTATTAATAGGGGGCTGCCATGAAAAGAAAGCTTGAGGTCACGGAGCTGATATTCAAGGTTATCAGCTACACGCTGCTCACCATTTTTGCCCTGGGCTGTCTCTATCCCTTTGTCTATGCCGTATCCGCATCCATTTCTGGTGCCAAGGCTGTTGACTACAATGAGATCGTCCTCCTTCCGAAGGACATTCAATTTGAAGCATTCCACCGGATGTTCTCCGACAACATGTTCTGGAACGCCTACTCCAACACATTGTTCCTGACGCTCTATGGAACAATCTGGAGCCTGCTCTACTCCATTCTTGGTGCCTATGCGCTTTCCAAAAAGCGCCTGCTGTTCCGGAAATTCTTCAACTTCTTCCTGGTGTTCACCATGTGGTTCTCCGCCGGTATTGTGCCACAGTACCTGAACTACCTGGCAACCAAGGCCGTTTTCAACGGCGTCGGCATTATGGATGACAAGTGGCTGGTTGTTATTGCCATGGGCATGCAGGCCATGAACATCATTCTTCTGCGGAATGCATTTGAAGGCGTCCCGTCCGAAATTGAGGAAGCTGCAATTGTAGACGGCGCTACCGAATTCCAGGTTCTCAGCACCGTCTACATCCCGATGAGCAAATCGACCATTGCCACCGTTGCCCTGTTCTTCGCCATCTCCCGCTGGAACGGCTACTTCTGGGCACGGCAGATGATTTCAAACTCTTTCGAGAAACCGCTCCAGGTATTCATCCGTGAGCTCCTCGAACAGTACCGCGATGCGGAGTTCATTGCCGGCTGGAATGAAGTCTATGCATCCGATTCCGTCATCTATGCGCTGATCGTCTGCTCTATCGTTCCGATTCTTATCATTTATCCGTTTATCCAGAAGTACTTTGCCAAGGGCGTCAATGTCGGCGGCGTCAAGGAGTAAGCGTTGCTTCGGAACATCATCTGATGTTTTCGTTCAACATATAGTATGTGCATCTGCACAAGGAGGAAACACATGAACAAGAAGATTTTATCGATGCTGCTTGTTCTCATGATCATGCTCGTCAGCGTTGCTGCCATGGCTGATCTTGAGTATGCAGACGGAACAGTTCTGCGCATGGCCACCGGTTATAACAGCGCCCGGACCGGTCTGTTCTTCGATGACCAGACTGCCGGCGAAGGCATTACCCTGGCCGACGGCAAGACCTACAATTCCGGTGACCTCAAGCCCACCTGGGTTCGCCTGCAGGAAGTCCTGAATGTTGTTTTCGAAAACAAATATCAGGGCAACAGCGCCAGCAGTGAGTTTGACTACTGGAAAGAGCAGCTCGGCGAAGTAGATATGCTGAGCGGTACCGCTGCCAAGCTGTCTGAGTACGGCGAGAGCGGCGCGATCGTCAACATTGCCGAGTATCTTGATGAGATGCCGAACTTCAAGGCTTACCTTGAGGCAAACCCGATCGTTCGTCTCTCCATTACCGGCAACACCACCACCGGTGCCATCTATTTCTCCCCGTATTTTGACGGTGTTAACGACATCGAGCGTATGCCCCTCATGCGTGTTGACTGGGTTGCCAAGCTGCTGAACGGCGACGGCGAGTTCACTGCTGAGAAGTGCGCCAACCTCAAGCCCGCTGTCTATCAGCCTTACATGCCCACCGAAGGCACCATCGCCATTGATGTTGTGACTCTGGACGGCACTGCTGTTGAGACCATCTCCAAGAACTATGACAAGGCCGGCAACATCGTCGCCAAGATGAATGATGCCCTGGCCGCCGGCGATGTAGACGGTGTAACCGCTGTCAACATGCTGCGCACTTACATTGATGAAGCTTATGACGGCTACTATGGCACCGATCGTGCAAATCTGTTCATTGGACAGAATGCTGCCTGGGATGCCGACGAGCTCGTCGCACTTCTCCGCTGCGTTATTGCAAATGCCAACACCCTGAACGGTACTGACAAAGTCCAGGGCATCTTCACCCGTGAGGATGACAACAATCAGCGCCGCGTTGATATGTTCCGTTTTGCCGGACATCTGTTCGGTATCCGCGGTCTTGAATCCCGTCAGGATTACCTCTATGTCGGTGCTGACAGCTATCTGCATGATGCCCGTCAGGAAGCCGAGACCTATGAAGCCCTTTCCCGTATGCATGACCTCGTCTCTGAAGGCCTGATTTCCGAAGCTTTCGTCAACAAGGAAGCTGAGAATACTGCCACCTATCTTGAGAACGACCTTGGTTTCATGCACTACGACTACAACCAGACCCAGACCATCTACAACGAGACCAAGCTGCAGGACGGCGAAAAGTACATGGCCGTTATGGTTCCTGTCGCCCGCTGGTATGACGGTACCGATGACAACGGTGTTTACATGCGCTTTACCGAGTCCTGGCGTTCCGTCAAGACCGACGGCTGGGGCATCTCCATCCCTGGCGTTGCCGGCAATGATGACAAGCTCCATGCCGCACTCGCACTGATCGACTATGCATACAGCCCGGCCGGCATGATCCTCATGTCCTATGGACCAGATGCCTTCATCAAGACCAATGCAGACGGCTCCTATGTTACCTTCAGCTTCAACGGCACTGAGATGCCCGAGATCGCAGATGCTACCCGTGCGGAGCTCTGGGAGAAAGCCAGCGGCAACTATACCAACTACGCCCGTTTCTATCTTGGATCCACCCTGTCCTTCGTCAAGAACCAGGCATTCGAATATCAGTGCACCTCTGATGCCGGCCGTGAAGGCGCAGGCTACATCTCCACGGCTATCGGCCTTGGCACAATCAAGCACCCCGAACTGGCCATTACCGAGAATCCATGGTACACTTCTGTTCCGACCGTTCTGCCGACCACCAAGACCGACAACGATCTGATCAACACCTACACTGAGCTCAAGAACAAGTTCAGCAGCTCCAAGGGCGATGATCAGGTTAACGTTCTGGTTGATGCGATCGCCAGCGGCCTGACCTTCGAAGGCTTCTCTTCTGCAAGCGAGGGTGCTGACACCGTAGCCGTCACATGGAACGGTCTGTCCTACCTCGACATCAAGGAAATTGCGTGGGAAGAGCTCCTCGACTACTATGCCGAACTCCAGTAATCCAATCGATTCACAGTCACCACCCCGGGGCTCAGCCCCGGGGAGTGACCTTTAACAAAATTTCGGGAGGGTCACTATGTATAAAAAGCAGATGACGATCCAGAAAGCCGTCTGTCTGTTCGTGCTGTGCACCAGTGTAATTGTGTTCATTTACTCACTCGGCATCATGACCGATCTGTTTGATTCACTCTATTACACCATCACAGACGCAGCCAACCGGGAAAATACGCGCCGTAATTCCGTTGCCGGAGCTTTCCTTTACTATGATATGCAGGATTTCAACAAACAGTTCCTGCATCTCGGCATTGGTCTCATCCTGATGAGCCTTCTGCTTTTTATCACCAACACTCATGTCAGGCGGCGCTATTACATCGGCAACATCATTGCAGTAGCTGCAAATGTAATTGCCAACATCTATGTTGCCATCTGGGCGCATACCCGTATTGTGGCTTACAGGGCCGAGTATCTTAACGTTGACTTTGAAGCGCTCAAGACATTCAGTGAGCGCAGACATACCTACTACACCGATTCCACTTTCTGGTTTGATGTACACACCTTTGTGTTTGGTCTTGCGATTCTGGCATGCATTCTGCTGGTCGCAAACATGATTTGGAAATTCAGTTTGATGAAGCAAGAACAGCATCTCGTTGATGCAGGAAAGGGAGTAGCCGCATGAGTGATGACCGCACTATTCAAAGAGACCGCATGCGTTTCACCAGAAACACGCTATCCGCGAATCTCGTTCTCCTGGCGATCCTCTTCGATGTTTTCTACTTCATCAACATCTATAAATCGGATATTAACCATGATGTAGGAAACTTCTATTATCAGTTCCGCATCGGTGCATCCATCATCCTCAATCTGGTGTTCATGCTTGCCGCATTCCTCTCATCAGAGGGCATCAAGAACTATAAGGTTCAGTATGCCTATCTGCTCATCGGACTTGGCGCACTCCAGATTGCACGCATTTTCATTCTTCCGCTGCAGGCACTGAGAACTGAGGTCACCATCGCCGGCAATACCGGTACTGTCATGGAAATGGCACAGTTTGTCCGTGTAACCATATACCTTATCATTTCATCGATCTGCTGTTTTGCCTCTGCTGTCATAGGCATCAAGAGGAGCCGTGAACTTAATGAACACCTGGCTTCCCTCGGATTAACGGCGAACGCTTAAGGAGGGAACAACATGGCAAACCTCAGCTTACAGCATATTGACAAAATCTACGACAACAATGTTCAGGCTGTCTTTGACTTCAACCTGGATGTCAAAGATGGTGAATTCATCGTCCTGGTAGGCCCGTCCGGATGCGGAAAATCCACCACCCTGCGTATGGTCGCAGGTCTTGAGGACATTTCCAACGGCAAACTGCTGCTGGATGGCAAGGACATTACAAATGCACCGGCAAAAGACCGCGATATGGCCATGGTCTTCCAGAGCTATGCGCTTTATGGACACATGACCATTTATGAGAACATGGCGTTTTCCCTGACACTTCGTAAGGAAAATCCAAACGTCATCCACAAGAAGGTTCTGGCAGCTGCCGAGATTCTCGGCCTGACCTCACAGCTGAACAAAAAGCCGGCTCAGCTGTCCGGCGGACAGCGTCAGCGTGTGGCCATGGGACGCTCCATCGTCCGCAACCCCAAGCTCTTCCTGTTTGACGAGCCGCTTTCCAACCTGGACGCAAAACTCCGCGGTGCTACACGTCGCGAGATCCTGCTGCTGCACAAGCGCCTCCAGGCAACCATGATGTACGTTACGCATGATCAGACCGAAGCTCTGACGCTGGCCGACCGGATCGTGTGTATGTCCATGGGACATGTTCAGCAGGTTGGAACCCCGCTTGAACTGTATGATTCACCGGCCAATCTTTTTGTCGCCAGCTTCATAGGTCTTCCGCCGATGAACTTCTTTGATGTCCGTGTGAATGGCGGACAACTGATTGGTGATCAGTTTAGCACGACGCTTTCCGAAGCGGAGGCGCACCTTCTGGCACGCTATAACGGCAAAACGATTACTCTCGGCGTACGGCCCGAAAACATCACCGCCGGCGGCGATATTACCATGAAGGTTTCCACCAATGAAAACCTGGGTATGAATACTCTGGTTCATGGTCATCTCGGCAATGCAACTGATCCTGCCAACAAGATTACAGCCAAACTTCGCGGCTGGTGTAATTACAAGGACGGCGACATTGTTCCGATTTCCTTCAATAAGAAGCATTTCTTTGACAAGGAAACAACCAACGCAATCAAGGAGGATTAAAGCATGAGCGACAGCAGCAAGGGCGCATCCACGATGCCCGAATTTCTCCGGAAGATTGTTGTGCACCTGAAACGGAAGCCTCAGACCATCCCGATGCTGGTCCTGGTCATTGCTTTCCTCATTTACAGTTTGAATCTGACCAACATTTCCCACACAACCAGCCGTATTCAGGGTTCTGGTATGGGTCTGTATGGATTTATCACAATGCTTCTTTCCATGCTTTCCTTCGTTTGCTTCTCAAACGCCTATCCGAGCCGCAAGCCAATTAATAAACCTATGTTTATTCTGATGCTGGTCATGATTGGCATTATCATCTTTGCAGACATCCAGTACCGCGGACTGATTCATACGGCTCTCACACGTGCAGAAAACCCCATTGCCATGGAACCATACATTGATGCTGCGTTTAAGATGCTCTTTTCGCATATTCTGACGCTGATTATCGGTGTTGTCCTGATTCTGATTATGCCCGTATATGCCAAGATGATCCGCAGCATCAAGACTTCCATCGATGTTGAGGATAACGGTGGACTGGGCGAAATCGATATTTCCGGTGAAAATTAACTGATTTGTTAGGCGGCACATGCCGCCTAATTTTAGGAAGACACAATGGCATTTGGACGAAAGAAACAATCTCCCGAGCGGGATGAACGCACTTCGGCAGATTATTATAAGCTTCATACTGAAGCTATCAATGACCTGATTAATGCCACGCCTGAAAACTCACCACAGGTTTCCGAAGCTGAGCTCCGGAAATACCGGTCAAAACAGGGAATCCGGCTCAGTGATGCTGCCAAAGCGCTTCTTCTCAAGGGATGGTTCAACGGTGCCTGCTGTTTCTTCTTTTTCTGGGGCATCGGCTTTTATGTAAACGGCACACTGGACCAGATGTTTATTCTGGCACTTGCACTGGGCATCATCAACGACCTTATTGTCAACAATATGCTGCGTTTTATGGCCAGGGTAAAGCATGCCAACGATCGCTTTATGATGTATCCGGAAAAGCGTTACGTCAGTCTTTTCCTGAACATCCTTCACTTTTTTGTCGTTCTCTTTGTGGTATTCATGGTCTACAATGTGATTAACATCACCCTGAATGCCATTAACGGCACTCCAGACGGAGTTCCCTTTGGCGTTGAGCCTGTCTTTTTCGGCCTGATTACACTGGCTGCCGACATGCTCCTGATTAAAATGAAACACACCCTGCAGCGCATTCTGGCTGATGCCAGGGCAGCTGCACATACAGGCAGAACATCTGACAAATGATGGGCTTTGTAAATGGGAAAAAGCCCATAATGAGGTAACATGTATTCAAAAATCGACGACTACGTCCTTCAATTGATCAAAGAATCCTCCCCTCAGCGGACTGCCTGGAATATTGAACGGGTCCGTGAGGGAAGACCCGCTGACTGGAACTACATTGATGGCTGCATGATGACTGCACTTCTCTCCATGAGCGACATTACCGGGGACAGCCGTTATTATGATTTTGCCGAGTCATTTATTGATGCTTTCATCGGAGAAGACGGGACCATCCGCACTTTCAATCCCGACAAGCACAGCCTTGATGATATCAATGAAGGCAGGGTTTTGTTTGAACTGTACCGGAAAACCGGCAAAGAAAAATACCGGCTTGCAGCAGACCGTTTGATGGATTCCCTGAATGCCCAGCCGCGTACGCCAGAAGGGAACTTTTGGCACAAGGCCATTTATCCAAATCAGGTCTGGCTCGACGGACTTTATATGGGTCAGGTATTTTCCGTTCTGTACGAGAAGTACTTCGGAACCGGTGATTACTCGGATACGGTAAAGCAGTTTAAAAATGTGCGTACGCACATGCGCGATGATGCAACCGGTCTTTATTACCACGGTTATGATGCCAGCCGGACCGCATTCTGGGCAGACCCTGAAACGGGCAGGTCCAAGTCCTTCTGGCTCAGGGCAATCGGGTGGTTTACCATCTCGTTAATTGACATCCTTGAGCAGCTTCCTGACGGGGACAGCCGGAATACACTTTCTTCCATCTATTGCGACCTTATGGAGACGCTTGCACGGTATGCAGATCCTGAAACCGGTATGTATTATCAGGTGGTGGATCAGATGGGGCGGGAAGGCAACTATCTGGAAACCAGCGGCTCCAGCATGATTGCTTACGCCATGATGAAAGGTGCGCGTCTTTCCATCCTGCCAAAAGAATATGCCGCCAAAGGCCGGAAAACCTTCGACGGCATTGTAAACCGGTATCTGTCCTTTAAAGGAAATACACTGAATCTCGGCGGTATCTGTCTGGTAGCCGGACTCGGTCCGCAAAACAATTTGCGTCGCGACGGCACATATGGTTACTATATCTCTGAGCCGGTCGTGGAAAATGATGCCAAAGGTGTCGCACCATTCCTGCTTTGTTATACGGAAGTCAAGCATCTTATGGCTGAAGAATCTTGACATTGTTCTCCGTGACGCTTCCCTGGAGTGCTTTCTGTGTTTCAATGTAGTAAGTCGGTGCTACGCCATACTTCTTCTTAAACATTCTTGAGAAGTACAATGGTTCACGGAATCCACACATTCTGGAGACCTCTGTCATATTGGCTTCTTTTCCCATTGAACACAGCCATTCCGCTGCTGTCTGCAGACGCAGGTCTGACAGATACTGGTGCGGCGTTACACCAAGCTCATTTTTAAAGAGCTTTCTCAGGTAATCGATGCTGAATGGCTGCGAAGCCAGATACTTATCCAGTTCATAATTACTGTCCGCATAATTGTGAATAATGCTGTTCCTGATTTCCTCTACCGTTTCATTGTAAAAACGTTCCTTGTAATAGGTATCTGCATAAGCAGCAATCAGATGACCGTATGCTTTAAGCAGAAGATCATGCTCCCCGATACCTTCCTTGAAATAATGGAAAGCGGCAACAAATGCATTTCTCACATAGCCGTTCCGGTCATCTGCAAAATAGATGGGATTCCGGTGATAGATTTCCATATCCTGGATATTGATATGGATATTGGTAAAACCGTCTTTTGAAGTATTGGTATGTACCACTTCCGGCGGAATACCGACAACGGTTCCCTCCTGGTAACTGAATTCACCGCCTTCCTCGAAGGTAATTGTACCATTCCCACTGGTACAATAAATGAATTCCCAGGTTTTATGACTGTGTTTCGGTACAGAGAAGGTAAGTGAATGCTTACCCACATATATAATAGTACTCATCGATCCGCCTCCAGAATCAGATCTCATTGGTCTGTCTGGTAGTGTATCAAAACCATATCATTTTTGTCCATCCAATTTTCTACCGTATCTACCGCAAAAACAGCGATATTTTCATCTGTCTCGGACCGTCACCACAGCGATCCGAATCCATCTCATCATCAGTAATTCCTGCGCCAACTGCGCAGAATACGGACAGGAGGCATTCCATCATGGCATACCTGACACTCAAAGACATCAACAAAATCTATCCCAACGGCTTCCATGCAGTCCATGATTTCAATCTTGAGATCCAGAAAGGCGAGTTTATTGTCTTTGTCGGTCCCTCTGGCTGCGGAAAATCCACAACACTGCGGATGATTGCTGGCCTTGAGGACATCAGCAAGGGCGATTTCCTGATCAACGGGAAGCGGGCCAAGGAGATGGGTCCCCGTGAACGTCAGATTGCCATGGTCTTCCAGAGCTACGCACTGTATCCACAGATGTCCGTCTATGACAATCTTGCTTATGGTCTCACCCTTCAGGGCGTCGATGAAGATGTCATTGAAGAAAAAGTAAAACGCACTGCCAAGGTACTCGGCCTTACCGATTATCTTGACCGTCTCCCCCGTGCACTGTCCGGCGGCCAGCGCCAGCGTGTTGCCGTTGGCCGTGCCATTATCCGCAAGGTTGGCATCTTCCTGATGGATGAACCGCTTTCCAACCTGGATGCCAAGCAGCGTGTTACCATGCGTTCCGAGATTACCCAGATTCACCGGGAAACCGGCGCTACAACCATCTACGTGACACATGACCAGACTGAGGCCATGACCATGGCAGACCGCATTGTAGTCATGAAAGACGGTTATGTTCAGCAGATCGGCAGCCCGTATGAGCTGTACTTCAATCCGGTCAATGTGTTCGTCGCAGGTTTCATAGGAGAGCCTCCAATGAACTTCGTCCGTACAAAAGTGAAGGACGGTTGCATTGATGTTCTGGGAACACATTATTCTCTCAGCCTGCTCAACCGCCCCGTCCTCAAGTCATACGAAGGCAAGGAGCTGGTCTTCGGCTTCCGTCCTGAGTCCATTGTTCTTGGACAGCAGCCAGATGCCATCACGCTCAAGGCAACCGTTGAGCTCACTGAAATGCTTGGTGACAATACCAACGTTTACATCACTGCAAACAATGAAAAAGCTATCCTGAAGGTTGAACCTCATGATACACCAGAGATGGACAGCGAAATCACATTCTCCATCCCATATGACAGCATTTATCTGTTTGATGCAGAAACCGAAAAAGTCATCAAGTAAACATGACTGTACGGTGCACAGTGCCGTTTTTCCGAAGTGCAACAGCATTGCTCAACCGGTGCTGAACGTTTAGAGATTTGCCGTATTGTGCACTATCGCCCAGGTTTGACAATTTCAAAAGTACATCAAGCCCCGGAGCCTTATGCAATGGTTCCGGGGCTTGATGTTATTATATAAGTATAATCATGTGGTCATACAGTGTGGACATTGTTTCTTTAGAAAAGCAGTTTTCCAGGACGAACAGTCTTGGATTTCAGTCGGATTGTAGTGCATTCCCCATTTCCTGCCTGATCCTGTGAAATATACTTCCAAACTTATTATACCCAGTTACGAAAGCATTAATGTTGAGCCTCTCCATTCCTCGAAAAATCTCAGAATGTCGTCTATGCATCCGCAAAAGCGATCCAAAGAATATTCAATTTTGCTTTTGACATAGGGCTCATTTCAGAGGTGTGCCTCAGGATGAGATTGGCAGCAAAACCCGCGGCATTCAATTTATTATGGCATTCGAAGTATATGCTCCGGAAACGCCGCTCTTTCCTTTGAATTCCATCACCTTGAAGCAGTGACACAGGGTTTGCAGCAATTTCAGCTGTACCACACCCACAACTTCTTTAATAGAAAGGAAATTTCATGCATTTATCCCGTCAAATCGGTATTCTCCTGTCTGTTCTTGTTGCCGGTATCATTGTATCCACACTTCTGATGCTCGGAATATATGCCATTCCAACATCGCTTGTTGAAAAACACGTACATGTTTCCGCAGAACTGATTGGCCAGGAAGGCCTCGTCGCTTATGTGATTCCGGGATATAATCAAAGCCGTCTGGATAATTTTACTGATGCACTGATGCTTGGCGAAGCCGTCTTTACCCCCTATAAAACCCTTGCAGAAAATGCCATGCTGAATGAACGCTTCTCAGGATATGATCCAGTATCTTCTCTTCTTGAAAGCCTGGACGGGGCTGCTCCTGAAACTGAACCTTACGCCCGGTACTGGCATGGCTATCTCTTATTTCTAAAGCCGCTGCTCCTCTTTTTCAGTATTGGATCTATCCGGTATCTGTTGGCCATCACAGAGATACTGTTAATGCTGCTATTCACCGTGGAATTGGCAAAACACGGGAAACAGGCTGTAATGGCCTTTTTCGCACTCCTTGCAGGTCTTTGCCCGCCCGCATTGATGAACAGTCTCCACTATGCTCCCTGCTTTATGATCGCCATAATTGCAGGTTTCCTGGTACTTCACAGCAACAGGTCTTATCCTGTTATATTCCTGCTGACTGGCATGAGCACAGCCTTCATCGATTTTCTAACTTTCCCGATACTGACTCTCATCATTCCGCTGACTGTTTATGTGCTTCAAAGCAGGAAAACACATCCTTGGATTCTTCTCTTTCCGGTGTTTGCATGGTCTTTGGGATATGCCGGCCTCTGGGCTGGCAAATGGCTTGTCGGAAGTATTCTGCTTCGACGCAACCTTTTCTCGGATGCTTTATTGACACTCCTCACCAGAACGTCAGCACAGGATGTACAGGGATATGCCGTACCGGTTACTGCCGGTTTTACTGCCTGTCTCCGTACGCTCATTACACCCGTTACGATGATCGCATGCCTTGTTTCCATCATCAGCCTGCTCCCTTCTGTAAAAACCAGTGATCATAAAAAACGGTTCCCACTGCTCCTTACCGCAATGATGCCCGTCCTCTGGACGCTGCTCGCATGTAACCATTCCCTGGAACATGCTTTCTTTGCATATCGAACTTTGGCAGCCTCCATCTTTCCGCTTGTTCTTGCTGTATCTCCTCCCAAAGAAAAGGCGCTGTGAAAAACACAGCGCCTTTTTGTTTACTCAGATGGTTTCTACACTGACAAACTGATGCTCCGGTCCTTCTACACCGGTCAGAACAAGTCCGTTAAGATCAAGTCCTTTTACATATTCTGCGTATACACCGGCACGGTTCATGGGATGCGAGCGGGCACACATAACAGGAATGCTCGGTTCATCCGTCACCATTTCGATATGCATATTGTTGAGACGAATATCTTCAATCGGAGACTCCGGTATGCCATAAAGACAGACAGCAGCACTCCGGCAGCCGCTTACCTGAATATTGGACAGCTGGATATGACGGACAGACGGTGTTGTCTCATCTACCGGCTGTGGATTCGGATCCGCTACAAACGGTTCCCGGCCATCCTTGCCGCAGTAATACATCATGTTGACTACGACCGGACAAATCACATCGTGCATAATCAGCCCGCTGACCGTAAGCCCGTCCACGGAACCGCCGCGTCTGCGGCGTGTCTTTATACGGATACCGCGATCTGTGCCGTTAAAAACACAGCCTGTCACAGCTACATGGCGGATGCTTCCGCTCATTTCGCTTCCCAGCACCACACCGCCATGACCATGAACCATGGTACAGCCGGTAATGGCTATATTCTCGCAGGGCACCTTTTCCCTTGCATCCTCAGTCCCCGCCTTGATGGCAATACAGTCATCTCCCACATCGATGAGGCAGCCAATAATACGCACGTTTTGACAGCTTTCCGGATCAATGCCGTCCGTATTCGGCGAATCTGCCGGATTGACAATGCTTACACCGGAAATCAGCACATTACTGCAGCGGAGCGGATGCAGCGTCCACGCCGGACTGTTCTGCACACGAAAGTCCCGCAGCTGAACATTTTCACATTGCTCAAACCCGATAAAACACGGTCTGGCAGCCTTGTTTTCCTTCCGGCGGAAACTGTCCCACCACTGCTTTCCATTTCCCTCAAGCGTGCCTGAACCGGTTACAAAGACATTCTGCTGGTCTTTGGCATACAGCAGGGGACGATAACTTTTCTGCTCATATCCTTCCCAGCGGGTATCAATGACAGGGTAGTCTGCCGGATCGTCTGAAAAGCTCAGTACAGCGCCGGCTTCAAGATGAAGCTCTGTATTGCTGTAAAATTCCAAACCAGTTGTCACATGTACGCCTGCCGGAACCGTCACGGTTCCGCCGCCAACGGCTTTCAGCGCATCTATTGCTTTTTGAACAGCCTGCTTCCCATATTGTTCAAAATCCGGATACATATTATCCTCCGCTCTCCCTATTCAAGGGATTCTCCACGTTCTATTGCCATAATCTGACCGACACGCCTTGCATGACGCTCTCCTTCAAAGGAGGCACCCAGAAAACTGTCCACGATCATTAATCCCAGTTCTGTTCCTACCACGCGCGCACCAATTGCCAGTGCGTTGGCATCGTTATGCCGGCGCCCCATGGCTGCGGAATATGGATCAGAACAGCAGACACACCTGATACCACGAACTTTGTTGGCTGCCATCGAAATACCAACGCCAGTCCCACAGCAGAGAATTGCACGCTCGCATTCTCCTGAAATGACAGCATTGCATGCACGCTGGGCAAATACTGCATAGTCGCAGCTTTTTTCACTGTCCGTACCGTAATCCCTGAATGCAATGCCTGCCTCCCTCAGATGCGCTGCAATTACCTGCTTCAGCGGATACCCCGCATGATCACTTGCAATCGCTATCAATTAGATTCCTCCCTATTCACCGGCATATGCCGTTATTCATCGTTTCAGGACTTCTCAGTCGATCCAGTCATCCTGCGTTGGCGGTCCCATTCCTTCAGGATCATCTGCGCTGTCTTCGTCATCCGCATCTGCCCGGATACGTGCAGCAAGAACTGCATGCAGTTCTTCAGGACTCATGACTGTATTGGTTCCCATACAGTCCCGGCAACGGTTAAGACACTCCGGACAAACACATCCAAAGTTGTTACCTTCAGACTGAATCATATATGTTCCGCATCTGCGGCAGCTGCAGCGCATGATTATTCCCCTGTTCTATTATCGATTTTGAAGCGCACTCTCAAGCAGCAGCCGGCCTGCAGGGCCGGTATCCGGCAAACCCATGCGCGAAGGACACCTGGCAAGAATCCGCCTTTCCTCCATGGAAGCAGAAAGTCTCCGGAATTCATAGCCGTTTTCCCGATAGAACGCCACAATATCCAGCAATGCCTTCCGGGTAAACCCTTTTCCATCATGCGCAAGCAGAATCACTACCGGCTGATCGTTTGTATAATTACGGACGCTTCGTAAAATTGCGGCGGCATCCATATTCTCATACGTATCCCTTGTCATGGCATTCCAGTCAAACCACGACCACCCAAGATCCACAACCTGTTTTTTTGAACGGTAAGGATAACTGGTACTGCCGCCCGGAAACCGAAACAGATCTGTGGTGAAGGATGGCTCATTCAACGCAGTCCGCACTTCATCAATAAACCTGCTGAAAACCCGTTCAAGACGGGCAGGTTCTTCCTTAATGTCACTGGATGAATGATCCATCGTATGACAGGCAATTACGTCGCCGCGATCATAGATCATCCTGGTGTATTCAGGAAACGCACGCACCTGTAATCCAACCAGAAAAAAGGTTACAGGAACATCCAGTTCGTCCAGAATATCCAGCAGCTCCGGTGTTGCCTTTTTAGGTCCATCATCAAAAGTCAGATATACCACTTTGTCAGGCTGTCCGGGTTTGGAATCTGCCAGCCCCAGTACCGGGCACAGACACAGAAGCAAAAGCAATGTCAATGCTTTTCTCATGATTGCTGCTCCATTCGATTGATATGCGTAAATGTTCTTCTGCCGCTGGCAAAATCAGCAACACAGTCGCCGCTGCCAGATAAAACAAACTTATAAGAACACAGTCCATCCAGCCCCATGGGGCCGCGGGCATGAATCTTGCCGGTTGAAATACCTACCTCTGCACCAAATCCGTATCTGTAACCGTCAGCAAACCGCGTAGAACAGTTATGATACACGCCAGCTGAGTCAACAAGGGCTTCAAAATGTGCTGCCGCTGCGGCATCTTCTGTAACGATACAGTCTGTATGGTGAGAACCATACCGGTTAATGTGATCTATCGCTTCATCCAGGCTGTCTACCATGTGCACATTCATTGTCAGGCCGCCGTACTCGTGGCTGTAATCCGGCTCAGAAACAGACGCTGTCTCAATACCGTCAGCAGAAAGGATGGCTGCTGCCCGCAGATCTGCCTTAAGATGCACGCCGGCCGTCTTAAGAGCCCTGCACGCGCATATCAGCGCTTCTGACGCACCGCTATGTACGAGGAGCGTTTCCGCTGCATTACAGGCTGCCGGATACTGTGTTTTGGCATCCACGGCAATGGATGCCGCCATTTGAGGCTTTGCTGTCCTGTCCAGATATACATGGCAGATGCCGCTGCTGTGTCCCAGCACCGGAATACGGGTGTTGTCCATGATATACTTGACAAAGGCATTGCTGCCGCGCGGAATGATAAGATCTATGAGATCATCCAGCCGGAGCATTTCCGTAACTTCCTCACGGCTTTTTAGAAATCCAATCCAGTCCACAGCCGGAAATGCTGTCCGGATGGTTTCCCCACGAATAATCTCATACAGCGCCTGATTCGTCCTGAGTGCTTCAATGCCGCCCTTGAGCAGCACGGCATTTCCGCTTTTCAGACAAAGTCCTGCGATCTGTACCAGTGCATCCGGTCTTGATTCGAAAATAACACCGATAACGCCAATCGGACAGGTAACCTGCCTCAGCCGAAGTCCATCCGCAAGTTCCGTATCCCGGAGCATCCGGTGGATGGGATCCGGCATTTCTGCCAGTGCCCGCAGACCAGCGACAACATCCTGAAGTTTATGTTCGTCAAAAACAAGCCTGTGAATCAGCTGTTCCGCAATCCCATCCTTCTTTGCAGCTTCCACATCCGCCCGGTTTGCCTCAAATACCATCTCTTTTCCGGCTACCAGTGCCTCAGCTATGCTGGTAAGAAGGGCTGACCGTGCTGTGCTGTCTGTGGCTGCCAGTCGAAAGCTGGCCTGCCTGACCGCCCTGGCCAGCGCTGACATTTCTTCATTCATACACAACCTCCGTCAGCAGCTGCTGCATCAGTGCTGCGTCAGCATGAAGCGGATTCTGCTCCAGTACCGCCTCTGCCTGCGGCAGGAACAAATCGGTATGGTGTGCTCCGCCTTTCAGACTGGATCCAAGCGATACTGCTGACATAATCCCCACGTTTGTATCCATGGAGGATAGAAGCGTCTTGCCGACACCCATCATGCTCATGAAATCCTGTTCTGCCGCCTGTCTGAGCAGCTGAATCATGACCTCATATGAGCGGTTCTTCTCCGGCTCATCCTCCGGCAGTTTCAGCTTCATGTAAGCCAGCGTCTGTTCACCATCCAGCGCCCAGGTGTCTTCTTCCAGTCCGAGTTCACGGTCTTCCTCTACCGTCGGTGTAATCCACGTGCTCTCCACAGTTTCCACAAGCGATGGGATCATGCTCATATCCATCGCCATATACATGCCGATATTCAGATCCAGCAGGCGGTTCACCGTCCGTACAGCCAGCAGCCCTTTGGATTTTCTGTCTCCCAGTGCATAGACGTCTGACAGCGGGACCTCACTGCCGGTTTCCGGGATCTCGACCATCAGGCTGGGGCTCAGCGAAGTCATAACCGCCTTCCCCGTCGCCGTATTGAAGGATGCAACAGCCATCATGAGGGTTTTATCCTCTTCCTGCAGCATTATCAGAATGTTAGTGACCGCTTTGTCCCGTGTTTTTGAGGCTTCTATGTCCCTAGCCTTTACGGAAATACCATCTGTCAGCCCTGAACAGGCCAGGACCAGAAGCAGGAAAACTGTCCACAGGAATACATTCTTTTTCATGATATCCTCACTTTTTCTTAAAGACAAAGAGTTTGGAAAACACATAATTCAGTACGATGACCACCAGATTAATCACCAGTTTCATAACCAAGTCATTGAAATGCAGCACTTCCACTGTCAGGAACATCAGCAGTGTCTCTGCGCCAAGGGATACAAGCCTCATGGAGAAAAAGCTTACAGCTTCCCGCAGCAGCGCGCCCATATCCGGACAGTGTGTTTTAAAGACAAATGTCTTATTGACCCAGTATCCAAACAGCACGGCACACACCCATGCCGTCCAGGTTCCCGGCATGACTGTCATGTGCAGAATACGGGTTGCAAACCAGTAAACAAGATAATTGACAACGGTTGTCGCCACGCCGGCAAAGAGATAGCTGATCAGCTCCGTATTGTTCCAGAGCGCCAGACACTTTTCTCCCAGACCGGGTGCTACTTTGGCAATCAGGCCAATCACAGCCCGCGCCAGTGCATCGATCCCCTTCCAGAGGAAACCGAGTATTTTCATAGTATGATCCCTTCTGTTCCAATGCATTTGATTTAGCCTGAGTATTATAACAAATGTACTGTATACGGTCAAACAAAAAGGCCTCAGTCAGGATGACTGAAGCCGCGGAAAAAGGGATATCGTATACTGCTTTACAAGGTCCTGTCTTGACTTGCATCCTGTTTTCTGCAGGATATTGTGTACATGATATTTAACCGTACTTTCGGATACAAACAGCGCACCTGCAATCTCTGCATTGGAACGCTCAGATAACAGCAGCCTCAGCACTTCTTTTTCCCTCATGGAAAGGTCATGCTGGATGGCAAATGCTTCAAATATTTCGCGCTCACTCCGTACATGTTCCTTTGCCGGTTCATAGACAACGTGCAAAAGACGAAAGAAAAAGAAAATGGTCAGCATAAACAGAAGCGTTGTGAAAGCAACCAGGATGATCCTGTGTCCGGTCAGACCGATACAGAATGCCGTACCAGCTGCATCACCGATCCGTCCCATTGCAAGTCCGAGAGGTGCAAGGTAATACTGACGGGTTCTGCCCGCCACGTCAAGGAATAGAACAACCCTGAATACCGAGAAAAAGCCATAAAACAGATAATCAAGGCTCCAGCTGATAAACCTCGGTACAGGTTCATCCGTTATCGTCAGCATCACAAATGGAATCGCCAGTGCGGCCATGGTACAGATTGCGCCGTATTTCCGGTTTCGTTCGCTGATAATACCGGCTGCCACCAGGCCAGCCCCATAGAAAAGGCGGGACAGTTCCAGTTTGACGCCGACTGCCAGATCTGTCGAAGGAAAACTGAATCCAAGATTTTTGACCAGGCTCATCAGGAATACTGTGATCCCCATGAGATACAGCGTTTCCGATGACAGTTCTCCGGACTGATTCTTCGCTTTGGATATATCCGTTGCGGATGCTTCACTGTTCTTCATCTTTTCAAAAATCCGGACACCCAGGAGTGCAGCTGCAACACCCAGTGCAAAACAGAAAATCAGTGACGCCTGTGACTGCAGCAGATTGCGTCCTCCGAGAATCGTCAAAAACCAGACCAGCACTGTTGCAATGCCGTAACCGGCTCCAAATACAACCGCCTGGCCTTTTTCCATATACCTTGCCGGTATATAGAGATAGAACGCGGCTATCATCCCGCAAAGCAGGTTCAGGACGAATCCAAAGAACAGGATGACCGGAACTGCCGAACCCAGAAGTGCGGGAAGAGACATCAGGAAAAATAGAATCAGACACATCCAGAACAGATTCCTGACATCATCCGGCTCCGTGCTTCTCCTGAATGAGCAGACGCCTAGCGCTGTCCCCGCCGCCTGAAAAAGATAGCCGATCACCATGCTGATTACATCCGCCTGGACTGCACTGACAGCTGCCGTCAGACGATACAGCCAAGTAAGATACACTGCAGATGTCAACGCAAAGCAGACTGCTGTAAAGAGCATGCATTCCCCCATATAAGACATGAGGAATCCTTTCAGCCGCTGCATATTCGTTCTCCTTCCTGCCTCATCTGCCATTCATTGCTGTTTGTTATTCCCGCAGACGGACCTGCTGTCATTCTATCAAATCCCCTGCTGCTTCACAAGACAAAACAGCACACCTGATCCAAACCT
Source organism: Clostridia bacterium (assembly GCA_017469025.1). Taxonomy (GTDB): domain Bacteria; phylum Bacillota; class Clostridia; order Christensenellales; family Aristaeellaceae; genus Ventricola. The sequence continues at coordinate 46,772 of JAFUHD010000016.1, forward strand.
GTCCATCCGGACACTTGATTCTTATCTGTTTTGAAGACATAATAATCCTGATTTTCGGGAACTTTTCTCCATCCTGTAACGTCTTACAAAGTGAAACAAAGGATACACCGTGCTGCCCAAAGTCTGCCCCGCACCGGTTTGGCAAAAAAGACATTTGCCATTGATATGGTGCCGAAAGCACGACTATGTCATTAAGGATATGGCCCAGCACCTTGTGCTGGTTTGCCAAACAATGACAACTGCCCTTGATATGGTGCCGAAAGATTAAAGGAGATGGCCCAGCACCTTGTGCTGGTTTGTCAAACAATGACAACTGCTTATTATACGGTGCCGAAAGCACAACTATGTCATTAAAGGAGATGGCCCAGCATTTCATGCTGGTTTGTCAAATCATGACAACTGCAATTGATACGGTGCCGAAAGCACGACTATGTCATTAAAGGAGTCAACATTTATGAAATACATGATTCGTCCGACAAAAGATGTTTTGTGTGTATAAAAACACACTTTTAGTAAACGTTGATTTTTTTACCGAAAATGCAAGATTTTGCGTTGACACTTGCATTTTTAGACTGAGAGAAGGTCGTTATTCATTTGCACTGTCGGTCTTTTTTTCTGAGGTACATAAAGTACTTAATGATACAATAGCAAGTAATAGAACCGTAGAAGATGTATCTTGC
>JAFUHD010000103.1 GCA_017469025.1 Clostridia bacterium
ATAGCACCTATGCGTACTTCGCGGTCATGATCAAGCCAGACTTCAGGGAATATCATGGACAGAGCAGACGGTGCTGTTCCAACTGTTTGCTCTACAGCCTCCCAGTAATCAGGCTGTGAGGTAAACTGATCACAGGCAATAACCGCCCATTTTTCCATCTCCACTCCCTGTGGCAGCAAAATAGATGTTGCGTTAAAAGGCTGCATATCTCTTTCCTCCAAATTGGCAGACACATCAGTATCGGATGCTATGTACCATTTCCACAGTCACTGAAAAGGCAAAAATCAGACATAGAACATCAGGTCAGCATACGTCGGCATGGGCCAGTACTTTTTGGCTACACGGTGTTCAAGATCGTCAGCTATCGCCCTTGCGCGGTTCATAGCCGGAATCACTACCTCATGCTGATAGATACCGCGTTCATTTAGCGTTCCCGGTTCACGGGCAACCGCTTCAACCAGGTCATCCCTGGCTGTCATCAATTGGGCTGTTTTCTCGGTCAGCTGTTCAACAACCGCTTTCTCCGCTTTTGCCTCGATACCAATCTGTGCCTTTGTCGCTACACCCCGCGCCAGTTCGCTGCTGTACTCGATACATGCCGGAATAATCATTCTGTCCAGCATATCAAGACTTGTCATAGCCTCGATATGAATGGTCTTTGCATATTCTTCCATGAAAATATCCTGACGAGAACGGATTTCCTGCATGGAATAAATCCCCTGTCTGGCAAACATATCGGCATTTTTCTGATCCGTATAGTGTAGCAGTGCCTCCGGTGTTGACGGCAGATTGAGCAGCCCGCGTCTTGCCGCTTCAATCGTCCATTCGTCACTGTACCCGTTTCCATTGAATAAAATCCGGCTGTGGGCAGTAAGCTCCCTGCGGATCAGATGATTGAGCGTGGTTTCAAAGTCCACAGCCTGTTCAAGTTCATCCGCAAACTGCATGAGTTCATCCGCCACTGCTGCATTGATCATGATATTTGCGCAAGCGATATTGAATGACGACCCCGGCATGCGGAATTCAAATTTGTTTCCGGTAAATGCAAACGGACTTGTGCGGTTCCTGTCCGAGGTATCCTGCGGAATCGGCGGCAAAGCTGTTACGCCGATATCCATACTTCTCTTTCCGCCCTGTTTGTAGTCCGTTCCTTCAATAATAGACTGAATCACTGCCTCCAGTTCATCGCCAACATAAACGGATACAATTGCCGGCGGCGCTTCGTTCCCACCGAGTCTGTGGTCGTTTCCCGCACTTGCCACGCTGATGCGCAGCAGATCCTGATATTCATCTACCGCCTTGATAACTGCCGTGAGGAACAGCAGGAACTGTGCATTTTCCATAGGTGTAGTCCCGGGCTCCAGCAGATTTTCCCCGTCATCAGTTGACAGAGACCAGTTATTGTGCTTGCCGGATCCATTTACACCTTCGAAAGGTTTTTCATGCAGCAGACATACAAGACCATGTCGATCCGCAACACGCCGCATCAGTTCCATGGTCAGCTGATTGTGATCGGTTGCCAGATTGGCTGTTGTGAAAACCGGAGCCATTTCATGCTGACCGGGTGCAACCTCATTGTGTTCTGTCTTTGAATAGATGCCCAGTTTCCAGAGCTCCTCATCCAGCTCGGCCATAAAACGTTTAACACGCGGACGAATTGAACCAAAGTAGTGATCATCCAGTTCCTGACCTTTGGGGGCTTTCGCCCCGAAAAGGGTGCGACCAGTCAAAATCAGATCCGGCCGTTTCTGATAATCTTCTTTTGAAATGAGGAAGTACTCCTGCTCCGGTCCAACCGTCGTGGTTACCCGTACTACCTTCTTGCCAAACAGCTCAAGTACGCGTCTGGCCTGCCGGGAAACTGCCTCCATGCTGCGCAGCAGCGGTGTTTTTTTGTCAAGAATATCACCATTGTAAGAGCAGAACGCTGTAGGAATGCAAAGCGTATCATCTTTAATGAATGCATAACTGGTCGGGTCCCACATCGTATAGCCGCGTGCTTCAAAAGTTGCCCTGAGACCGCCTGATGGAAATGAAGAGGCATCCGGTTCTCCCTTAATCAGTTCTTTTCCGGAAAACTCCATAATGATCTTTCCATCATTGACAGGAGAAATAAACGCATCATGCTTTTCAGCTGTAATACCGGTCAGAGGCTGAAACCAGTGCGTAAAGTGGGTGGCACCTTTTTCCACTGCCCAGTCTTTCATTGCATTGGCTACAACATCTGCAATCTGAGGATTCAGCGACGTCCCTTCCATCATGGTATGTTTAAGGGCACGATAAACATCCTTGGGCAGACATTCACGCATGACGGAATCTCCGAAAACCATGCTTCCAAACATCTCAGGTACTTTGCTCATATGGTACATCCTTCCTGCTGTTCTTGCACCAGTGATAAAACATGCGTGAGTATACCTTTTTCTTTTTCCCGCGTCAATGAAAACTGCACGGTTTTCATCTTTTCGCCTTCACGGGAACAACAGATTTGGCTTTCGTCATCAGTTATTCTCTACTGTCTGTCGTCATTTTATCATATCAGTGCACCGTTCTTATTCCATATTTTACTTTGCTATGATATTCCGGTGCCTTTTCAAGCCCTAGTCAGTTTGCTATCAGCGTAGCCCTGTGATATAATGAAGTGCAGAAAAGATGGAGGCATTAAATGAACCAGACACAAAACAGCTACAAAAACGCGAGAGACCGTCTCGTGTCTGCAGTTCTATCACTTGGTTTTTCTGAAGAATTGGCTAGGCTGATGGCCAGACAGCTCGGTGCGCCGAAAGCAATTGACCGAATGACAAACTACGTTCTCCATGTCAGACCGCACAGTGAAGAAATGCTGGTTGATGAAATGCTCGCAATCTGCTCCGATGTCGCCGCATGGCGAGAAAAGAAAGCCAGCGAGGCAGCACAGGCCAGTTATAATGCCTACCTTTTCTACAACAGAGGAAGCTATGACGACGATGATGAAACTTGAAAGAATGCTGCATAAATAAGGAGAGACAAACAATGAAGAACTTTGTTCCAAAGGAAAAAATGAGCAAAAAGGCAAGGAAAGCGCTTGAAAACGAGCAGCGGATTACCTGGTCCTTTACCCCGTCAACCCGAAAAATCGAAAGCAAGAAAATTTATAACCGTAAAAGAAGAACCTATGACCGGAGTGATGTATACGGCATAGGTTCTTCTTTATTATGTTTTCAAAGCCAGCCCAGCATCTCCGGATGCTAACAAGAAGAATGCCTTGAACGGTTTTTACCCATATTGATCAGCCCCGGCTGTTATTTTTATCCTTGTCCAGTTTTACAGCCAATAGTCCTTATTATATTTTTCTCTCTGTCGTCTGCAGATTGTACACGATCTTTTTCTGTGAGCCATATACCATAAAACGTCAATAGATAGGACTATTGACGTAAAATATATGAGTGACTGTTAAGTCACAGCTTTGTATAATCATATTGCAAGCACACAGACTCCATGAGCCGTATCCATTTTATGCAGGCTTTATGTGTACCTGTGATTTCATCTGTTTTGTCGTGAATGTCCCAGATGTAATAACCCATCTTTTAGCCTTCGTATGCCGCTGCATTGGAGAGCGCTGAGATGTATTCACCTGGCTCCGCTGCCTCAAACCATTCACGCTCATTCCTATAACCCCGAAGCTTGTTGATTATGTTAATCAGCCGCTTGTCAAACAATGCCGCTCGCCTCCGGCAAATTTATCACCCACCCACTGTATACCACAGCCGGGTGATAAGTGGGTGATAAAACGAAAAATATCTTGTTCTCCATTTTAGACAAGCCGGGATCTGAGTGGATTCTTTTGAATTGTGGTCAACATTGTGGTCAAATCAATTCCCGAAGGAAAAAAATAATACCGGAAACCCTCGATAAAGGATTTCCGGTTGGTGCGGAAAACAGGACTTGAACCTGCATGAAATTGCTTTCACTAGAACCTGAATCTAGCGCGTCTGCCAATTCCGCCATTTCCGCGAAAATGGTGGGCAGGGATGGATTCGAACCATCGAAGGCGGAGCCGGCAGATTTACAGTCTGCTCCCTTTGGCCACTCGGGAACCTACCCACGTTTCGACAACGGCAGTATTCTATCACTGGAACCTTTTGTTGTCAATTATTTTTTTTAAAAAACCGAAAAATAAATCACCTCCTTTCTGTCTGGCCAGAGGAATACACTTTCCTTATTCGCCATGCCATTTCATTTCACTATGCTATGCCTAGTTTAACAAAGCTTTTTCTGTATTCTCATGTTGAAACGTTCCTGCTTGATCTGCCCCATATATGCATTCATGCCATGGTCCCTGTTTTTCATAGCTGTGATTCGGATCGGTACGGACTTTCATGAAGATATTTCGGGACCTGTATGACAATAAGAAACAGGACCCGGATTGTATTCCGGATCCTGTTTTTGAATCAGCCCTTCAATCCTCCACGTGCAACACCGCGGACAATGTATTTACGGCAGAAGAAGAACAGAATGATTACTGGGAAAACTACGACTGTTGAAGCTGCCATGAGGAGTTCCGGATAAGATCCAGCTTCAGTAGTAAAGACCTGAAGGCCCCATGGGAGCGTCCGGTTCTTGTCACTGGCAATGACATACATCGGCCACATAAAGCTGTTCCAGCTTGCCAATCCATTCAGAAGAATAATCGTTGTCAGAGAAGGCCGCGCAATCGGCACCATGACCTTCCACAGATACCGCCAGTTCGACGATCCATCTATTCTCGCAGACCAGTACAGGCTGTCAGAGATTGAATCAAAGAAATTCTTCAAAATATAAGTGTAGAAGATTGAACTGGTGAATGGCAGGATCAATGCAGGTATGGTATCCCAGAGTTTCAGCTGTACTACTGTTGAGTAGTTCGTAATGATCAGCATCTCGAAGGGGATCATCATCAAAGCCAGCAGCATTGAGAAAATCAGACTGCGTCCCGGAAAATGCAGCTTCGAAAACGCAAATGCAGCCAGTATGGTCGTAAACGTTGTAATACCAACAGATGAGACCATAACCAGAATGGAATTGACAAAATATCTGGCAAAAGGTGCCATAGCAAAAGCGCGTTGGAAGTTTACGAGACTGATGGAACTTGGCAGCCACTGCGGCGGGAATTTGTTAATCTCCTGGGTTGTTTTAAAAGCAGATGAAAACATCCAGAAGAACGGCAGCAGCATTATCAGGCCACCGATAATCAGAAAGAGGTAAACCAGGAAACGTGTCACTTTCTGTTTCATAAGCTACCTCCTCGTACGATTCTGGATAAAATGCTGAACCATGGTAAACACAAAAATGAACATGAACAGGATTATCGCAGCAGCTGCTGCAATACCGTATTTCCGGTTTTCCATCATGGCATAACGTATATAATACACAACCGTATAGAGATTATTGAAGGGTCCCGGCTTTCCATTAAAGAGCGGATACAGTTCAGAGAATACCTTAAAACACGAAATTGTATTGATGATGCACACCAGGAAAATCGTCGGTGCAAGAAGCGGAATGGTGATCCGGAAAAAAATCCGGAGACTGCTGGAACCGTCTACCTTTGCCGCTGTGTAATAAAGCGGATCAATGTTTTGAAGGCCGCTCAGAAGCAGAATGATTGTAAACGGCAGGATATTCCAGATGCCGAAAATGACAAGTGCAGGAATGGACCACTGTGCATTTTCAAGCCATGGAATCTTGTCTACACCAAAGAATGAAAGCAGATAGTTAATAATACCGAAGTTCTTGTTGTACATGAGCTTCCAGGCCAGACCGACTGCCGTAATGGAGGTTACCATTGGCAGAAAATACGCTGTCTGGAACAGTGCCGAAAAACGCAATTTCTGATTCAGCAGATTGGCAATCACGATCGACAGACAGGTTGAAATCGGAACAACCAGCAATACGTATTTGATCGTATTGGAAATTGCCTGTCCAAATCTTGGATCTGCAAGAACCGTTTCATAGTTCCCCAGGCCCCACTCTGTAAAATTGCGGCTCAGGTGCGAATACCCTTCCTTGAAGGAAATCAACACAACATTGATGACTGGATACAAGGTAAAGACCACAAGACCAATCAGGAAGGGAAGCAGGTAAAGGAAGGGCTCTATTTTCGAAAGGAAGCTCTTATTCTCAATCTTTCTTTCCTGTACGGTGTTCTTTTTCATCGTATTCTCTCCCCTGTCTCTCTGTCAAATACAAAGACGCCGCGCCGCTTGAGAGAAAGACGGACTGTCGAGCCAACCACAAGATTCTTTTCAGCATCAATGTACGCACTGAATGTCGTACCGCCGAAATTGAAGTAAGCCATTTCCTCTTTGCCCATCTGGTAGACTCTGGTTACCTGACATTCAATCGGACCGTTTTCATCAAGAATGAAACTCTCAGAGCGGACTGAAAGATTGACGGGATTCTGACTGGTTAATCCTTTGAATTCAGGAATAATGGCTTTTGCCCGTCCATCCTGTGCTGTAAAGACACCATCCCTGAGTGTTCCCGGAATATTGTTGATCGGCGGATTTCCAAGGAAATCAGCAACAAACTGGTTTACCGGCTGATTATACAGATTCTGAGGAATATCGTTCTGCTGCAGCAGACTGGCTTTCATGAGGATGATCCTGTCCGAAATGGACATGGCTTCCTCCTGGTCATGTGTAACAAAAATCGTTGTTACTCCGGTTTTCTGCTGAATTCTGCGGATTTCCTCCCGCATTTCAAGACGCAGGCGCGCATCCAGATTGGAAAGTGGTTCGTCCAGCAGAAGCAGGCGTGGATTCTTGACCAGAGCACGGGCTATGGCAACACGCTGCTGCTGGCCGCCTGACAATTCGCCCGGTTTCCGGTTCATGAGCATATCTACATGTACAAGCTTGGCGATTTCATTTGCACGTTCAATCCGCTCGGCTTTGGGGACACGCTGTGTTTCCAGTGGAAAGCATATATTTCCCATAACCGTCATGTGCGGATACAGTGCATAGTTCTGAAAGACGAGACCAATTCCACGCTTTTCCGGCGGCATGGTGGTAACGTCGTCATTGTCAAACATAATGGTTCCCCGCGTGACAGGCAAAATACCCGAAAGCATATTCAGAATCGTGCTTTTCCCGCAGCCGGACGGACCAAGGAGGCAGACCAGCTCACCGCTCTCGAGTACGGCTGAAAAGTCATTGACTGCAATGACATCGTCAAACTGTTTGGTTATGTGATCGAGTACAACGCGCATAATCGTTTATCTCCTGTCATGTTTTTTCGAGAAGAACACCTAGCAGGTAATTATTTCTATCCACTGGCGGATTCCTGAACCAGACAGCGTTATATCCGCTCAGCAGACAATTCCAGCATGTTTCATAACCGGCTGCCATTACTTACGGAAATCCCTGTCTTACGCCATATGAACGAAATGGGCTGGCCGATTGCCAGCCCATTAAGCAGTTTGGGATAACTATTCTATTATTCCTGAAGTGCAGCATTGCTGGTGCTTACGCAGACAGCCATCGCATCATTGGCATCCATACCGCCGGCAACAGAGATGGCAGCATCCTGCAGCGCATTGCGGACAGCATAGGAACCGGTAATGCTCGGAAGAGCGCCGGCAACATCCAGGTTATCCTGCACAGCTTTGAGGCTTTCCGGAAGAGAGGCTGCAAATGCAGCATACGCTTCGCTGTTCTGGGTGGTTCCATACGGGGACAGTGCATTCATGGCAGCTGCCCAGTCAGCATTCACTTCCGGCGTCAGGAAATACTTGATGAACATATAAGCGCCACGATCGGAAGCCTCGTCCTTGGTGAAGACAATGGGACCGCGGTTCCAGGACGGGAACCAGGCAACATCAATGGCCTTCGGCATCGGAGCAACCGCATACTCGAATCCATCCGGAACAATGTACGGTGCGCCTGCGCAGGAACCGAGATAGCATGCAACCAGCTGGGCATTAAAGTCATTGGACCAGTAATCACCCGTCGGATTGAGGGCAAAGTAGCCTGCCTGGCAGTTATCGCCAAACCACTTCAGCCAGGACTTGGCGGTATCGGTGTCAAACAGAACAGACTTGTTCTCAACATCGATGTAGCCCGAACCGGACTGAATCATGAGAGACTGCATCATATCGGTAAGAGAGTCGGCTGCAAAACCGGCGATGCCCTTCTTCTCATAGATGGTCTTGGAAACTTCGGCAATGCCTTCCCAGGTGGTGGGAACAGACAGTCCAAGTTCATCAAACAGGGTCTTGTTGTAGAAAAGGATAGGACCGGTGGTAACGGCCGGAAGCGCATGCATGCCGCCGTCAATGAAACCGGTGGTCTCCGTCTTGATCGCCTCAGGCAGAGAATTATAGATGTCTGCCATGCCGATTTCCGGATCAAATACGTACTTGCTCAAATCAACGCAGAGTCCGTCCTTGACATAGTCAGCAGCGGTAGAAGCATAGTTGATGATAATGTTCGGTCCAACGCCATTGGCAACAGCATTGTAAACACTGTCGAGGAATCCGGAATACGTCTGGGATTCTACGACTACTTCGTATTCATTCTGGCTTGCGTTAAAGTCTGCAGCATACTTTTCAAGTGCAGCCTGCTGTGCATCAGTAAAGGTGTGCCAGATGGTAACAGTCGTCGCGGCCTGTGCAGATGCAAACATCGCGATTGCAAATGTCAGTACCAGAGCCATGCAGATGATTTTCTTCATGATCTGTTCCTCCAAAAAATGAAAAATAGTGGATTAGGCACGAAAAGAAGCAATCTATGGAAAAGCGTTACCGCTTTGCCATCGTAATTATTGACCATGTCTTTTGTTATAGACAGGACCAAGATCAGAATAGCGTCTTGTGATCCATCTGCAGATTCCATCAAGACCAGGATAGATCATACGCTCCGAAATATTGATGTAGTCAAGTTTGTCCCGAACTTCCAGCTTAACTTCCTTCGGGATGATGAAACGGATACAGTCTATCTGATGTTTGCTCAGAATCTCATCAAGCAACACTGATGGATCACTGACAACTGAAAACAGCGCATACTGATTGGCTATCCGGTCAATCATGGATGACGGTTCAAAGAACAGCGCAAAAGGTTCATCCGTCATAAGAGCAAGATCTTCCAACATAGGCGCTGCTTTCTCAAGCATCCCGATGGAAAAAATATTGCTGCTTGTCTTTTCCAGACGTTTCCGCAGTTCTTTAGGAAGAAACGGCTTGAAATCCGGTACATTCAGACAGAAAATCACGCCATCACGATCATACTTTGATATATCTTCCGTTGCAAAATGTGCTGCAACCAGAGGTGAATAGGTCCAGTCAAGCAGCCGTGTCGGCAATCCGTGATGCTGGGCAACCGTAAGCAGTTTCCATGTCTCCGTATAATCTGCCAGTTCTGCATATCCGTATTTCCGGAAACTGCGCAGCACCTGGAATTCAAGTGAAAGATCATGGCCGCATATTCTGTTCAGCGATGGTGTCAAAGACCAGTCGAGATCGCTGCATCCCCGATAAATCCGACTGTCCCGATACCGCTTAACCTTCTCATCCCACACATCATCAAAAACAGCCTTTTGAAGATCATCCCAGTTCTGCAAGACAATATCCCGCATTCAAAGCATCCGTTCTAGTGTTCTTTTTCTTGGTTAAAAGAATGTCAGAGTGTACAACGATACGAACCAATCATACATCATACGCAGGCTTAATTCAAGTATCCGAAAAAAAAGTTATATCCAAATCAGGCATCGGAAATGATTTTTTTATGCATCATTCAGTCCTGAAATCAGCAGTCAGAATGTTGAGATCGATCGTAATCGTCTTTGAAGGATGCACATAAAGCGCAGTCCGTTCATCTTCCATCAAATCCTGATTAAGCGGTGTCATGCGGACAAAGCTTTCCCAGATTTCAGGTATAATATTCATTGTTTCTGTTACGCGGTCAGCATCAATGCAATGCATCTGACTGCTCAGGTATTCCCCCGCTGCACTTTCCTGTCCTGCCGGCATGCCGCGCATTGCGCGGATTTCTGCAAGATATGAGGCACCAGGCGTAACCTTGATCAGAATGCCGTCAGGCTTAAGCACACGTCGGAACTCCGCATAATCCGCCGGTGAGAGAATATTCAGCAGTACATCAAATGTGTTGTCACAAAAAGGTAGACGGCGCATATCTGCTACACACCACAGTCCCTGACTGTCTGCAGCGGTCTCAACAGCATCCCTGCTGATATCTGCACCGGCAAGTCTGCATCTGCTCCGCCTTTTCCTTATCTCTTTCAGATAATATCCGTCTCCACAACCTGCATCCAGCACAACTGCGTCATCCGGTATCTTTGAAATGATCTGATCCACGACTGCGTCATAATACCCGGCTTCAAGAACCCGGTGCCTTGCAGAAAACAGTTCCTTGTCATATACGCCAGATACAGGCCTGCTCAGGAAATTAAAGCAGCCTTTCCGGTTAACATTAACTGTGTGACCATTCCGGCATGCCAGCCCCGATTCAGTCCCATGGAACAATTCACCGCAGACGAGACACCGGCACCCGATTTCTTCAGCTGACTTTATCGCCTGCTTAAGCCGTTCACGCATTTCCTGAGTCACCGCCTGTCACAATATCTGCCAGTTCTCCGAGTGAATGCACGATTAAATCAACCGGTCTTCCATCCGGACCAGCTTCCTTATGATCCAGATAGCATGTTTTCATGCCAAAGCCGATTCCACCATCCATATCAGAAGTCAGGGAATCGCCAACCATAAGTACCTCTCCAGGCTTAACCTGCGGTTTTCCACAACGGAGCCGGCCTTCATTCATTTCATTCATTGCCGTCTTAAAAAAGCGTGGATCCGGCTTTGCGCATCCGATGCGCTGAGAGACAAAGAAATATGTAAAGTGGTCCGCAAATCCAGCAAGTGTCAGTCTCCGCCTCTGCTGCTCATACGGACCATTGCTGGCAACCCCGAGTTCATATCGGCATGCAAGTGTCTCAAGCAGTTTTCCTGCGCCAGGAACAGGTATAGCGCTGTTTAACAGTTTCTGACGAAAAAACTGTTCCATCTGTGAACCATCAAACGCTATACCAATCCGTTCCAAAATCCGTTTCCATCTTACGGCAAACAGTTCCTGCTGTGTAATCTCCCCGCGTTCCAGCTGTTTCCAAAGAATATCATTTATTTCTTTGAAATATTCAAACATCCAGGGCTCGTACTCCGGCAGGCCAAACTGACAAAACCCTTCCCTCATGGTTTCAACAACACAGGCATCAAAGTCGAGAACAGTCCCGTCTATATCCAGAAGCACAACTTCAATCGTATCAAGAAACGTGCGCAACAGTTCACTTCTCCCATCTTAAAAACGCATACGCTTGCGTCTTTCGTTGGCCTCACAATATCCGCAGGAAAAGTCCTCAGGAAACCAGAAACCAAGCCGTTTACACCGTCCGGGAAAGGTAGCGCCTTCCATGCGGACATACGACGGACACTCACCGCATAGTACACTTTTCAAAGCCTTTATCTGACCGACTTTCTCTATCAGCACGGACAGACACTCTTCTGAATCTGGTGCTTCTGAAAGACAATGTTCAATCTCTGAAATTGAAATCAGTTTTCTGGTCATCCAGTCACCTCCAATTTCGTACAGCGTGATATATCATCCGGATGATTCAATGACTTCTGCCGGTACAAACATGCCGAATCATACAGCAGAGCACAACACCGCACCCGGTCAGTGCACTACACAACAGCAAATATACAGCCGGGGCCGGAATAATCGTTATTTTATCCAGTGCAAACTCAGCAAAAACTGAAACACCAACCATTATCAGTACTGCAGCCACAGACTGTATCATCATTTTACGGCTGTTTCTTGGAATTAAGAGAGCCATTAGAAGAAGCAGTACAGCGCATTCCACCTGTTGAACACGGACAAAGCCGATGCGCAGTGTTTCTGCCCGCAGACTCTCAAGAAAAATCTGTGCAAGCATGAACCGGCACGCACTGATCCAAAATCTGCATCCACTTCCAGAAGAGGTTCTGGGCATCAAACAGAATATACAAAGTGCAGCAAGTCCTTCAAACAGAAAAACTGCCAGGTGAAACTGGTTGTACATATCAGCGATGCACAATGGAAAAAACTGCAACTGCGGCTCAAAGACCAGGGCTCCCCATCCAAAGTCAGATGCTCCCTCGGCAAAACGCGCAATCACAACAGCAGCCAAAGAAGCAGGTGTTATCACATCAAGTCCAAGCCTGACCGGCACCTTTGTAATGAATGCGGCGACTGCCGTCCCCAGCACAATCCCCAGAAGGGTTCCCATCATGGAATGATCATAGGGAAGCAGACTCAGGAATCCACGCATCCGCGTCATAAATCCGCCAAATAAAAAGACATTTCCCCTGGACAGACAAAAAGCAGACATTGCCGACAGTATGCATGCCAGGGCAAAAAAGCGCACCGGCAGATGCTGTCTGTGAACGCCCAGGAAAAAAAGGAGCAGGTAAATGACCAGAGCCGCTGCTAAACCTGCCCAGTATAAGCCGTTCATCATTTGTCATCACCGGATACAGTAGTCGCAAAGTAGATAATATCACTGATCGGTCTCATATATTTCTGATCAATCGCATTGATCTTGTGTCCGCCGAAAAGCATGACTGTCGAATTTCCACCGTCAAGATTATAGGCATACTGTACACCCAGTGTTTGAATGAAATCGGTAAACTCCTGAAGATCCAGTCCGCCGTCCTTGTTCTCCTCCGGCCCGTCTGCAACCACACATACATATTCCAGTTTGCCATGTTCCACCTGACATATGGCACACCGGCGGTGCTTTGTCTGTGAAAAATTATACTGGCCAACATATTCCGGATCCATGCGTTCGCCATCTATAATCATGCCGGGGCCAAAGTTGAAGGAATTGACAATTCCCTCTCCTTTGGGATCAAATTCCTTCGGTTCTCCGTTTTTGTGTGGCTTTATGATCGTAAAATCACCGTTCTCATCAATCAGAAGCACATCCCGACGATACATTGGCTGATTAAGATACATGGTCCCCTGACGGATCAGGTAACTGCCGCTCTGCATCTGATAAGAAAAATAATCGCCATTGATGGCAAGTACAGCGTTCACACGCTCAGCAATCGCATCTGCCGGTGCTGTCTGATCGCGGTCGAATGCGTATGCCGGCGCTGTACGCAGCTGAGATGGATCTGCAATGGTTATGCGTGCCACATAACAGTTTGTCTTCTTATACTCTATGGTTTCAATCTCGATTTTGAGTGAATCATCCTCATACATCGTATCCGAAAGAAACGCTGATTCTGCCGGGTGCATTCCACCGGAAAGATCAATTGGAAGTGACTGACAGGACCCTGCTACCGTTATCAGCAGCAGGGTCAGAAAAAGGACAATTGTATTTCGAATCATGAACAGTTACTCCTCAAACGGTACATACACCGTCGTTCTGAAAAAATCATAAAGCGCAAAGTAGTGAGGATGTTCCCTCCAGGTTCCCGCAGTTGGTCCCCAGTCCCAGAAAAATTCACAGTCCGGCAGCGCTGCCAGTATTTCCTTTTTCTGCTCTTCCGGATAATTCATGAACTTCCCCAGCCAAAGCCGGTCAAGCCACTTCATATCCATCAGCGGAGACAGGTCGAGAATCGGATTATTGGAAAGATTCAAATCCCGCAGACTGGTAAGACCGGCCAGCGGTGAGACATCCTTAATATGATTGCTGAAGAGCTCAAGATAAACCAGATGATGCAGATTGGCAATCGGCGAAATATCATGTATCTGATTCCGGCCGAGAATCAGTACCTCAAGATCGGGAAGATCATTCAGAAAACTGATGTCGTCAATCCAGTTGTGGCCAAGATCCAGTGCTTTCAGCTTCTTACAGTATTTGAGGACATCAAAGTCCTTTTCCGTATGCGGAGGATTAGGACTGGAGCCATGAAGCGTTGAAAAAGCAGTCTGATCCGTACGGATTACATGTTCCCAGATATGGATTGTCCAGCCGAACGTAATATTGGGATAGCGTTCAGACAGATAAGCCATATTTTCCTTGTTCAGTTTGCTGTTGTACATGTCCACCTGCGTAAGATTCGGCATCTGGTCAAGTGCCTGTACCAGCTGCTGAATATCTTCCACAAGGTTTTCTCCAAGATCAATTGAAACTGCCTGAGTATCGCAGATTATGCCACACACATTGATGGGTTCCGCCAAAGCATCGCCTATGCCTGCTGACAGGATCATGCACAGCAGCCAGACGGTAATAAAAACTGGTTTTGACATAATGTCACTTCTCCTTGCCACCGACCGGTAAAACAGACACCAAGGCTCATCCATCATTATTCCTGTCCCCCATTCGGCATTGGAATTGTAGTGGATTTCATACATGATGTCAAGATAAAGACTCAGTTGTCTATATGTTGTGGTTTTAAAGCCGGATGCCTTATCGACATCAAATTCCTTCATTGTGCTTTTTCTTTTTCCTTCCTTGACACTCAAGGAAGAAGCGCGATATACTTGCCCGCGAAATGTTTGCAGAAATTGGAGGCTTTTATATGCTCAGCCGACCTATGATCGACAGGATAGCCTTTGCCGGCATAAGCTACTATGCAATTCTGATTGTCCTCGGGATTGTCATTGGATATTTCATCAGTACCTCAAGAGCGCGCAAATACGGACTTCCTGAGGACACCATTCTGAATTTACTTCTCTGGGGAATCCCACTCGGTATCATCGGTGCAAGACTTTACTATGTTTTTTTCAGGTTCAGCAACTACAGTGAAGATTTTCTTTCCATATTTAATATCCGCGAAGGCGGCCTTGCCATTTATGGAGGCATCATCGGCGGGCTGCTGGCTGCTAAAATTGTCTGTCGCCGTGAAAACATCCGTATGGCAGACCTTCTGGACGCTGTAGCTCCCTCCCTGCCCATCGCCCAGGCCATAGGCAGATGGGGCAACTATATCAATATGGAAGCATACGGCCTTAGAATTGAAGAAGAATCTCTGCAGTTTTTCCCGTTTGCCGTCGAAATTCCGGTTGGCTCACACTGGTACTGGCAGATGGCAACCTTCTTCTATGAATTCTGCTGGAACCTCATCGTTTTTCTGGTGATTTGGTTTATTATTCAGAAAAACCGGAAGCAGAAAGGCGACATTTTCAGATGGTATGTCCTTCTCTACTGTGCAGGACGTGCTGTAATTGAAGGACTTCGCAACGATTCTCTCACTTTCATCAGTGAATTTGTGCGAATAAATCAGATTGTAGCCGGTCTGTGTGCGCTTGCCGTTATCATCATGTTCTTCCTTCGCATGCGCGACAGTTTCAGTCTGATCTTTATTCTCCCGGTCGTTACATCAGTGCTGGCCATCATTGAAGTTGCTCTCGGAGAATTCGAACGCAATGCGTACAGCGACCTGTTTCCTCTCTCTCAGGCCGGACTCCTGATCCTTGTCGCAGCATCTCTTGCAACACTCATCATCTGGAATTTTGACTGCGGTCATTTTGACTTCAAATGCATGATTATGCTGCTGCCCAACATGTTCTTCCTCATTGCCCTCTTTGCCTTTGGTATTGGACGTGTCAATGAGGACAATACCTATTACGTAACATTCCGTCAGATCGCTGCCATGAACCAGGTGATTCTGTCAGGTTATCTGCTCTGTTATCACTTTTGTCCCAGCAATCTGACCGTCATAGAACCTCAGAAAATGCGCAGGCGGGTTGTCCATGAGTAATCAGGAATCAAAACGTTCTTATGTTTCCGTTCAAAGCTATGTTCCATTAACCGCTTCTTCTTTGACCGTTACTGAAATATCGCGACGGAACCATATCAATATTCTGACACTTTCCGACGGCAGTACGCTCTGTATGCCCCATGCTCTTTTTGAAAATGCCCCCTGGCGGACCGGCTCTCCAATAACCCGTGCCTCCTTTGAATCCTGGCTTGATGAGAATGAATATACATTTGCCATGCAGCGTGCAGGTCACACTCTTTCCGCGCGCAGTCGGACTGAGCACGAACTGGCTGAAACACTGCGTCAGGCCGGATACCGCGAAACTACTGTCAACCGTGTACTCACGCGCCTGATCCAGGTCGGGTACATTGATGATACAGCTTTCGTACAGTCTTGGATCAGGCACCGCAACAGCAGCGGTTATGGTCAGAACCGCATTCGACAGGAACTCCGCATGAAAGGCATTTCGGAGGAACTCATTGCAAATGCACTCGGATCACAGGATGATGACGATATCTTTTCCTCTGCCTATCGGGCTGCCGAAAAAGCTGCCCGGGGTAAAGATCTGACAAACTATAAAGAGCGCCAAAAAGTCAAGGCAGCATTGGCACGCCGCGGGTTTGATTTCGATACCATAGATTCCGTACTTTCTGATCTGTGCTCGGTTCCGGAAGACTAATCAGCAGAAACCTGTTGAATCATACCTGAATATATGACTTCCGGAAAACGCATGTTTCCGCTCATCAGAACAAATAATGTCAGGAGCCCAAAATCCACTTTTACAAGCGGAATTTGGGCTCCTGATGTTTAAAAAAAGATACACAGCCGCATCAATGGTTAAAGAAAGATGTATTGAATATTATACCGCTGGATAATTTGTCATCAGAACCTTTTCTCTCTGATCCGTTGTCAATACTGAAAGGTGGTCCTGTCTGTCCTCTTTATATTAGTTTCCGACACAGCCGGATTTCTTCCCCCACAAGCCTGATAAACAGCAGTATTCATTCCATCTGTTTGATCTGCCGGTTCCTGGCCATTTGTGCAGGCAAAAGCGTGTTCCTGTAAAGTTCTGTAGACCGGCTTTTGAGAGAAGGTGCTTTTCAGGGAATCGGCCTGTCTCCAAATACGGCCTTGTACTCCATTGGCGGAGGCGCCTGCTTTTTGGAAACGGCAGTATGCACGATTGCGCCCAGTGTTCTGAAAATGATCTTAAAATCATACCAGAGAGACCAGTGATCTATATAGTAAAGGTCCAGTGCCAGTTTTACATGGAGAAAGCGGTTTACATAAGCCTCATCCGTATCGTAATCCGACAGATACAGATCTCCATGTGTATAGTTGAAAATGCTGCCAGGACAGGCAAGTCCCGGAAGAACATCCAGCGTTCTGCGCTCCTCCTCTGTATAATACTGACGCACTATATCAATATCTTCCGGTCTTGGCCCGATAACCGACATCGTCCCGAAGAGGATATTCAGGAGCTGGGGCAATTCATCTATTTTGGTTTTCCGCAGAAATGCGCCCCATGCAAAAATACGGGGATCACGTTTTCCGGTAATGGCTCCCTGAGCCTCCATTCCCACATGCATAGAACGGAACTTGTAGATAACCATGGGCTGCATGCCGAGCCCCATCCGCTTTGCCTTGTAGATCACCGGCCCCTTGCTTGAAAGTTTGATCCCAAGTGCTGCAATCAGGAGAACCGGTGAGAGAATAATGAGACTGATCAGTGCGAGAAGCCGGTCAATGACTGCTTTCAAAAAACGCTGCATTATCCGTTCCTCCGCTCAATCCGACGGATGGTCATAAATACCTCGGCTGCATCCATACACACCTGATTTCCCCAAAAGTGTGCCTGATGGCGCAGCGCGTCTGAAGAACGAGGATGTGGATATGGCTTCACCTCGCTGTGATAAGCCTCAAATGCCTCGATCTTCGTTTCAAGAACCTCTGTAATGTCCACCCAGGTATCCGGTGCAAACTGCCGTGGATACCCCCATTCCGTACTGCTGCAGGTATAAAAAGCATAGAATTCCCGGACCCATTCACTGGTCGGACGAAGTGCAATATTGGCGGCTTCAAACAGCCGCTGATGGTCCTGATTGGCATCATATCCACACTGACAGTAAATGATGTCCGGATGGAATGACTCTGAAACCTGCTCAATCGGAGTAATGAGATCCGTCAGCGTGAAAGTATCCAGACGCTGATCAGGAAAACGCGGCTGAATCACTTCCTCTACACCCAGAATCCGCGCCGCCTCAGCGGTTGCAGTGCTCTGCCCTACATCTTTTCCATAGCGTAATGATTCGCCTTCACACATAATTATGCTCCTGATCCGGTCACCCCTGAGGGCATGCAGACGTATGGTGCCGCCTGCACCGAGCAGTTCATCATCCGGATGAGCTGCAATCACCAGCACATTACTCATTTTCAAATACTCCTTCAAGCCCAAGTTCATACAGTTCACGGTCGGCGTACCGTCTGCCGTTTTCATCTTCGATCATGGTTACATAGATGATTCCGTCCTCAGCAGCCACACACAGCCCGGTTCCGTTCATTTCAAAACCGACACCTGTTCCAAGAATGGTTCCTGGTGCTGCTGTGGTTTTCAACGGCAGCACAGACGCTTTCCAGAGAAGATAGCGGTGTCCGTTCAGAAAAGAAAACGCGCCGGGATAAGGCATGGTCAGAGCCCGAATGAAGTCATAGACGGCATTGGCGCTCTGGTGCCAGTTCAGCAGGCCGTCCTTCGGTCTTCTGCGCGGCAGGATAGGTTCATCTGTCCGGTTCTCAATAGGAAGTACCGGTCTCTCCCCCCGCTCAAGTGCATCAATCAAACGGGACAGCATAACCGCATTGGTCTTTGCCACCTCATCATACAGTGTCTTGCAGGTATCAAACAGGGTTATCGGAAATGAGATTTGATCTACAATCGCGCCTGCATCCACATCTTTGCTCAGCCACATCATGGTGTTTCCGGTTACGGTTTCACCATGAATAAGTGCCCAGTTCACGGGCGCACTTCCGCGATTATGCGGCAGCAGTGCGGCATGTGTGCCGACTGTGCCGACTGTTGGTATCTCCAGAAGCCGCTCCGGCAGAATCTCACTCCAGCCAAAGACTACCAGCAGATCGGGCTGGCATTTGCTGATAATCTCGTAAGCAGCTTTTCCCTTGATTGTATCCACGGTGTAATACGGTATTCCAAACTTTTCACATATTCCCGCATACGCCCTTGAACCGGCACTCCGCTTTTCAAACGCCTCGTCGCTCAGCGTAATAAAGCCATTCACCAGCCCGCGCTCGGCAGTCTCACGAAACGCCTGTACGCCTTCTTCATGATTTCCAATCCATGTGACTGTCATCTGCTGCTCCTTTAATGACATAGTCATGCTTTCGGCACCGTATCAATTGCAGTTGTCATGATTTGACAAACCAGCATGTAATGCTGGGCCATCTCCTTTAATGACATAGTCATGCTTTCGGCACCGTATCAATTGCAGTTGTCATGATTTGACAAACCAGCATGAAATGCTGGGCCATCTCCTTTAATGACATCGTTGTGCTCTCAGCACCGTATCAATCGCAGTAATCCTTATTAGACATATCCGCACAAAGTGCCAGCCAATATCCATTCAGGATTCTGCTCTCATTTCGCTAATCACGGTTTTCAGTACATCGCAGACATAAGCTACATCCTCATCCGAAAGCAGCGTATGCAGCGGCAGTGTAATAAGATTTCTGTAATAATCATATGTATTCGGAAAATCACCGATGTCCCACCCGAGTGCCTTATAGGCTGTCATCATGGGCATTGGCTTATAGTGTACATTGACTGCCACACCCAGCTCAGCCATCCGTTCAATCAGATGATTCCGTTCCTCAACGTCAATTCCCGGAATGCGGATCAAATAAAGATGATTCGAGCTCTTCATGCCGGAAATTTGATGATGCAGGTGTGAAATTCCCAGTTCATCACATATCCTGTCATACTGATGAATGATCTCAAGCCGGCGCGCGAGGAGTCCGGGATATCTGTCCAGCTGGCGCAGACCAATTGCCGCCATGACATCCGTCATATTACACTTGTACCATGGCCCGACAATATCGTATTCCCATGCGCCAACACGCGTCTTTGCAAGTGCATCCTTGCTCTGTCCATGCAGGGACAGCAGCTGATACATATGATATATTTCTGCATTTTCGACCCCTTTCAGAGGCCGCCATGCAGCTGCACCACCCTCAGCTGTCGTAAAGTTCTTGACCGCATGAAATGAAAATGATGTGAAATCCGCCAGTTCCCCGCAATTCAGCATCCGTCCGCCAAACATTCTGGCACCACCCAGACCATGCGCGCAGTCAGAAACAACTGCTACACGTCCGAGTGCTTTCTGAATTCTGCTGTTCAAATCTCCCAGCAGTGAACCATCTGATTCCATCGGGCAAAATAATCCACGGGTGTTCTCAGCAATTTCAAACAGGCGTTCATAATCGCAGACCAGTCCTCCGAGATCCACAGAAACAATCGCTTTTGTTCTTGGTGTAATCAGTCTCTCCAGCTGGTCATAATCCATCTCAGGAAGATGCGTGGATGGATCTCCATCTCTGCGAATATCTGAAAAAACAACTTTTGCACCGCAGTGGATTACCGCACTAGCACTTGCCGTATAACTGTATGCCGGAACAATAACCTCATCGCCCGGTCCAACACCGAGTATTCTGAGATTCAGCTCCTCTGCAGCAGTTGCTGAGTTAAGACATACTACCCGGTTATCAAACTGTTTTTTGCCGTCATCACTGCTGCAGTCTATATCCACACAGTCCGTTTCTATAAAAGCTGCCAGTCTGCGTTCAAGCAGTTTGGTTCTCGGCCCGGTAGTGATCCATCCTGAGCGAAGCGCCGCCGCAACTTCATCAATTTCAGCATCCGAAATATCCGGTGGGCTGAATGGTATTTCCCGTCTTTCCATAAGATATTCCCTTCTATTCAAAAAATCAGAGAACAGTCAGCATCTGGATTCCATATAGTGTCATAAAAAGCAGCCCCGTTCTCTCAAGTCTATATTTGAAAATATCAGGCTGCATTATCAGCTGAAGGAGCAAAATAACAGGCATCATTATACCATCTGCTCTCTTTTCGGTAAAGAGCTGTCTCGTTCATCCCAGAAGCACGACCAAATCCCTGAAATGATATCACGAAGATTGCTTCATTGCAGAAAGTCAGTTCAGAAAATGCGGGGTTTTACGGATAATGGTTCCCCGGAAATTCTGTCACCTTCGATCCTTCAGAATGCAGTTTCTGCGAGTCTTCAGCAAGGAAAAAAACGGCGCAGGCTCACTCAGCCAGAATAAAAAGAAAAAGGAGACGGCTTCCCGGCTCCAAACGATAAGCTTGATTGAAAATCGTGTTTCTGCTCTGCCCTGGCATCAGCAGTCCTTCAGTTCATCCGCGCGAATGACACCTATCACCTTTCCAAAACAGCGTACTTCATTATCCATTGGAATCGGTGCATATTTTTCATTGAGTGAAATCAGTTCAGATCTGCCGCGCTGTTTGACAAAGCCTTTCCCATCGAGAAGAAAAATGCCAATCTCGCCGATTTCAGGCATCTGCTGCTTATTCACCATCAAAATATCGCCATCAAAATACTTCGGCTCCATGGAATCTCCAGAAACCGGAACACCGAAGCTGGCTCCTGGCATCAGACATGTCTCTGGAACATACCGCTTTGTAAAAGCATCTTCATTCAGATATGTACCTGTACCAGCTGCAGCTGACTGCTCAGATACCCAGAACAGCACCGTCTTCCGTTTTGGAGAAATCTTTTCTGTGTGAACAGTTTCCTGTCGGACCCCTTCAAATTTGACAACCGGATGAACCCTGTTGAATTCCTCATCGAGAACAAGATTTACAAGCCGCTGTCCATATTCGTCCAGTGAATCATATTTCCGTGTCAGTTCGGAAACAGGCTCTGCTTTCACCGTCCCATGAAGAAACCCCTTGACAGAGTCAATCCCGTACACCTGGCAGATTCTAAGAAAGACATCGGCATCAGGCATACGGATTCCACGTTCCCATCCATAAAGTGTCTTTTCAGAAATCTCTACCTCATGAGAGCGAAATGCTTCAACCGCTTCCTTCACAGAAAAGCCAAGAGCAATTCGTGCCTGTTTCAGCCGGTCAGAAAAATCGGACATATCCGCCTCCAAATGAATCTTGTCTCATGATGCATTATATTAATAAAAGCTCTTTCTGTCAATCTGCTTTCTTCAAATCGTATCCCCCAAAGGTTGTTCGGGAAATCAGCACGGCCTGTACTGATGAACTTGTAATTTCTGAACTTCAGGTGGGTTGCATATTGCGGCAACTGTCCGAAAAGTCTGCAGGCGATATTCCTTTTCAAACAAGCGCCTTTTTCCTGCTGTTTCCATATTTTTTCTTATCGCATTTCTCAAGCCTGCCGCCTTCGGTTCACACAATTTCGATATTCTGTACTGTCAAATGTATTGCATCCTGTTCAATACAGACTTTTGGTCTTATTTGATTATTAAGCAAACTTTCAGTTCGGAACATTCCAACTTTTTTCTTCATTTCGAAGAAAATACATATTGACTTTCTTCAAATTGAAGAATATAATTGTCTCATTCAAACGCAGAGAAGCTTTGGAGGGACAGTTATGATCAAGTTTATCGTTTTCTTATTTCTTGTCATTCCCACTTTTGTACTCAGTCTGGTCCTGATTGTATCGCTCGCACGGCACAGTACACTCTTTAACGTTTCTGAGGAACCGCAGTTTAAGCCGTCCCTCCTCGAATTCTCCCAGCCCGGCCTCAGCCGCAGAGAACTTAACCGGATTATTGGGCAGGTGACACGTGCAGAACGTAGCCGTGCTCGAAGCGTCCGAATCCGTCCCATTTACTCCATTTGATTCATATCAAAAAGGCCGATTCTTCATTTTGAAGAATCGGCCTTTTCTGTATTCTGTATTTTTGCCGCATATGACAGTGTCTGTTTCAGTGCATCCTCATAGGGAATGCCTGCAAGCCAGAGCTTATGGGAGTATTCTAGTATTTCAGAAAACTGGGGTCCTGACCGATAACCTGCTCTGACCAGATCCCTGCCGGATACCTCCTGGGTCTTCTGAAGTACATCCCGGTACCGTCTCAGCATACTCTGAAGAAGCTTCTCTGTTTCCTGATATGCATTCATATCTGTCATCTGCCCAATGCGGTCGGCTTTTGAAAGCAGCAGCAGATCCTCCGGTGAAACAGAATCATCCAGCATTTTCATATATGCCTTTGTCCCCGCATGCTGCGCCGGCAGTAAGTTGGGTTTCATGTGCAGCAGGATCATATTCATCACATACTGCTGGGTCTTATTATCCGTATGAATCCGTTCCATGAACTGTTCTGCTATTCGGGTTCCTTTGACTTCATGACCAATCGATGAGATTTTACCATTGGGCATGGTTACGGTTGTTACAGGCTTACCACAGTCATGCATCACTGCTGACAGCATAAACGCCAGCGGCTTTGAAGCTTTCTCTCGCAGGGACGCCGCACCATCCGTAACCAGCATAGTATGCTGCCATGCATTTCCTTCCGGATGATACACCGGTGACTGAGGAACACCAATCAGTGCCTTCAGTTCACGAAACCAGAATCCCAATTGATCCATTAATCGAAGCTGTTCGAAAAAAACAGATGGACGCCGTGCTTTCAGCAGCGCCTTATTCATTTCCTCCTGAATACGTTCGCCAGCGAGATGGATCAGGTTCATCTTCCTGCATAATGCGAGCGTTTCCGGCGCAATCTGAAAGCCGAACCGGGCCGCAAACTGTGCAGCTCTCAGCACACGAAGCGCATCCTCCGCAAAACTGTCTTCATTAACATGCCGGATAATTCCATTGTCAAGATCCCGTTGTCCGCCAAAGTGATCGATAATCTCTCCGGTAAGCACATTCTGCATCATGGCATTGATTGTAAAATCACGCCTGACAGCTGCCTTCTCTGTCCCGCAGAACGGATCAATCTCGCACCTGAAATCACGGTGATGTTCCCCGGTTTTCTGTTCTTTCCGGGGCATGGCTATATCCAGATCATAATGCCGGAGATTATAGATGCCGAAGCTTGCCCCGAACATCTGCCGTTCTCCAAGTTGATCCAGAATCGCCTCAAGCTGTTCCGGCAATATACCATGCACCTCAATATCAATGTCTTTGCTCTGATATCCCATCAGATGGTCTCGAACAAATCCGCCCACGTAATAAACGGTTCCGCCAGCTTCCGACACCTTGACTGCAAGCTGTCTGGCCATTTCCAGATTATCTCTGTATTCCATAATTCACCTGTCAAAAAAAGGATCTGATTGCTCAGATCCTTTTCACGCTTTCTTATTGAGCACCCATTGTCTGGCCGGTCAGGTCTTCATTGTCAAGCAGGCCATCTGCCTTCAGCATGTCTGTCAGCACATCAATCTCGCTTTCCAAATCGACAAACCTGTATTCATCCAGTGATTCAACCTGCTTCTTAAAGGCTTTGTCCACTTCACCGAGTGCATTTGAAATCCGGTTCCGTACTTCTTTTGCTTTCGGCGTATATGCATTGCGGTCCATCTTTGCCCTGGCATTCAGCAGTTTCAGCGTTGTTGGCAGATAATAGCGCAGGAATGTACGCAGCTGCGGCAAAAGTTCCTCACGCTGCTGTAGAATCTCAAGAATCTGCCGGCAGCTCGTTTCGATGGAATCTATCTGCGCTGAAAGCGTCGGATCCGGAATACGGTCATTGGCTCTGTGGATCATGTCAAGCGCAGTCTGTCCGGCATCAATAATCTCGCTTACATCCGTTGAATCAAAGGAAGGAATATCAATCTCCTCATAGTCAGTTTCTGCCTGCTTCCGATACGGATTTGAACGCTCAGTGCTGTCATCATCCCTGACTGTGTAATCATCTCCGTATACTGTCCGGCTGTCTGTATCAGCACGCCACCCGCGTCCCTGATTACGGGCAGCAGTTTCAAATACTTCCTCATCCAGATCGTCAAAATTCTTTTCAGCTTTATCCAGCGCATAGAACATCAGATAGACGAGGACAGGACCAATCGGCCCGCCAATAATCAGGGAACCTACATAATAAGCCCATTTAGGCAGTATACTCAAAGCTTTTTTGGCACGCTTAATACTCGAATTTTTCATTTTCCCTCATCCAGATTTGTCGGTTCTTCTGCGTAGTAAAGAAAGTATACCACAATAATAAAGGAAATCCTATCACTTTCAAAAAGATGTTATGAAAAAACTGCTTCCGGGTCAGCAGCCGGTATCCGGATACACCAGATCCCGAGCAAGCGTCTGAATCGCCTGAACTGTTTCCGGAACATGCGTATGTTCGCTCAGAAAACAGAAAACCATCGGAGGTTCAGTAAAGAGGATGCCAACATCATGTGTAATTCCATCATCCTCGCCGGTTTTGTGTGCACTGTCAATATCCAGATCCGGGTCATCATTGTGTGACAGATAAAATGGAATCTTTCCATTAAGCTGCTGTTCATCCAGAATTGAAAGCATTTCAGCAGACGCCTCAGCACTGACCAGTTTCCCTTTACATATTTTGTCAAGGAGAACTGCCATATCATCCGAGCTCACAGTATTGATAATACCGCGCGCAGCCGACTCAGCATCAAACATCTTCCGTCTTAGACGGGTATTCTTCAGACCTTCACTGTCTATAAAGCGGTTAACTGCTTCAATTCCTAGAATGTCTATCATCATATTGGTCGCAGTATTATCGGAAACAATGATCATAAGGACGATCAGATCACGTATCGTCAGTTTCAGTCCGGCATGCAGACGGGTAATCACACCGCATCCCGGCATCATCTCACGGCTGTCTGTTTCCACAACATCATCAAGATTGAGCCGTCCCTCGGCAGCAGCTTTGAATGCCGTCCCCATGATCGGCAGTTTGATAACGGATGCAGCTTCAATTGGCAGGTCACCGCCAAAGTGCAGTTCATCCCCGGTTCCTTCCAGAATCGTCACACCGATATTTCCGGACAGTGCTTCCAGTTTTTTTAAAATAGCATCCTTATTCATTCTCATATCCTCCGGATCAGCCTTCCGCAACCGTTTCAGCCTGTATCTCTGTCACTCTGTTTTCCCTCTGTTTCTTCCGGTGAGCCTCAAGCTTTTTTAATATAATCTGATGATAGACAAAGTCAACTATTGCAGCTGTTGGAATTGCCAGCAGCAGTCCCCAGATACCAAACATACGACCGCCGATGATGATGAACGACAAAATGACAACAGAAGACACCCCAAGCGTTCCACCAAACATCTTGGGCTTGATTACATATCCGTCAATAGTCTGTAATATGATCGTGAATATGATAAACGTAAGTGCATTCCACGGATTGGCCAGCAGAAGAATAAATGCACCGACTACTGCACCAACCAGCGGGCCGAACGTTGGCGCAAGGTTGGTAACACCGACAACCACCGAAATCAGAACCGAATATGGCATCTGTGTGATTGTCATAAAGATAAAATTGGAGACACCGACAATCAGTGCATCAATCATCTCATAGATGACATATTTGCCGATGATAGAATTGCACCGGGATGCAAACTGCCTGACGGTTTCATGTTTTTCCTCTGGAATAATCAGCTTGAAAAAGCGTTTGAGGCCTTCTACAATCACATGCCGGTCAAGCAGAAAATAGATTGAGAAAATGAATGCGATAATCCAGGTAAAAATCTGACTGCCGATACTGGTGGAACTGCTGAGCACAAGCGGAATATTCTCCCGCAGATATGAAGCTATGGTTCTCAGAATGTTGGCACTGTAGTTTGTTACTGCAGACAGATCGATGTCAATGCCCTCTACAGTTTCCTCAACAGTGAGCCCAAATGAATTGATAATGGAAAGAAGCTGACTGATATAGCCGTCCATGTTGTCTATAAAGCTCAGCACACTGGAAATAATCTGTGGAATAAGTGCTGACATCAAAATGATTATAAACACAACAAGCACAACACATGCAAGCGCCACAGACAGATTCCTTGCAAGCCGTCTGTTTTTGAGCTTTCCGAATGGAAAGCCCTCAAAAAACTGCACCAGGGGTTCGAGCACATAGGAGATGATCATTCCCATAACAACCGGAAATGTGTACCCGAGCAAGGCATATATCGCATCATGGATTGCATGAAAATGCGTAATAACCACATAAAGGAGAACCGCAGAACACGTCGCGATCGTGTACGGTACCCACCTTCCATTTTCCATCCCCTTAATTTTATTCATATGCCAACCCCATCCTGACCATCTGATTATTATTTTGAATTACCCATGGAACCATTTAATTCTACCGCAGCCACTATCAAAAATCAATAAACGGATTCACTTCATTTGTGTGAAACGATGGATAATATTCAGGCCACTTCAGTTCACACCAATACAGGTTCACAAAAAAGACTTTCATACAAATTCTGGTAAAGACCCTGATTTTTGCGCTTCCAAAGTTTCCACTTCCCATTTTCGATATTCTCATGTATAATTGGATTCATCAATTTTGAAGGAGGGCCTTCTTTATGGCTAGAGGCGGTTTTTCCGGAATCCCGGGTGGAAATATGCAGGCACTGATGCGTCAGGCACAGAAGCTGCAGCAGCAGGCACTTGATATGAATGAAAAGCTGGATGCGATGGAGTATACAGGTACAGCCGGCGGTGGCGCAGTCACCTGCACAGTTAATGGAAAGCGTCAGCTTGTTTCCCTTAAAATCAACAAGGATGTCATCGACCCTGATGATGCAGAAATGCTCGAAGACACTGTAATGGCTGCGATCAATGATGCACTCAAGCAGGGTGAAGATAATCGAGAAGCACAGATGTCCAAGCTCAGCGGTGCCACCGGGATGGGCGGGTTATTCTAAGCATGGCAGAGCAGATTGAACCTATTTCCCGGATGCAGCAGCAACTGGCACGTCTGCCCGGTATCGGGAACAAAACAGCTCTGCGTCTTGCCTACCATATTGCGTCACAGCCAGAGGATCAGGTTCGGGAACTGGCTGCCGCTCTTTGGCAGGGCCGCAAGGCTATTCATTACTGCAGTGTCTGCGGCAATTACACAGTCAATGATCCATGTCCCATCTGTTCAACACCAGAACGGCACAATGGCATCATCTGCGTTGTCAAAGATCCCCGGGATGTTGCTGCCATGGAACGAATGCATGAGTACAAGGGAACATATCATGTTCTGCACGGTATTCTTTCACCGATGAATGGCATTGGTCCGGATGATATCCGGATCAACGAACTGGTTGAACGAATCGAAAAAGAACAGATCAAAGAAGTCATTATGGCGACAAATCCCGATATTGAGGGTGAAGCAACGGCCAATTATATTGCCCGTCTGTTAAAACCCCGGGGGGTACTCGTCTCACGGATTGCCCACGGACTGCCAGTCGGCGGCGATCTGGAATATACGGATGAAGTCACACTTTCCCGCGCCGTTTCCGGTCGGCGGGAAATGTAAAATCAATGCATTCCAGTACCAGGAATGCATCTTTTTTGTTTTTATGACACTTTTATAATACTGTCGTGCAATTGACCGGATGAAACTCAAGCTTGTAAAAAAAAACTGAATCGCATATAATAATGGTTCATTAAAGGCGGTTTAAAATGTAATGCTTATGTGCTTTTCAAAATAGGCTGCTCTTATCTGCAGCCGGTTTTTTATGACCGTTTTTCAGCATTCCTGTATCTAATCGATCATTCAAAGGGGAACTTCGATGGCAAATCAGTACAGAATCGGGTTGGATATTGGCTCAACCACGATCAAGTGTGTTGTATTGGATGAGCACGATACCATCCTATATTCCTGTTACGAGCGTCATTATTCACTCATAACACAGAAAACACGGGAATTTCTGTCCCGCTTGGACCGTGAGTATATCCACGGCGAACCTGTTTCAATCAGTATATCCGGTTCAGCAGGTATGGGGCTTGCGCTGGGTGCCAGACTGTCTTTTGTGCAGGAGGTATATGCCACAAAGGTCGCAGCTGATACCCTGATGCCCGGTACGGACTGCATCATTGAGCTCGGCGGTGAAGATGCAAAGATCCTCTTCCTGCAGGGAACGCTTGAGGTCCGCATGAATGGTTCCTGTGCCGGCGGCACCGGTGCATTCATTGACCAGATGGCAACGCTGCTCAATACAACGCCAACTGAAATGAATACAGCTGCTGCCCATGCCGAGAAGACGTATACCATTGCCTCACGGTGCGGTGTTTTTGCAAAGACTGATGTCCAGCCGCTCCTCAATCAGGGCGCAAAACACGAGGATGTTTCCCGGTCTATCTTAATGGCTGTCGTCAATCAGACCATAGCCGGTCTGGCTCAGGGACGACCGATTGCCGGAAATGTCCTGTACCTTGGCGGTCCTTTGACCTTTCTCAGTGAACTGCGTGCCTGTTTTGACGAGGCACTGCACCTGACTGGCGTCTGTCCGGAAAATTCCCTTTATTATGTTGCTTTCGGTGCAGCAAAGCAGCCCAGCGAGCCCGTGCGGCTTGCAGACTGCATTGAGGCAATTGATGCCTTCCACAGTACGGAATCCTACAATGCCCTGCCCCCGCTGTTTGACTCTGAAGAAGAGCTTTCTTCTTTCCGTAACCGGCATGCCCGTTCAAAGGTACCTGTTATGGATCCTGCAGCGTACAGTGGAGATGTATACTTGGGTATTGATTCTGGTTCAACCACCATCAAATCTGTTGTCATCTCTGCAGAGGGACATCTGCTTCTCACACGTTACCAGGGAAATGACGGCGATCCGGTCCCCCATGTCCTTGATTTTATCCGTACACTCCGGACAGATTATCCGAACTGGACCATACGGGCGGGTGCGGTTACCGGTTACGGCGAAGACCTGATCCGCAATGCATTTGGTGTCGATTTCGGTCTTGTTGAAACCGTTGCACATTTCGAGGCTGCACGCGCATTTCTGCCTGAGGTGGACTTCATTATTGACATCGGTGGTCAGGATATCAAGTGTTTTAAGATTCACAACGGTGCCATCGACAACATTTTTCTGAATGAAGCCTGTTCCTCCGGCTGCGGTTCGTTCCTGCAGACATTTGCCGGTGCACTGGGTTACTCCATTGCAGACTTTTCACAGCTTGGCCTGGCTGCAAAGCGCCCCGTGGACCTCGGAAGCCGTTGCACCGTATTCATGAATTCATCTGTCAAACAAGCTCAGAAGGATGGCGCCGACATCACTGACATTTCTGCCGGTCTCTCCATATCCGTTGTAAAGAATGCACTTTACAAGGTTATCCGCTGTGGACGGCCAGAGGAACTCGGCCGGAAAATCGTCGTACAGGGCGGCACTTTCCTCAACGATGCAGTCCTTCGTGCTTTTGAAAAGGAACTCGGTGTTGACGTCATCAGACCGGACATTGCCGGTCTGATGGGCGCATATGGCGCTGCCCTGTATGCTAAAGCTCAGCGCATTGTTCACCCTGGCGAAAGTACCGTCATTGGTCTGGACGCCCTGGACAATTTTTCACACAGTGTAAAGGAAATTCGTTGTGGTCTGTGCGAAAACCATTGCCGTCTCACCGTTCATGATTTTGGCGAAAAGCGGAAATACATCAGCGGAAACCGCTGTGACCGTCCTGTAACCGGAAGTAAAAAAGGCAATGATCTGAATCTGTATGCTTACAAACAGGAAAAGATTTCCGCACTGCGTGATACCCATCCGGACAATCCACGTCGCGGCAAAATCGGCATACCGCTGGGCCTTAATCTGTATGAACTGCTCCCCTTCTGGCATACGCTGTTCACAGATCTCGGTTTCGATGTCATCGTATCTCCTTATTCAAGCCGCAGCCTGTATATATCAGGTCAGGCAACCATTCCATCCGATACGGTCTGCTTCCCGGCAAAACTGCTGCATGGACATGTACAGTGGCTTATCGATCAGGGCGTAACCACCATTTTTTATCCATGCATGACCTATAACATGGATGAGCATCTGGGAGACAATCACTATAACTGTCCGGTTGTTGCCTACTATCCGGAGGTTATTTCCGCCAATATGTCTGATGTCCAGAAGATCCGGTTCATCCACGACTATGTCGGTATTGACCATCGTCACCATTTCCCAGGAAAGTTATACAATATCCTGAAACCCTATTACCCGGATCTGACCAAATCTGAGATCAAACATGCCTGTGACAAGGCTTACGATGCATATGAAGCCTGGATGAATGATATCCGGACAAAAGGCAGCGAAATGGTCTCAAAAGCCCGTTCCGAAAAGCGCCGGATCATCTGTCTCATCGGTCGTCCTTATCATGTGGATCCGGAAATCAATCACGGAATTGACCGGCTGATTGCCGGCTTCGGCGCAGCGGTCATCACTGAGGATTCTCTCAGTGCCTACATGAAAAAGGAACCTGTCCATGTACTGAACCAGTGGACTTATCATTCCCGTCTGTATGCAACG
Source organism: Clostridia bacterium (assembly GCA_017469025.1). Lineage (GTDB taxonomy): Bacteria > Bacillota > Clostridia > Christensenellales > Aristaeellaceae > Ventricola. Next base: position 31,222 of record JAFUHD010000103.1, read on the forward strand.
GCCAAATATATCACTTCTCAGCCGGACATCAACCTGGTACAGCTTGTTTCTTTCGGCTGCGGTGTAGATGCTATCACGACAGATGAAGTCCGCGAGATTCTCGAGTCAAAAGGAAAGATTTACACGCAGATCAAGATTGATGAAATTACCAATCTTGGAGCAGTTCGTATCCGTCTGCGCTCCCTGTTTGCCGCCATCGACCAGCAGGAAGCCAGCCAGAGAAAGGAGGAACCGTCCATTGGAAAGTGAGCGCGTCGAGTTTACCAAAGAGATGCGGGACCAGGGATATACCATTCTTGTCCCGAACATGCTCGAATTCCACTTTTCCCTGCTGGAACGTGTCCTCCGACTGAATGGTTATAATGCCGTTGTGCTCAAAAACCACGGTCCCAACGTTATGTCCGAAGGTCTTAAGTACGTCCATAACGATACCTGTGTGCCTGCTCTCCTCGTCATCGGCCAGTTCCTAGATGCACTGCATTCCGGTGAATATGATGTTCACAAGACTGCTCTGATTATCACACAGACCGGTGGCGGATGCCGTGCCAGCAATTATATTTTTCTGTTGCGCAAAGCACTCAAAAAGGCCGGACTTGAGTTCGTTCCCGTTATTTCTGCAAACCTTTCCGGCCTTGAAAGCGCTTCAGGCTTCAAACTGACAATTCCCCTTCTCCGTCAGATGATCGCCTCCCTGATCTATGGCGACTGCATCATGTGCGCTTCCAATCAGACCCGCCCATATGAATTCAACAAGGGAACAACGGACAGACTGATTGAACAGTGGAACGAACGGCTGATCGAACAGTTCAATAAGGGCAAAGGTCTTGGCTATAAGGAAATGCGCGACAATCTCAAACAGATTGTCAATGAGTTTGACGCAATTGAACGCAGCAGTGAGCCGAAAACCAAGGTCGGCGTTGTCGGAGAAATCTATGTCAAGTATTCTTCCCTCGGCAATAACGGTCTTGAGGAATTCCTCAAAACACAGGACTGTGAATATATGCTGCCCGGCATCATGGGATTCATCCTTTTCAAGATAGACAACCGGATTGATGATATTCACCTTTATGGCGGAAACCTGTTCAAACTGCTCCTGTGCAAGCTGTTCCTCCGCTACTGCCAGCGCATGGAAAACATCCTGATCGGTGCATTCAAAGGTCATGACCGCTTTGTACCGCCCACTGAATACAGTCATATTAAAACACTGGTTAAAGGTGTCATCGGGTACGGCTCCAAAATGGGTGAAGGATGGCTTCTCACGGCTGAGATGCTGGAGCTTGCTGAAAACGGTTATGAAAACATCGTCTGTGCCCAGCCATTTGGCTGTCTTCCAAACCATATCAACGGTAAGGGAATGATCCGGCGTCTGACTGAGGTTCATCCGGGAATCAACATCGTGCCAATTGACTATGATCTCTCTGCAACAAAAGTAAACCAGGAAAACCGTATTCGTCTGATGCTGGCTGTTGCGCATGACCAGACGGCCAAGAAAGCCCAGCAGCAGGTTCTGATTGCAGAAGATGAAGCCCTGGCCAAAGCACAGGAAGCCTGGCAGAATGCCAGACAAAAGAAAAGCTGAAACACCTCCTTTCTTACAGCACTTAAAAAAGACTCCATTGAGCGATTCTCAATGGAGTCTTTTTGACATCATGTTTTTTCAGATCACGCGTTTTTTTACAGACTCATGTCTACTCATATCCCAGTGTCTGCAGATCCGACGTCTTGTTCCGCCAGTCCTCGCGGACTTTAACCCACAACTGCAGATTAACTTTTGTATCCAGGAGGCGCTCTATATCCTCTCTTGCATCCCGTCCGATGATCTTAAGCATGGATCCCTGCTTCCCGATAATAATGCCCTTATGGCTTGCACGTTCGCAATAAATTGTCGCATGTATTTCGGTCAGCCGGTCACTTATCTGCTCAATGCGCATCATTTCGACACCAATACCATGAGGAACTTCATCCCGCAGATGCAGCAGTGCCTTTTCCCGGATGATTTCTCCGCAGATGAGCCTCTCCGGCTGATCTGTCATCATGTCATCCGGGAAATACTTGGGTCCTTCGGGCAAAAGACTGACTATGGAATGCCGAAGCTCTCCCATTCCCTGTCCGCCTCGTGCGCTGACAGGAATGACCGCATCATATCCGACATCAGCGAACTCACTGAGACGTTCAAAAATCACATTTTCAGGGACCAGATCCGTCTTGCTGAGCACCAGCAGCTTTTTTACTTTCTGTCCGGCCATCTCTTCAATGATTGCCCGGTCCTGTTTTCCAATCTCATTGATAGCCGCCATGACGATCAATAGATCGATGCCCTCAAGTGCATCATGAATGCTCTTTACCATGTATTCGCCAAGCTTGGTTCTGGGCTCATGCATGCCAGGCGTATCCAGGAATACGATCTGCCAGTTCTCACCGGTCGAAACGCCCATAATCCGGTTGCGTGTCGTCTGAGGCTTATTCGAAACAATGGCGACTTTTTCGCCGACCATGGCATTCATCAGTGTGGATTTTCCCACATTTGGCCTGCCGACAATTGCCGCAAAACCAGAATAAAACTTCGTTTCGTTTGCCATTCCCTGATCCTTTCTACTTTCCAAGCGATGATGGTCCAAATCCGCCTGGCAGCAGCTCTGACAGATTTGTTTTGATTACGTTTCCGTCCCATGCAATCAGAATATCCAGATTCGGCGCAAATTCATAAAGTGACTGCCGGCAGGCGCCGCATGGATACGGTGTTGAACCGCTGCCGGTAATTGCAAGTTTTGTAAACCGTCTCGCACCCTCGCTGACGGCTTTCACAAGGGCTGTCCGTTCTGCGCAATACGTATTGGGATAAGCAGCATTTTCAACATTGCAACCTTTAAAAACGCGTCCATCCTCACTTAAGAGCGCGGCGCCGACCTTGTAACCGGAATATGGTGCATACGCATATTCTCTTGCCTCATAAGCCAGCGTAATCAGTTCCTCATCTGTCAATGTGGTTTCCTCCTCCCGCTGAATTCCCGTCGAATTCAGTGCAGCTTTTTCATGTGCACGCATCTGGATCCGGTCAGCTTCCTCCATATGATCATAACCCATCAGATGAAAAAGCGCATGCGTCAGAAGATATCCTGTCTCGCGGCTCACGGAATGACCATATTCATCAGCCTGGGCACGGATATGGTCGACAGACAGAATAATATCCCCGAGATTCACAGCATTCCATTCCGGGTCATACGCCTCAGCAAGAAGGTCTGCTGCGTTTCTGGCTGTTACACCCTCCGGATAGGAGACACTTGGAAAGGACAAAACATCTGTTGCCCTGTCGATTCCCCTTTGTTCCCTGTTAATCGTCTGAATCTCAATATCATCCGTAATTTTAACAAAAGCAACTGCCGGACCGTGATATCCCTCCGTGTTTACCGCAGCCTGTGCACAGGCAAGGAGCAGCATCCGGTCGCTTTCTGTGATAAAGTGCTGTGTATCTTCTATATCAAGCTTAATCATTTTGTCTGTCCATGCTTTTTCTTTCTGATTTTACTCAGATCCGGATATTCAATACGCTCATGGAATACACCCTGCAGTACTGTTTCAAACGCGAAGGTGATGCGTCCGATATCCCGGAAAGTCAGCGGACAGTCATCCAGCTGGCCATCTTCCATTTTCCCGCGGATCAATTTCCGGATCATCTGGGAGATCTTGTCATGTGTTGGTTCCTGCATCGAACGAACCGCTGCCTCAACTGTGTCGGCCATCATGAGAATCGCTGCCTCAGCTGTCTGTGGCTTCGGTCCCGCATAGCGGAACTCACTGATATCAACATTTTCCGAACCGTACTGCTCAACAGCCTTCGCATAAAAATACATAACCGGTGTATCGCCATGATGCTGTCTGATCATATCAACGATAGGTTCCGGAAGATGATGCTTTCTTGCCAGCTCAACACCGTCAAGTGTATGCTCCGTCAGAATCGCTGTTGAAACACGGGGGTCTGCCTGATCATGTGGGTTCTCACCCATCTGGTTTTCCTTGAAATACATGGGCCGGATCAGTTTGCCGATATCATGGTAGTAGGCACCCACCCGGCAGAGAAGCGCATTTGCGCCAACCGCCTCTGCTGCAGCCTCCGCCAGATTGGCGACAACCATGGAATGATGATAGGTGCCAGGGGTCTCAATCATCAGCCGTTTAAGCAGCGGCTGGCTTGGGCTGGACAGTTCAATCAGTTTCGACTGTGTAGTCAGATTGAACAAGCTCTCAAAAACAGACTGCAGTCCCAGGCAGAGAATAGCTGAAATCAGAGAACCGAGAATCGCCATGCCTGCATCCAAAAACAGATAGGATGTGTCCGTTGAACTCAGTACGTAAACACAAACCAGAATGCCAAACTGGAGACAGCCGACCAGGATACCTGTCAGAATCACAAAAATCCGGTTGGGCTTTTTTCTCAGAAGGAAAACCGCAAGCGTACCTCCGAGCAGACTGGTAAGCAGGACTTCCAGCATCTGGGATGTCTCAAAATCAGTACGCTTCATCGTGACAAACGTCAGAAGCAGCGACAGCAGCGTATTGACGATATATCCTTCCTGTTCACCCAGAAGATTGACTGCAAGCATCGCGGCAAGAATTACCGGCATCGCGGCAAGATCTACATAGGTTCCAAGCAGGATACTCAGTATCAGTGTCAAAAGAAGGACAATTGCCATAACCAGCCCGCGCTTTGCATCTCCAAGCAGGCTGGGGACAAACATATAGGCATACAGATAACTTGACATAAGAAGTACAAGAATGATCCCCGCTGAACCAATATACAGCAGATAATCCGTCTTTTTGCCGGCGAGCAGTCCAATGGAATCCAGAATCTCATATTTCTCAAGCGTAATCCGCTCGCCCTTGACCACAATGTTCTGATCCTGCTTGTACACAATGGATTCAACACCATCGCGGGCCTTCTGCCGATTGGCCTCGGTCGCCTCCTGATCAATCAGCATGTTGGGCTTCAGGGTTTTTCGGAGCGTGGGAATAGCAATATTGTACCAGAGATCCGTACGGGTATTATATGCGACAATCTGCTGAATATTGCTGATGGCATCATTCAGCTGTCCTTCCGTAATCGTCGATACCAGAGCAGTCCGGACTGCACTCGTCAGACTCCTGTACATGTTTTCAAAATCGGTCTCCGTCGTCTTCATCAGCGTCTGCAGCTGATAATTCGACAGTGTGATGGTAGACAGCAGTTTCTGCGCCTGGGTATAATCATCCTCTGTATACTGGCCCGAGCTGCTTTGCCATCCTGCACGGATCTGCTGTCCAAGTTCACGTACGGCACGAAGTTCAGAAAATATCTTTTCGAGATCTGCCAGCACCGAATCACTGACCATATCATCTTTATAGTAAACAGATGCTACCGCCTCTGCTGCAGCCGCGCGCCGTCTTTCAGTGGTGATTTCATCTACCACATCCTTACTTGCAGTAATGGTAACCGGCGAAACATCACCGATATTCAGATCATACTGCTTTGGTGTAATGGAGACCATGCAGACTATAAGGAGCAGAAGATACAAAATACATGCAAAAAGAATCTGCCTGCTTTTATGGCTCAGATTCTTCAGAATGTTCTGAAGCGTATTCTGCTTTTCTTCCATGTTCTCCCTCCTCCGCCGACTTCTGAGCTTTCGCTTCAGCTACATCTGCCGCTGTGGGCCAAACCGGTACACCACGACGGGACAGTGTCCTGCTTTCTGTATAGGCATCATATGCCTCAACAATTTTCTGAACCAGTTCATGTCTTACAACGTCCCTGGAAGTCAGACGCTGTATGGCAATCTCTTTTATCCCGCCAAGTACGCGGACTGCTTCATCCAGTCCACTCTGTTTTCCAAGACCAAGATCCATTTGGGAAGGATCCCCAGTAACAATAACCTTCGAGCGGAATCCAAGACGAGTCAGAAACATCTTCATCTGTTCCCGCGTCGTATTCTGGGCCTCATCCAGTATAATGAATGCATCTGAAAGCGTGCGCCCTCTCATGTAGGCCAGCGGTGCCACCTCAATGATACCGCGCTCCTGCAGGCGCTGTGTCGTATCCCCGCCCAGCATATCGTACATGGCATCATAAAGCGGTCGGAGATACGGATCCACTTTCTGACTGAGATCGCCGGGCAGAAAACCAAGTTTTTCGCCTGCCTCGACAGCTGGCCTTGTAAGGATAATCCGTTCCACCTGTTTGGCTTTGAGTGCACTGACCGCCATCGCAACCGCCAGATAAGTTTTACCGGTACCGGCAGGTCCTATGGCAAAAGTCAGCGTATGATTCCTGATGGCATCCAGATATTCAAGCTGTCCGAGTGTCTTGCAGCGGATCGGCCTGCCCCTGAACGTCGTCGCAACAACCTCACTGTAAAGGGAATCAATCTTGTCGAGCTCATCCCGCTTTGCCAGTGTGACTGCATAACTGACTACAGACGGATCCACATGTTCCTTGTTCAGCACAAGATGATAAAGACGGCTGATCACCGCATTGCACAGATCTACAGTCTCTGCCTCTGCGCCTTCCACCACTACCGTTCCGTTCCGCAGTTCAATATGTACATCCAGCAGCGACTCCAGCCGGCGCATATTCTCGTCTCCGTTCCCGAAGAGTGCCTGAAAAACATCCGGTCTGTTCACCTTTTCCAATTGTTCGCTCACTGCATAGCCTTTCTGATTATTATCCTGATACACATTCTCAGTGCGCTGTCCTCTGCAGATTCTCCGAAGCCAGTTCATAGAGACTGTCATAGGCATTCATCCGTCTGATGTTCATGGTCAGTTCAAAGTACTGTTCAAGACTGGTCTGACACCGTTCAAGATGCGCAACCATGCTTGCATAAACATCCTCTTTTGACATATCAACAAATGGAATCATCATAAGCCGCATGTGATGCGGATTGATCATCAGCAGTACACAGACAAGCTCCCTGGAGCCGGTATTCTCAAAGATATTACGAAGTGCATTTTCAAGCCGGTCCCGGCCATACTGCCAGACTTCGGAAAGAAAGAAATCACCCTGAGGCAGTCTGAAAGAGGCCATGGAGACCGGACGTGCCGGGTCTGCACCCGTAATGCCAAGGGTATATAGTTTTTCATCTATCTGATTGGCCGTGTACGATTCCCCGCGCAGCAGGTCACAGAAAAAACGGGACCACATAACACGGGTAAGGTCATCCGGTTCGGCAACCTGACGCTGGGCATCTCTAGATACCAGCTCGCGGCGCGCATAACCAAGTTCCCTATGCAGCATTTTCGAATCCCTGACTGTTTCAATGCCCATAATTTCCGGTTTCTTTACAATATAAGCAGACATCTGCTTTCCCTCTTTAATGGGAAGAAGCCAGGAAACAACATCGAAATGCTTGTTTGTGAGCTGATATATGCCGGAATCTGCACTGGGCATCACAGTCGGCTTTTCAAACCCCTGCGCTTCCCAGTCAGGATACGTATTATACAGCTTCTGGATGTCCGGCTTATCTGTCACAAGCAGTAGTTTATACATACAACCTCCTGTTTCAAGCAAAACTATACCAAATGTCATTATATAAGATGCAGAAAAAAGAAACAATACCCATTTTGTACGCTTTTCTCTGCCCGGTATCGTTTTACCCTATTCCAGCTTAAGACGGTGATAGATGTCATTTACATGCCGCAGATGATGTTCACGCTTAAAACAGGCCAGTATTTCTTCCTCGGTAAGTTTTTCGCGAACCTCTTCATTGTGCAAAATTAGTTCTTTAAAGGACGTCTGCTCCTGCCAGGCCTGCATTGCAGTTTTCTGGACCAGATCATATGCGGTTTCCCTCAGCATACCGCTGCCAATCAGTGTCAGCAGAACCTGCTGGGAGTACGGCAGATCATAAGACAGGCGCATTGAGCGTTCCATATTTTCCGGATATACATAAAGATCCTTCAGTATCCGGTTCATGGTAGCAAACATGTGCTCAAGCAGCGACGTCGCATCAGGCAGAATAATCCGTTCCACAGAAGAATGGCTGATATCCCGTTCATGCCACAGGGCGATATCCTCCATTGCTGTCATGGCATAGCCCCTCAGAAGCCTTGAAAGGCCGCAGACCTTTTCACAGTTAATTGGATTCCGTTTGTGCGGCATAGCCGAAGATCCCTTCTGCCCACTTCTGAAAGGCTCCTCTACTTCGCGGATTTCTGTCCGCTGCAGACTGCGTATTTCCGTTGCAATCTTCTCGAGGCATGATCCGGTAATTGCAATTGTGGACAGCAGTTCAGCATATCTGTCCCTCTGCAGCACCTGGGTGCTGATCGGAGAAGGCTGAAGCCCCATATGCTCACAAACATACTGCTCAACAAAAGGATCCACATTGGCATAGGTTCCAACAGCACCGGAAATCTTCCCAACACATACCGTTTCGCGCGCACGTTCAAGCCGGGTCAGATTCCGGCTCATATCAGCATACCAGAGTGCGAACTTCAGTCCGAGCGTTGTCGGTTCTGCGTGAACACCGTGGGTGCGTCCCATGATTACAGTCTCTTTATAACGGACCGCCTGATTTTTCAGGATCTCCAGCATGGCCGCAGTATCTTCAATCAGGAAATCTACCGCCTTGACAACCGTCGCAGACAGTGCTGTATCCACCACATCCGTACTGGTCAGTCCGAAATGGAGATATTTGCTTTCTTCGCCAAGGCTCTCTGCAACACATCTTGTAAACGCAACGACATCATGCCTTGTACTGGCCTCGATCTCTGCAATACGTTCTACCGTAAAGCGCGCATCCCTGCGCATTTTGGCCGCATCCGCCTCCGGCACTGCCCCGATCTTCGCCCAGGCCTCCGTCGCAAGCAGCTCAACCTCAAGCCATGTCGCATATTTATGCTCAAGACTCCAAAGTGCTGCCATCCGTTCGCTTGTATAACGATCTATCATTTAAACGCTCCCCGTATAAACTCAGGTTCTGCTGATTTCCGTATCCGGCTTCCCCGGGCACGGAAATCAGCGTCCTTCCTGTACGGCTTATTCCCTGCCAGGCATCAGCCATCATATCCGTTTGGATTGTTCTTCTGCCAGCGCCAGCCATCCCGGCACATGTCTTCAATTTCCTTTTCGGCCTTCCATCCAAGCAGCTCTCTCGCCTTGGTCGCATCTGCATAGCATTCGGCGATATCTCCGGCACGGCGTGCTTCAATCTGGTACGGAATCTTAATGTCATTGACCGTCTCAAATGCCTTGATAATATCAAGCACACTGTATCCATGCCCGGTTCCAAGATTGATGATTTCAGTACCTGTGTGTGCCTTTGCATATTCTGCCGCCAGAACATGTCCTTTGGCCAGATCCACCACATGAATATAATCGCGGACACCAGTACCATCCGGCGTTGGATAATCGTTTCCATAAACATGCAGATACGGCAGCTTGCCCAGCGCCACCTGCAGAATATACGGGAAGAGATTGTTCGGGATGCCATTCGGCATCTCTCCGATGCGGCCAGTCTCATGTGCGCCAATCGGATTAAAATACCGCAGCAGAACAATGGACCAGTCAGGATTGGCCTTGGCCGCATCCGTCAGAATCCGCTCATTCATGTACTTGGTCCAGCCATATGGATTCGTTGCACTGGTCGGCATCGTCTCATCAAGCGGCATATGATCCGGAATGCCATAAACGGTCGCAGAAGAGCTGAAAATAAACCTGCGGACATCATACTTCTTCATCGCCTCAAGAATGGTGAGCGTGCAGTCAAGATTGTTGCGGTAATATTCGATCGGTTTTGCAACAGATTCACCGACTGCCTTGTATGCGGCAAAGTGAATGATGGCATCAATATGGTTTTCTTCAAAAATTCTGTCCACAGCATCATGCTCGCGGACATCCGCCTCATAAAACCTGACTTTCTTTCCGGAAATTTCCTCAATACGGCCCAGTACATTTTTGCTGCTGTTATACAGGTTGTCTACAATAATAACATCGTGTCCCGCATTCAGAAGTTCCACACAGGTATGGCTGCCAATATAGCCGGCACCGCCGGTGCAAAGAATGGTCATAATGCTTTTCCTCCTTTAAAGACATGGTCGTGCTTTTGGCACCGTGTCAATCGCATTTGTCAATATTTGATAAGCCAGCACGAAGTGCTGGGCCATCTCCTTAAATATCTCTCACTGAATCAGTTATCACAGCTTTCACGCATCCGGTTTTATCAGTGTTCATACTCATAAACCGTACGCTGCCATTCATCGGTAAATTCCTCAAGACAGTAATTCATGTCGCGCATATATTCAGCGACCTGAATACCCACATAACGGAGATGCCAGGGTTCATAGATGATCTTTGTTATGTCCTCCTTCTCTTTCTGGTAACGGATGACAAAACCATACTCCCAGCAGTGCTCGGCAACCCACTGTCCCTCCTTTGTCTTGGCAAAGGCACTGGTGAACTTCTTTCCGATACCGGCCTTGTTGATTACATCAATGCCCAGACCTGTCTGATGATCGGATGACCCGGGATATGCGACGACGCCGTCATCTTTCCCGTTGTTTTTCTTGAGACGGTTGTAATACATCGTATTCTGTGTCTTATAGCTGCGATAGCCGGAATGGGCGTACAGTGTAATACCGTCTTCCTTGGCTGCTGAGAACATCGTACTGAGCGCCTCAGAGGCAGCAGCCCGCATCTCAATGGGTGTGGAACTGATTTTTTTGACTGTCAGCTTGACCAGATCGGGTGGAATATAATCAGAGTCCAGCAAGTGGTCCTGGTTTGCCAGCACGATATACTCACTTGTCTTGAGCAGTTCGTAAGGAATCGGGTAATTCCATACCTTCTCGATATACAGCTGTGCTTCCTCCGCGTTTTCCATAGCTGCCAGATCCAGTGTCTCCGCTCTGCACAGCGTCACTGCCATCATCAGAGACAGAAAACACATTATCAGCAAAATTCTCTTCACCAATCATTTCCTCCTGTTCAAGATAGACAACCCGTTCCCCGCGCTTCATGACAATGTATTCTTCAAATGTCACATCAAGCGCGTTGATTTCCGTTGATGCCTGGACGCCTACATACCGCACATGCCATGGTTCATAGATATATCCAGTAATATATCCTTTGTCCTTTGGATAACGGATGATAAATCCATACTCCCAGCAGTGCTCGGCCACCCAGATGCCCTCAGGCGAATCCGCAATGGCCTCTGTCAGGCCCATTCCAAGTGTCGAGGCGCCTTCAAAGTCCATGGCCAGCCCGGTCTGATGTTCCGAATATCCGGGCTTTGCTACGCTTGTGATAGCGCTTTCCTGCCTGCCTTTTCTGTCATATATGGCCTTCTGCGTCGAATAACTCCTGTATCCGCTCCGTGCATACAGTTTTAAACCGTCCTTCTCTGCAGCCTCAAACATCTTCTCCAGTGCCGCAGCAGCATCCGGACGCATGTAAATATTCTCAGATATCTTTTCCTCAACCGGATCCACATTGGGTTTTACCAGCATCAGCGGCACAGAGGGTGCCTTGTTCTGCTTATTCACAAGAATCAGTGTATCCATGGGATTTTGATGCGGCATGATAAAGCCCCAGGACTGAAACGCCATTGCAAACCCAAGAAAAACACCAACCAGCGACTGCAGCATATTCCGTCAAGCCTCTCTTGTTTTTTAAGACCGTCTGCCGCATACCATTATACGGCATCCGTCTGTTTAATATCATAGCTGTGCCTTCGGCACTGTATCAATCTCTAATGCCATTATACTTTTTCGGGCACAGAAATACAATCCTCATGAAAACGGTGTGTAATCTGTCCCAGCAAAGATGTATCAGCTTCAACCGTCAGAACATACCCTGTATCTGTATACTGTTCCTCCAGTACTGGACAATTCCTGTGTACCCAGGCTTCATCCTGTGCCTGCGTGTATGGAATCGATATTTCTATCCGCTGTACCGATTCTTTGAGACGCTTCTCTATCGCCTGTAAAAGGACATCTGTCCCCTCACCAGACTTTGCACTGATCCGCACAGCCTCCGGAAAATCATTTTCGGCAGATTCTGCCCAAATATCCTGCTTGTTCAGTACATGCAGCATTGGTTTTCCATCCGCACCGAGTTTCTGCAGCACGTCCATAACGACCGTATACTGCTCATGTACCTGTGGAGAAGAGCCGTCTGTCACAATCAGCAAAAGGTCTGCATTCAACGTCTCTTCCAGTGTTGAATGAAACGCATCCACCAGTGCATGTGGCAGTTTGCTGATAAAACCAACCGTATCTATCAGCAGAAATCTGTCATGTCCCCCCGGATATCTGACCTCACGTACCAGCGGATCAAGTGTTGCAAACAGCATGTTTTCCGCAAACGCTTCCTCACCACTCAGCCTGTTCAGCAGCGTAGTCTTTCCCGCATTTGTATATCCAACCAGTGCAACCGTTTTCATCTGATTCTTTTCACGTTTCCCGCGCCTGAGTTTCCGCTGGTCACTCATCCGGTTAATTTCATTCTGCAATGCGGTCATCCGCCGGCGGATTCGTCTGCGGTCCATTTCAAGCTGTGTTTCACCCGGCCCCCGCGTTCCGATACCACCGCCCAGACGTGACAATGCAATACCATGTCCGGTCAGTCTGGGCAGCTGATACGTCAGCTGTGCCATCTCTACCTGCAGCTTGCCTTCCTGGGACCTTGCCCGTTGTGCAAAAATATCCAGAATCAGTGCAGTACGGTCCAGTACCCGGATACCGGACAAAATCTGCTCGAGATTTCTCTGCTGAACACCGCTGAGTTCATCATCAAAGATAACCAGATCTGCTTCCTTTGCCTGAACAAACAAAGACAGACTTTCTGCTTTTCCATGGCCGATAAAGGTTGCCGTGTCCGCTTTTGACTTTTTCTGTACAACCTGACCAACTACATCCGCCCCGGCAGTTTCTGCCAGTGCTGCCAGTTCTGCCAGCGACTCCTCATCCTCAATACCAACCAGAACCGCCCGCTCCTTTTCATCAGCAGTTGCCCGGTCTGCACTGGTTACAAATGCAGTTCTGTCGGTTTCCTCAATGGTCTCCATCCATGCCCGCTGTGGTATGGCATGCGGCTCTGCAACACGTGTTACTACGGCATCAATCTCACCACAGTCATTCAGCGCAAGAAATGATGCCTGGATGCCGACGGCGATCCCGTCTTTCGCGCCAACCGATGCCATACTGTCAAAAAACATGCTCTTGAGCGAACTCAGATCCACTTCGGACAGATGCGGATCACCATTGGGATGCGTATGAATGCATCTCACTTTACTGAGCCGGTTCATACTTCGGCGAAGCCGTATATTTCTCAGTCCAACGCTGTTCTGATTTCCAATGGAAACGTCCAGCACTTCACCAGCACGCGAAATATATACCGATATTTCCCGCCCGATTATACCTGTAAATTCCGCCAGTATCTCCAAAAGCTCCCGGGGTGCATAACAGTCCGGCTCTATCTCATAGTCATACAGACATTCGAGTTTTGCCAGATCCGAATCCCGTATGCCTTCCGTGTTTCCGTAGATCATTCCCTATCCTTTCCGTCTGTCCAGTATCCGGCAGAGCACTGATGCAGCCTTCTCCATCTCTGCCTCTGTATTTTCATGACCAAGCGTCAGCCGCAGACTGGCTGCCTCAGTATCTCCTCCTATGGCAGAAATCACATGGGAAGGCTCCTGAATGCCTGCCGTACAGGCACTGCCGGCTGAAGCGGCAATCCCGGCCATGTCCAGCTGCATCAAAAGGGCATTCCGGTTCATTCCGGGAACAGACAGATGAATATTCCCCGGCAGACGGTCTGTCCGGCTGCCGTTTAGCACAACATCCGGACAATGACTTATGACCCTGTCAATGAATGTGTCGCGCAGACTGCGCATCCGTTCAAAATCACCGTTTCTGTAGATTTCCAGCGCAAGTGCCATCAGGCATGCACCAATCACATTCTCCGTACCGGCACGCATGCCGCGCTCCTGATCCCCTCCATACACAAATGGTTTCATACGGGTTCCACGTCGTATAAAGAGTACGCCAATGCCCTTCGGTGCCCCAAACTTATGCCCTGACAGGGACAGCAGGTCCGCAGACAGCTGTGAGAGATCTATCTTTGTCTGTCCCACTGCCTGCACAGCATCTGTATGAAACCGGATGGCGTGCGCTTTTGCCATTTCAGCAATTGACTCAACCGGTTCAATTGTTCCAATTTCATTATTAGCCATCTGAATGGAAATCAGTGCAGTATCCGGTCGTATTGCCTGCTCTACAGTCTCAGGATTAACACGGCCGTACGGGTCCACCGGCAGGTATGTCACCTCATATCCCTGCGTCTCAAGATAACGGCACGGATTAAGTACTGCATGATGTTCAATCTGAGTGGTAATGATGTGCCGCCTGTCCGGCAATGCCCGGCAGGTCCCCAGAATAGCCCAGTTGTCTGACTCACTTCCACCTGCTGTAAAGTAAATCTCATCCGGACTGGCTCCAAGTGCCTTTGCTACGCTCTCCCTTGCATCATCCAGCACACGTCTGGCCTCACGCCCTGCCGTATAAACACCGCCGGCATTGCCCCAGGCAGTTTCTGCCAGGCTCTGAAAACGTTCAATCACCTGATCCGGCATCGGCGAAGTTGCCGCATGATCCAGATAGATCATCCTATTCCTTCTTTCATCTCTGAACCCCTTATTTCTGCTGAGCCGGTACAAACGTATTTCCCTGAACAATTCTGCACGTCTTCTGGCAAAACGCAATTCCATAGGTAAGAACGCACTTATATCCTTCTCTCAGTAATGACCCGGCATATTTTTTTGTGCGAATCTGTTCAGCTCCGCGTACTGCATCTCCAATCATACGCTTTTCTGTTCTGCTGATTTTGACCTCCAGCACAAATGCCAATGCCCTGCCGGATCTCTGCTTGCACTGTACATCAAATCTGCCTTTGCCGCTTTCACCATTACTCGAACAAAAATACGCACTGTTTTGCTGTAAAAGAGCAAGCATTATTCCATGATAAAAGGCTTCCTGGGTATCATAAAAACTCATTGCTGACAGGAAAGAATCCGTAAGTATCCTTTCAGCCTGTTCCGGTTTTCCTTCTTCAAATGCGTGATACAAAGCTCTGACATCAAAACAGAATAATGTATCTTCAAACCATTCCCGAACCATATTCCTGAAAATACAGAGCACTTCATGATTCGGAATACGTGCAATGACCTGACAGGCATCCGCTTGAACTGCCGTCAGATAACCAGATGCCAGCATGACATTAAAAACATTGTCCGAATGGGTAAAAAGTTCGTCGTATACTATATTTTCCCTTAATGCGAAGGAAACGGATTCTCCCTGCATCAGCAGCTCTGCTTTCTTTTTTGTTTCCAGATCGGATTTTTCAGCCAGTTCACGAATGATCTCATTCGAACTTGTTCCGCCCCAATACAGCATCGGCGGTGAATCAGGATTTTTTTCCAAATCCTGTATGTATTTGATGACGGACCATGGATTGTAGATTTTTGCCTGATCAAACTGGTATCCGTCATACCATTCTTCAAAGACAGGATACTTATCCTCAATCCCAGAGGAAGACAACAGATACCTGACTTCGCTTTCCGTAAATCCCAGACTGTCGTTTTGACCCCGTGAGAGTACACTGTTTATCTCAGGATTATTAAGACCGGTATATATTCCTTCTTTCGCAATACGGAGACATCCGGTTATAACGGCAAATTGAAGATTTCTTGAATTTGATTTCAGTGCATTCTGAAAAAGCGGGCCGACAATATTGACCATTTGATGATAAAAACCGTTTCTGTATGCATTTTCGAGAGGAACATCGTATTCATCTATAAGAACAACCGTCCGCATTCCGGATTCCCTGTAAAGCATCTCGCTGAGTTTTTGAAGCGATCTCTTTATATCCGTTCTGGTTTCCTGTCTGCCGGATGAATCTTTCCCGTTAACGATTCGTTCAAAAAAAAGTCTGTCCGTCTCCGTCAGTCTTCCACATTCAAGTAAATAGAGCTTTTCCTGATATAGATCTGAAAGAACAGATTGAAGTGCTTCGTATGTTTCATCAAATGTCATTCCTTTTACCGTCTGCATTGTCAGATGTATGACCGGATATGACGTCATCTGATTCGTATAAAAATCGCCTTCATTCATGATCCTGAGTCCTTGAAACAGTGAACGGTTTTCTGCATTCAGGTCCTCATCCCGCGTATCTTCAACAAAATACCGGATCATTGAAAGCGCCAGTGTTTTCCCGAATCGTCTGGGTCTCAGGAAAAATGTGGTTTCATGGGCCCGTCTGAGGAGCGGACAAAGCATTAAAGACTTATCGACATAGCGTTTTCCATCCTGAATATTACGCTTAAAATCTTCCGATGCTGTGGTTGTTTCCATTCCCATATACTTAATCATGCTGTCCCTCTTAACAATAAACCCGTATCCATTTATCGACCCCAGAAACAAATTTAAGCGGTTAATTATATCACATGAACGCCATGTCTCCAAATAAAAAAAAGGAAACCAGACAATCTGGTTTCCTTAATCTGATTACACTCAGGCGTTTGCCGTCTCAGATGCTTTCGGCGAAGCAGGAGCTGCCTTTGGCGCAGCAGGCTTTGCTGGTGCCGGCTTTGGCGCAGCAGGCACAGGCTTTTTCGCCTTATCCTGACGGTTTCTGGGTGCGCGACGGTGGCGCATGGTAATGGCTTTCTTCGGGCACTTCTGGGCACAGATACCGCAGCCTGTGCAGGCACCGAGTACACGGTGAGTCTTCTTAAGCTCGCCCTCTATGGCATCAAACTTACAGTTCTTTGCGCAGATCGTACAGCCAATACACTTATACGGATCAATGTATGCTTCCTTGCGCTTGTCAAACTCAGCTGTCATAGCACCAGTCGGGCAGACATCCGCACAGGCCATACAGCCGATGCACTTCTTGTAATCGATCCTCGGCAGATCGCCGACCATCTCCAATGCACCAAAGTTACAGGCCTTGACACAGGCACTGCAGCCGATGCAGGCATTATCGCACTTAACACGCAGTGCCTGACCCTTTTCCGGATTGTGGCAATACAAAGCAACCACATGTCCTTCAGGCTGCATGGTCAAAACATGCTGCGGGCAGATCTCAATACAGCGCTTGCAGCTTTGACACTTGTCCTTGTCAACGACCGCAATCCGCTTGATCGGATCAATGTGAATGGCATCGAACGGGCAGACACTGACACAGCTGCCAAGACCGAGACAGGAATAGGTACAGGTCTTGGAACCGCTGTTGACCAGCTGGGCAGCAATACAGTCCTGAATACCCTCATAATTAGCCTTATAGGTACAATGATCACCATATCCCTGGCATGCAACCGTGGATACATACTTGGCATCCAGAGTCGCCTCTACGCCCATGATTGCGCCCATCTTCTGGGCAACAGCCATGCCGCCAGGCGCGCAGGAACCAACCTTTGCTTCGCCTTTGGCCACGGCAGCAGCATAGCCGTCACAGCCAGGGAATCCGCAGGCACCGCAGTTTGCACCCGGCAGACAGGCACGCAGCGCATCTACCGTCGGGTCCGTCTCAACTTTAAAAACCTTATCCGTTACGCCCAGGAGCGCACCGAATGCAAGACCGAGCAGACTCATGACAAGCGCGGCAATACCAATTGCAGTGATACTCACGTAATTTCCTCCTCGCTTTCATCAGATCAGCCCACTGAAGCCGTTAAACGCAACAGCCATTAGACCGGCTGCGATCATGGCTCCAGGGAACCCTTCCATCCACTTCGGCAGGTTTCCGACCTCAAGACGCTCACGGATTCCGGCGAACAGACAGATCGCCAACGTGTAACCGAGCGCGGATGCAACACCGTTGACAACAGAAAGAACCAGACCATAGCCTTCTGTCACATTCAGCTGGGTAACACCAAGGACAGCGCAGTTGGTTGTGATCAGAGGCAGATAAACGCCAAGCGCCTGATAAAGGGCCGGAGACATCTTCTTGATCGCCATCTCAACAATACCGACCAGAACAGCAATGACCAGAATAAAGGCAATAACCTGCAGATATTCAAGATCATACGGAACCAGCAGATATGTGTTGACCAGATAGGAAGCAAACGAAGCAAGCGCCATGACGAAGGTAACCGCCATGCCCATGCCAAATGCCGTTTCGAGTTTCTTGGAGACGCCCAGGAAAGGACAGATTCCGTAGAAACGCGACATGGCGAAGTTGTTGACAAAAATCGATCCGACAAGAATCGTAATCACAGCATTCATCGCGTTCCCTCCTTAAGCCTTCTTGGGCAGAAGCTTGTTCATGAGCGCAAGCGTAAGCCCCAGAACAATGAAGCCGCCAGCCGGACGGATGAGAATACCCATCGGCAGATAGCTCTCCGGCATAACCTGTACGCCAAACCAAGTGCCCACACCAAGAATCTCACGAATTGATGAAATCAGCGTGATGGCCAGCGTGAAACCGATACCCA
>JAFUHD010000104.1 GCA_017469025.1 Clostridia bacterium
CAGCATTTACAGATGATGTTGATTAACAGATCACCGACTTTCTCAAGTCGTCTTTAGTCATTCATCAGCCAATGTGCTATCTTCGTTTTGGCTTACATATTCCTTCATTTATTCTGTTTTAGTTTCTGTGGCGCGTAGACGCTTGATGGTTGACAAATTGTTATTTTGTCAGATCGTCACAGAGCAGTATTTATTAGCTTGCATTTATCATGGATACCGGGGAGATTGGAGAACAGAATGTATCTACGATCTTCCCGGTATTCTTCTCGAAGACCTTTATGCCCCAGATTCTTTCATATACCGGAACAAGTGGAGTCTTTGAAAGGATTATATGATTCGAACGGTTTTGTGTCAACCGATTCATGCAGGTGAACCATGCAGACATCAAAGAACTGCCGGAGTTTCTTGACAAAAAACAGGCATGATAGTATGATACGCCTTGCCTGAGGCGATGAAAGGCTTGGCAACCCGGAGCCAGACAGGAATCAAAAAGTGGATGCTGATTGGCGTCAACAAAGGTGGAACCGCGGAGGCAACTTCGTCCTTTGAATCTGGTGTTGTGCTTTGATTCGGGGGAAGAGCACTTCGCGCTGTTTTTTTATCATAAAATACCCCGATTAAGAAAGGGAGGCTATTATGGCAAAGGCGTCAAATGACACGATGGACAAGATCATTGCGCTCTGTAAAGGACGCGGATTTATCTTTCAGGGGTCAGAAATTTACGGCGGTCTGGCGAACGCGTGGGATTACGGCCCGCTGGGTGTTGAGTTCAAGAACAACGTAAAGCGCGCATGGTGGAAGAAGTTCGTACAGGAAAACCGGTATAATGTCGGCCTTGACTGTGCAATACTGATGAATCGTCAGGTATGGGTTGCCAGCGGTCATGTGGGCAATTTCAATGATCCCCTGATGGACTGCAAAGCGTGCAAAGCCCGTTTCCGTGCAGACAAGCTGATTGAGGACTGGGGCAAGGAACACGGTGAGGAGATTGAGGCAGACGGCTGGAGCAATGAGCAGCTTGAGACATTTATCGAGGAAAAGCAGATTCCCTGTCCGACCTGCGGCAAGCATGACTTCACCGGCATCCGCAAGTTTAACATGATGTTCAAGACTTATCAGGGTGTTACGGATGATGCCAGCAATGAGATTTATCTCCGTCCGGAAACGGCACAGGGCATTTTTGTAAACTTTACGAATGTGGCAAGAACGACACGACGCAAACTGCCGTTTGGTATCTGCCAGGTTGGCAAGAGCTTCCGTAATGAAATCACGCCGGGTAACTTTACGTTCCGTACACGTGAATTTGAGCAGATGGAGCTTGAGTTCTTCTGCATGCCGGGTGAGGATCTTGAATGGTTCCAGTACTGGCGCAGCTACTGCCGCGACTGGCTCCTTGGACTTGGCATGAGTGAGGAACATCTGCGCCTGCGCGATCATCGTCCGGAGGAACTCGCATTCTATTCGAAGGCAACAACGGACTTTGAATATCTCTTCCCGTTTGGCTGGGGCGAGCTCTGGGGTGTTGCGGACCGTACGGATTATGACCTGACAGCGCATCAGAATACCTCCGGCAAGAGCATGGAATATATGGACCAGACCACCGGCAAAAAGGTCATTCCGTATGTTATTGAGCCGTCCCTCGGTGCAGACCGTGCGGCACTGGCCTTCCTGTGCGAAGCATATGAGGAGCAGAAACTGGATGATGGAGACGTCCGCACAGTTATGCACTTCCATCCGGCACTGGCACCGTACAAGTGTGCAGTCCTTCCGCTTCAGAAGAACAAACTGGGCGATAAGGCCAATGAAGTATATGAGATGCTCAGCAAGCACTTTATGGTTGAGTATGATGAGACCGGTTCCATCGGTAAGCGGTACCGTCGTCAGGATGAAATCGGAACACCGATGTGCGTAACAATTGACTTTGATACACTTGAGGATCAGGCGGTTACGGTCCGTGACCGTGATACGATGGTTCAGGAACGTATTCCGCTCAGCGGACTGGTTGAGTATATCGAGAAGAAGATTGCCTACTGATAAGAAGATGCCATCCGTATACCTGAATTTCAGGTGTACGGATGGCAGATAATAAGATTTGGCCTGGTGCATGCACCGGAATGTAAAAAGGCAGATGCAGCCGGTGCGGAGCCGAAAGCACAAGTGTGTCAGTATATGGCCCAGCACTCTGTGCTGGTTTGTCAAGTAAGATAACTGATATTGATACGGAGCCGAAAGCATAATTGTGTCAGTAAAGGAGCATAAATGGCGACAGTTACACTCATTTCGCTGGGATGCAGTAAAAACAGGATTGATTCCGAACAGATGCTTGCTGTACTGGCGGATCATGGCTACAGAATTGTCCAGGATCCGGCCAAGGCAGAGGTGATCATCGTCAATACCTGCGGGTTTATCCAGGCCTCCAAGGAGGAAGCCATTTCGACACTTTTCGAAATGGCAGAATACAAAACGGCAGGCTGCTGCAAGGTCTTGGCGGCGACGGGCTGTTTTGCGCAGCGTTATCCGGAGGCTATCTATGAGGAGATGCCCGAAGTAGACCTCATCATGGGTGTAAATGAGTATGAGAAACTGGATCAGGCACTTACACAGGCGGCTGAAGGACAGCGCCGTGTATATACCGACGATGATGAATCTTTCTTTGAGTACCGCCGGATTCTGACGACACCATCATACAGTGCCTACATCCGTATCGGTGAAGGGTGCGACAATTTCTGTGCTTTTTGTGCCATTCCGCTGATCCGCGGACGGTACCGCAGTCGTCCTGAGGCGGATATCCTCGAAGAAGTGAAAACACTTGCAGAACGGGGTGTGAAGGAGTTTACCCTGATTGCCCAGGATACGACCCGGTATGGGTCGGATCTGACGGGCGGAGAGGGACAACTGCCGGAACTGCTTGAGCATGTAGCAGACATTCCGGGGGTGGAATGGCTGCGAGTACTGTACTGTTATCCGGAACGTGTGGACGAGCGCCTGGTGCAGGCCATGTGTCGGCATCCGAACATCTGTCCGTATATCGACATGCCGATGCAGCATATCAGCCAGCAGGTACTGGATGCCATGAACCGTGCAGAAACAGGTGTGCATATCCGGGAGGTCTGCCGGATGCTGAAGGAAAACGGCATTGCCATCCGGACTACGCTCATGGTTGGATTTCCCGGGGAAACAGAGACTGATTTTGAGGAACTCAAGGCGTTTGTCCGGGAGATGGCATTTGACCGTATGGGGGCGTTCATCTTCTCTCCGGAGGAGGGAACCGCTGCGGCAGAAATGGATAATCCTGTTCCGCCGGAAACAGCCCAGGCACGCTATGATGAACTGATGACGTTGCAGCATGGAATCTCGCTTGAGAACAACCGTGCAAGAATCGGCCAGGTCTGCACTGTTCTGGTGGAACGCCGGCGCGGAAAGCGGTATACGGGACGGAGCATGTATGAGGCACCGGAAATTGATGGCAACATCTATTTTACGGCAAAGGAAACACTGACCCCCGGCCAGTTTATACAGGTACGGATTACAGGCGCAAAAGCCTATGATCTTATGGGAGAACAGATATGAGTGAGTCTAAACTGGATCAATGGATCACGGGTATGAAGGGCATGAATCTGCCGAACCGGCTGACCCTAATGCGTATTGTGCTGGTTCCTGTGTATTTGTGTCTGCTCTGGTTTTCAGATTTCAAAATGGGAATGCGCATCGCGGCATTCCTTGTGTTCGGTATAGCCAGTCTGACAGATCTTTTTGACGGCAAGATTGCACGGAAATACCATCTGGTAACCAACTTTGGCAAGTTTATGGATCCCATTGCAGACAAGCTTCTGACGCATACAGCTTTTATTATGTTTGTTGCACTTGGACAGCTGAATGTGCTGTACGGCATCATTTTTATTGCCAGAGAGTTTATCGTATCCGGCCTTAGACTGGTTGCTGTGGAGCAGGGCAAGGTGATCGCTGCCGGTATGAGTGGCAAGGTCAAGACAGTGTTGCAGATGGCACTGGTACTTCTGCTGACACTCAATATTCCCGGAAATGTGTTTTCCATACTGACTACAGTCATCGGGGCAGCAGCGGCCATTATGACACTTTATTCCATGATTGAATATGTCATGAAAAACCGTAGTGTTCTGACTGAAAGCAAGTAAAATAAAAAAGCCTGCAGATGCAGGCTTTTTTTATGCACTTTGTTCGGCACAAATCCGGTTTTCAATATATCCGGCAATTTCCTCTACGGGCAGTTCAAGAACATAGGCAAATTCCTGATGGAGAAGCCGCTCCGCTTCCTCGAGGATGGCTTCGTCTGCTGCACACGGTTTTTTTCCTTCTGAAATCCGCTGGTCGGTATGCGTGTGGATATCATAAATCATGCGAAGCAGCTTTACGTAATCGCCTTCAAGCAGTAAATCGTTGAAGCACTTTTTACGCGTTTTATTGTCATCTATCCAGAGGGATGGACATGTTGTGCTCTTTGAAATAATCTGATCAATCTCTGATTTGACCAACAGATGGCGCAGCAGAGAGTTTCCGCGCTCAATAGGCAGATAAACGGTTGAGGAACTCTTGCCCTGTGTCGGTTTCAGGACATAATACATGACATATGAGGCATTAAACAGCCGCTTTTCGATGCGCTCAACCACGCAGATTCCCTCAGAGGGGTGCATTACGGTGTCACCAACTGCATGGACCGGCTCGACCGCGGCGTTCTGTCCCTTGTTCTTCAGGTGTTCTGGAATGTTAATCTTGATCGCTGAGCTGGCCGGCGTATACATCGGTGGTATCCCTCATTTCTATATGTAATTTTCAGTGCATAGATGGAAAAGACGCAGAGTGTATATCACTCTGCGAATGATATTATACCACAGATATTTATTATTTCGAAACGGCAAGAATCCAACAAAAAGACCGGCTTTTTTTCTGAAATGTTTACAAATGTTGTGTATCTGTACGCCAGGGACCGCATTTTATGAATTGAACTGCAACTTATCTGGGCGATGCAGCGGGCTCAAATGATGATATCCGGGTGCATTTCGCCAAGAAACAGATTCAGTGATGCAAGGAGGGGGGCACACTCAATGTTGTGGACACGGCATGCCTCCTCAAGGGATTCTGCGGATGCGGATGGACAGCTGAGACAGTAAAGACCATAGGACATGAAAATTGGGGCTGCGTCCGGTGCGAGCCGGAGAATATCAGCAATTGTTGTTGACTTTGTAATCATTATTAACCTCCCAGATGAACTGTTGACTGGGTTATACCACCATCTGGCCGTAAGCTTCATGGCCGCCTGTGTGGGCATGGATGTGGGGGTGTTCTATCCAGTACTAAAGTGATTTCAGGTATTCTTTCGCAATCAAACATTCAATTCCGTTATCAAAAGTGCAGCTTTCTCCTCCATAAAGTACACGTTTTCTTGTGATTGTCCCATATTGCTGTTCTACTGCCTGGCACAGTTCCTCATCCTCCAGAATGTGATACTGATGTGGAACGATTTCTGCACTGTGTGTTACTTCAAAAGCTGCACAAGTGTTTTCAACGGAAGTGTAAATCACCATGTCAAATTCACTTTGCGCGAGTGTCAGTTTGAAATCGCTTCGCTTTTTTGACAGAGATCGAACCGTTTCAAGAAGGACGATATCCTTCATCATCTGTCCGCATACATCCTCCAGTATTTCATTACAGGCAAGATCCCTCTTATCCTGATTAAAGGATTTGAATTCAGGATTATTGATCAGCACATGGATTAATGCCTGAGCCTGACAGTATCGCATGCCCGGCTGTGTAAACAGGACATACTCATTCGGGCTTTAATGTATGCAGCATGGGATCTGTCTTCATCCGATAAATCGTTAATAGCCTGAAAAAGCAGGGTCGTTTTCCCTGTCCGTCTTAAACCATACAGTACGCAAACACGTCCAAACATTTCACTGGTCAAGTACCGGTTTAGCAGACGGTAGCAGTCACGCTTTTTGAACTTTTTTACACTGGCGATGAGCCACTCCAGTTCTTCTCCAGACACAATATTGGTTTTATAATAAGGAAACTTGGGGAAAAGCCATACCAGAAACAGATGATTTCAGTTGCTTTAATTCCTTAGAAAGCTGCATGTGCAACTCGGCTTCGGCAAGGGTCTTTTCTCGATCGTCGTTTTTGATATATTTTGATACCGTCTTTCCGTTTTCTCGCCATTGAAGATAAGGCTGTATCTTTCTGTTGATCGTTTTATAAACAACGGTTCCAATGGGCAGTCCGGCTGTCTGGTCTTCGATTTCTTTGATGCGGCGGAACGTGGTTATCACTTTCACCCATAGTATATCACACAATAACCAACTTAAAAAAGGTTATGATGTTATGAACTTAAAACGTGAATTTTCTTTTTTCGGGAACACTCGGGAATAGTTTTAATACGGGAACGAACTTGAAACTCCTTACAAATAAGCCATTTTCGATATTTTAAATCGTGTATGACAGGCTATTTAAAACCTTTATAATAATTCCTGGTGCGCCACGCGGTACGCGTAGTTTAGTGGGTGGAATCCCCACCGAGTAAGGTGTGCAGCCGCACCACTCGTAATGCCTCATGGGTCGATAGCGGC
>JAFUHD010000105.1 GCA_017469025.1 Clostridia bacterium
AGGATACACCGTGGGCAGGAAATATGTCAGGAACTGTATGGGTGAAATGGGGATTACCGCTGTTTATCCCAAGACTAATCTGTCAAAGCGGAACTTCAAACAGTCAATTGTGCCCTATCTTCTACGGAATTACCCGATTCGCTATCCAAATCAAGCATGGTCTGTCGATATAACATATATCAAGATGACCCATAGTCACATGTACCTTACAGCAATCATCGATTGGTGCAGCAGAATGATAGTCGGCTGGAATCTCTCAGACACACTTGACACTGCTTCTGTCCTGACAGCGCTCAAGGATGCTGTTAAGACTTATGGGATCCCGGCAATTATAAATAGTGATCAAGGATGCCAGTTTGCCAGCGACGAGTATAAAACCTATCTGAAGAGTCAGGGTATTCGGCAAAGCATGGATGGGAAATCCAGATGGGCAGACAATATCATGATTGAACGCTGGTTCCGGTCTCTCAAAACAGAGAAGATCTATATCAATGAATACCCTTCGCCGAAAGCACTTCGTAAAGACATTGCCGCTTATGTGCAAGAATATAATGATGTACGTCCACACGAAGCTTTGGATTACATTACGCCAAGCAAACGCTTTTCCCAGTGTTTCTCGTCAGTTGCCTGAAACTGATCTGTATCCTCAACCCTGCATGCAGCATACCGGGGAAAGAGGAAGCAAAAGAGCGTGGGCCCCTACCCCACTTGAAGAGAAAGCTACCTTCCCCTTTCCCCGAACCCCTTTTCCTATCCGGCTTTCTCCATATATACAAAAGGAAGATTCCCGATGTATTCCCAATTACATGTTCACGATCTTTTTTTCATTATTGGTCTTGACATGGGCCCACTATATCTGTAGAATCTGAAAGACCAGATCATACTGTGACAGATGTGTGACAGTTTATCTGCTATACTGTGCCTGTAACCAAGAATAAATCAAAAATCATTAAAAAAGAGGAGAAAAACGATGAAAAACATCAACGAAAATGCAATGCTGAATGATCAGGAGCTTGAAAAGGTAGTCGGCGGGATTTCACAGGATGATGCTCTTGCAGCTGCTCTGAAGTCGGTTAACCTCACAAGGGATGCAGTTGAATTTCTGAAGAAGGTGGAACTGGATTACGAGCACGGAAGGAAGATCTATGAGATCGAATTCTACCAGGGTGGGTTCGAGTATGAATTTGAAGTGGATGCGGAATCCGGCCAGATCCTGAAATCCAAGAAGGACTGGGATTAAGAATCTTCCACTGATAAAACTAAAATAAGGGCTGCCTTTCGGGACAGCCCTTTCTTTGTAAATAAAAGTTTAAGATCAAGAGAATTCTCAGAATAGAAAGAGACTGTGATATGATATGAGGGAAGAAACAGATTATATTAAAGAACCGGTAACAATGCTGTATCGGAAGCTGGCGCCTTCGGCAATCGGCTCTATGTTAACAGCGACGGTTGCTTCGTTAATTGATGTGGTGATTCTGAGCCACTATCTTGGCCCGGAAATGCTGGCTGTTGTAGAGCTTTGTATGCCGCTCTACATGCTCATGAATACCGTTGGCATGTTGATTGCTTCAGGAAGTTCCACGTTATATGCGCAGCATCTGGGGAGCGCGGAGCCCGAGGAAGCACAGCGATATTTCAGCGCATCAGTTGATCTTTCTGTCTGGGCAGGATTCCTGATGATGGCGGTTGGACTGATCTTTACCAAACAGATTGTTTCACTGCTGGGCGCAAATGATGCCGTGTTCAGGCAGACAATGGAATATGCACATGTGCTGTTCTTCTTCATGGTTCCGACCATGTTCTATATCCTTCTGCTCTTTTTCGTTCGGATTGACAACGATCCGAATCGCACCATTCTTGCAACTTTGGTTTGCGCGGTGGTGAACCTTGTGCTGGATATTCTGTTCGTTGGCCCGCTACAATGGGGGCCGCGGGGAGCAGCGTTGGCTACCTGCCTCGCGTACAGTATCGGGATGCTTTTCAATGCGACTCACTTTCTTTCCAAAAAGAATACATTGAAATGGTTCCGTGGCAGTCTACCCGGAAGGTGGATGAAGATTACAAAAGCAGGTATACCGCTTGCTGCCTCTCAGCTCGGGATGACTGTAACGACAAATGTGTTTAATAACAGGATCATTCGCGTCGGTAATGAAAGTTATGTATCGGTTTATGCGGTGATCACACAGTTGTCTATGACAGCGATGGCAATCTATGAGGGAATCGGACAGGCAGCACAGCCAATTCTGGCGGCAGCCTTTGGAGCAGCGGACAGGAAACGGCTTCGCGAGGCATTTCGGGTTGGGCTGAGGCTTGAGCTTGTCGGAACATTTTGCCTTATGGCACTGTATATGGCAGCTGCGGGCGGATTTGCATGGCTGCTCTCCATACGAGGCGGTGAATTGCTTTCACTGACCTTGAAAGCCATCCGAATTTATGCACTGTCTGTTCCGTTATTCGGATGTAACTGCCTGATCATGTACCTGTTTCAGGCGCAAAATAAAACAAAACGGGCGCTTCTGATTTCGCTGCTCAGCGGATCGGTTTTCATGATCGCTGCACTGCTGGTTTTAACAGCTGTTTTCGGTGTAGAAGGGATCTGGTACAGCTGGATTTGTGCACAGGCACTTTCCCTGGTTGTCAGTTTATCCTTTGCAATAAAAGAACAGAAA
>JAFUHD010000106.1 GCA_017469025.1 Clostridia bacterium
AAAGAGAAGCAGGCTCAAAACAGGGTGTGTATCAGAAAACTCATGTTTATTCTGCATAAATATGTTACTCCTTAACTTAAGGCTCCCGGCTCGCAGCACACGCCAACTCACATATGGTTTTGCCGTTTTCCCTGACGTTTTACATTGTTAGCTGCGATAAATGCGATGAGATTCAGAACAATGGCAATTCCGCAGCCAATGAAGAGACTTCCGTCAGCGCCGCCGCTCAGTCCCAAACCCAACTCAGCAATGCTGAGGATCAGGTCGACCAGCGTGATCAGCCAGGCACCGCCTGCTTTCTTTGCATCTTTTGCAGCGGCAAGCAGCAGGATACCCGCCAGCAGATAAAGAGCTGCACTGACAAACGACGCGGCGCTCTCTCCCGCAATCCCGAGATACGCGTAATAAACCGCAATCAGCAGCTCGAGAACACCAAATACTTTCAACACTTTTTGACTACCAGACATGACTTTTCCTCCTTGAATAATGATTAGACAAACCCATTTATATGGGATGTTTTACGTTATTGTTTTAAAGATTTTCAATGCTTGCTTAAATTCCCACTCATCCGTCCTTAAGCCTTCAGAAGTTCCTGTTTTTCTCCCTTCCTGCTCCACACGGATACTTTCCTTAGGAACATGATCAGCGCAATGAGAGCGCAGATAATACCCACTACAGCACAGACCAGCATCGGGATTAAGTAGTTGTAATAGGGCAGGCTCATGAGCTGTTCTTCCGTAAGGCCGGTCAATGTTTCAGTGCTTCCCACGATCGACATCAAGCCAATGATGAACATGTCAAACAAGGTATGAACCAGAATTGGAACCGCCAGAGACAATACGTGATATTTGAACTGCTTCGTAACACAGGCTTTTCCGTAGTAATACCCCATGAATCCCTGAAACAGGATATGACCGGGCAAAATTGCGCGGACTATGGTTCCAGCCCCGTCAAACAGATATGTCACATCCTCCAGCAGAGTAAATCCGACTCCCACCGCAATGGCGGCTATGATCACGTCCAGCCAGCAGATCACCTCAGGATTTTTCCTTATAGCAAGCCGAAACATGATGTATTTCACGATCTCCTCGATCAGTGCCGCTGTGATCAGAGCTGTCAGGAACCCGCTCAGGATCGGATTCATGCCGTAAAAGGTGTCCTCATTCAGGGGCAGAACCAACGATGAGCAAAACCACAGAACCACGCCAATCGCGCCGAAAAGTACAAACTTTACAACCGTCTTTTTGGAATAGGGTTCACCAGGCTTTTTCTTTAAAACCCATCTTAGAATGAGAAAACACACTGCAAACTGAACAAGTGCCGCTAATAACATCTTTTTCCCTCCAGTTTATTTGATTTATCTGTTCGCTGGATC
The DNA here is from genome assembly GCA_017469025.1 of Clostridia bacterium. Taxonomy (GTDB): domain Bacteria; phylum Bacillota; class Clostridia; order Christensenellales; family Aristaeellaceae; genus Ventricola. The sequence goes on from JAFUHD010000106.1 coordinate 1,376, forward strand.
TTCCTTCTGTTCCCGAACATTCATGAAAAATTCCTGTTCAGCAACAGACAGACGTTCCTGGATCTGCTTTGTCGTCGGCAGATATTCCTGTATCTCCTGAATCTCCAGATTCTCATAAGTCGCTACACCAAGAGGCGTACTGACTCCCTTGAACGCCCATTGAACCTCTGTATCATCCTTATCTCTGCAGATAAGAAGGCCAAGAGTCGGGTTTTCATTCGGCGTCTTAATCAGTTCGTCTACCGCATTAACGTAGAAATTCAGCTTCCCGACGAACTCCGGATCAAAAGACTTCACTTTCAGTTCTACCACGATGTATCTTCGCAGATGGATGTGATAGAACAGCATGTCGATCTTTCTGGTCTTGCCAGAAACAATGATTTCTTTCTGTCGGCCGACAAATGAAAATCCCATGCCTAATTCCAGAAGGAAACTGGTGATATTTCTTTCCAGCACGTCCTCCAGATCTTTCTCATCATATTTCGGCGGCAGTGTAATGAAGCTCAGATCATAGGTATCCTTGGTTATAGCCTGCGCCAGCGCACTCTGATTTGCGGGAAGGATCTCTGCAAAGTTTG
>JAFUHD010000107.1 GCA_017469025.1 Clostridia bacterium
AATGTTCCCTGGAATCTGCCATATGTACTTTCTGATCTGGCAATGTATATGAAAGTGGATTTACGTGTTCTTGCAGAAAGGACGCGGGAAAACACAGAGCGGTTCTTCGGACTTTCACAGGTCTGACAGTGCGAAAGGAATGATCGTTTTGGCTCGAATATTGAATATCTGTATTATTGTTCTTGAAGTAATAGGCCTCAGCATCAGCATTTCAAAACGTCGTCTACTTATTTTTGCCTTCTACACGCAATTATCAAATATAGCTGCGCTTTTGTCATCTGTTATGCTGGTTGCAGCAGATGGGCCGCTTTCAGTAACAATGCGCTATATGGCCAATTGTATGCTGACAATGACGTTTCTGGTAACATTGTTTGTACTGGTGCCCATGGGCGGAGGGTTTAAAACCCTGATGATCAGTGACAATGGTTTGTATCATCATACACTCTGTCCGATTCTTTCCATGGTATCTTATATCTTTTTTGAACAGCATGCTGTGATCTGGCAGCTGCCTGCTGCAGTGACACTGATATACGGATTGATCATGATGACATTGAATGGACTGGGGCTATTTGAAGGACCATATCCGTTTTTCAAGGTACGGCAGCAAAGCAAAACTGCAACTGTGCTATGGATGGTGGCACTGGTCGTCCTGATCTCAGTCATATCCATAGGTATTGCTCGGATCCCTGTCATGCGTGTCTGAACAGCAGAAGAATGGAAAAATGGATAAAGGAAGATTATGGTGAATACTTCGACCCGAATTGATAATAAGGCATTTTATGAGCGGCTGTTTCAGCTGGCACTGCCAATTTCCCTGCAGAGCCTGATGCTTGCGGCCGTCGCTGCCGGCGATGCACTGATGCTGGGCAGAATTGCACAGGCTGAGATGACGGCGGTGTCACTGGCATCCCAAATCCAGTTTGTCCAGAATATGTTCCTGGGTGCTGTAACCGGGGCAGGGGCTATTCTTGGTGCACAGTACTGGGGAAAGAATGACAAGACAACGATTCAGGACCTGTTTAACCTGATGCTCAGATTCTGCGGGATCATTTCAATAGTGTTCTTCACAGCCTGCGAGCTGTTTCCCGGGGCGCTGATGCATATCTTTACACACGATCCTGAGCTGATAGAAATCGGCAGCACATACCTGCGCATTGCTGGTTTTTCATACCTGATTACCGGTGTTTCGCAGTGTTATCTGACGATCATGAAGGTAAGCGATCATGTACCGCCCAGTGCATATATCAGTACCAGTGCGGTCATCATCAATATACTGCTCAACGCGGTTTTCATCTTCGGCCTGTTTGGACTGCCGCGCATGGAAGCGCGCGGTGCAGCCCTGGCAACTACACTGGCACGTGTTGCAGAGCTTTGTCTATGTCTTGGCATATCCTCCGGGAAGAACTATATCCGCCCGGCATTCAGCCGTTTTTTTCAGCACAGAAAAGCACTTGCTCAGGATTTTGCAAAACAGTGTCTGCCGCTTATGGGCGGATCACTGTTCTGGGGCGTCGGTTTTACATCGTATACGGCTATTGTGGGGCATATGGGTGCGGATGCGGCTGCGGCCAACTCAGTGGCAGCAGTTGTCCGTGATCTCATCTGCTGCATGTGTAACGGCATAGGCAGCGCAGCCGGCATCATGGTGGGAAATGAACTGGGCGCCGGCCGGCTTGAGATGGGAAAGGCGTACGGCATAAAACTGAAAAACATTTCTTACGTGATCGGCTTTCTGTCAACAGGGATTGTTCTCCTGCTCACGCCGCTGGTCGTGCGGATGGTCATTCTGACGGACAGTGCCCGCAGTTATCTGACGGGGATGATGATCATTATGGCCATTTATATGATTGGCCGCTGCGTGAACACGGTGACGATCAATGGTGTTCTGGATGGCGGAGGAGATACGCTGTTTGATATGTATTCTCTGGCTGTCTGCATGTGGGGGATAGCCATTCCGCTGGCGCTTCTGGGGGCGTTTGTCTTTCACTGGCCGGTGCTGGCTGTTTATGCATGTACCTGTCTTGACGAGGTTGGCAAGATTCCCTGGGTTATGCTGAGATTCCGAAAGTATAAATGGGTTAAAGATCTGACGAGAAACTGAAAAAAAGGCCTTCCGGTTTTCCGGAAGGTCTTTGTGCAGTGATGCGCGCTTCTATCGAAGCGGACAATCACTGACCTGCGATTGTGATTTCCTCTTTCAGGCATAATGTTTAGTTAAACCAACCTTTTATCAACATGTACGGATAACGGTTAATTTGTACTTGATGAAACACGCGTCCGCAATTATACTTAACAAGCCTGCATGAAATCTATATGCAGGGAATAATCGGATACGTATCATTCCGCTGTAAACAGGAGGAAAACGAATGAAGCAGCATCTCCGGAAACTGTTCTGTCCCGGGATCTTTTTGACAGCAGTCGTGGATGTAATGGCTGTGATTCTTCTGACAGTGGTTCTTGAAGGCAGAACTGAGCATCCGGTTCTGGTGTATGGTTCCTATCTTCTTTCAACATATGGGCTGGTGATTACCTGTATACAGGTACCTGCATGGCTGAAAACAGCACTTGCCAGAAAAAATGCTATTGAAACGGTCCATTTTTCAAACCCGTCTCTGGAAAGGGCTGCGTCTGTCCTGCTGGATCCGCAGAAGCGTCCACGTTTTCTTCTGTTAATGTCTCTGATCTTTAATCTTGTGTATGCAGCTGTCAAACTGACAGCCGGATGGAGATTCAGGTCATGGTGGATGATTTCGCTGGGCTTTTACTATGCGCTGCTGTCCATCATGCGTTTCATGCTGACGAGACGGATGGGGATTACCCCAAATGAGACGGCCGACAGGAAACTGTACGGCAGAATAGGAAGCCTGCTGCTTATTTTGATCATTCTTCTGAGCGGTATTATTACGCTGACCATCCTGATACCTGAAACCTATGCTTATCCGGGAACTTTGGTTTATGCATTTGCATTGTATGCCTTTATCAAGATTATTTCTTCATGCATACTGTTAATCAGGAAAAGAACGGATGAGTCCTGGTTATTCAGGGCTGCACGATGCATTACATTTGCCTGTGCGCTTATGTCCATCTATGCCCTTCAGACAGCACTCATCAGCCAGTTTGGCGAATGGAATGGTTCATTTGCGTTTGTAATGAAAGCGGTAACCGGTGCAGTCATCTGTTTTTTGGTCGATATGATGGCAGTGTATATGATTGTCGTTTCAAGACGTACGGTTCAAAAATGAAATATAACGGGCCGCCACTGAGTGCAGGCCCGCTGAAAGCTTTGAAATCAGCTGAACTGCAGGATCTGCTGAACGGCTTCAAGAAGAGAAACAGAGGTCATGTCCTGACCGAAATCACCCTGACCGATGAAAACTGTTTTGCAGCCGGCTGCCTTTCCAGCCAGAATATCGGATTCCATATCACCAATCATCCAGCTCTTCTCAAGATCGATATTGTAATCATGTGCGGCAGTGAGCAGCATGCCGGGCTTTGGTTTCCGGCACTCGCAGTCCATTTTCAGTTCAGGTACTTCACCAGCGTATCCTTTATGGGGGTGATGCGGGCAAAAGTACAGTGCGTCAAGATAGGCACCATCCTGGCCAAGGCATGTTTCCATCTTGTTATGGATGGTTTCAAGCGTGTCAAATGTGACTTCACCGCGTGCTATGACCGGCTGATTTGTTGCCAGTATTGCCAGATAGCCGGAGGCGTTGATGAGTTTTACTGCTTCGGATACGCCGGGCAGCAATTCAAATTCTTCCGGTGAACGCAGGAATCCGACCAGTTTGTTGACCGTACCGTCGCGGTCCATAAAAATGGCTTTCTGGGCAGTGCGCAGGTTTTTGGCAGCCACAACACCGCGAATAAAATCACGTTCAACACCTGCAAACCGGTCCGGCGTGCCCATGTCTTTGACATATTCGGGAGAATCATAGCAGAACATACGGCCGCTTCCGCAAAGCGGTTTTAGTATCTGACGGTCCAGATCGACCTTGACGGTTTTTCCATCCTGCTCTGTACCTACGGCAGTTGCATCAATACCGCTAAGACGCAGGGCTTCCGGACTTATGACATGCAGGCCGGCATTGACGCGGTTTTTATACCACTGAGGCCGTGCATCTTCTTTTGAAAGCCAGGCAGTGACACTGCTGTCCTGTGCGGCAATAACAAGGCCGGAATCATACGGATGGCTGTTTGGATGGGTGAAGAGGGTAGCAAGACCGCCTTTTTCCCGGTGGTAACGAACAAATCGGTTGAAATCAATGTCGAACAAAGCATCTGCAATCAGAAGCAGAAAATCTTCGTCAAGGCCGAGCTTGAACAGTGCACCCGCATTTCCAAGCGGCGTCTCCTCCACGAAATATTCGATATGAACACCAAGCCGGGAGCCGTCGCCAAAGTAGTCCATGATCTGACTGGCGCGATAGCCGATGGTCAGGATAATATCGTTAAATCCCTGAGATGCAAGACTGATGATCTCCCGTTCCAGTACAGGGACGCCGTCAAGAGGGATCAGGGGCTTTGGAATATCAGGAAACAGGGCAGAAATGCGTGTTCCGCGTCCGCCAGCCATAATAACCGTTTTCATAAACAACCTCACAATAAAGGGCAGAATTCATCACCTAAACAGTTCCATCATTTCATGCTGCCCAGATTTTGATATACTGGTGCTTTGACACCAGGGAAGACCTGTCACTTTTAACGTGACAATCTTAACATGCTTTTTTGCTGTCTGTCTACCCGTTTCTGCACGTGGACAGCAGACAATGCCCTGTACAGGGTTTTTAAACCAGTCTGGTATGAAGACGAAAGCTGCCAGGGGTTCAAACAGAGGAGGATTACAATGAAAATCAAACCGTTTCTGG
>JAFUHD010000108.1 GCA_017469025.1 Clostridia bacterium
CCTGGACACCGGAGAGTGCCTGGAAGGAAGCCAAGTAATTTTCCGGTTTATTCCTAAACAGAATAAGTGTAAAGGCAGGAGCAATGCCATGTGTTTGCCTCGGCATTGCTCCTTTAATGACATAGTCGTGCTTTCGGCACCGTATCAATTGCAGTTGTCATGATTTGACAAACCAGCACTAGGTGCTGGGCCATCTCCTTTTCAGTAAAGTTTTCGAAAACAGTTGATTCTGCAGAAACGGGTATGGTAATCTGTCCATACATTCCCGGTTCCAAAGCAGCTGCACATGTCCCCATTGGTTCTGTTTTCGATCCGAATATTTCTTTTGAAAGTGAGAAAAAACATGCAGAAAAGAATGAATCCGCAGCTGGGTATCCGCTCAGAAAATGCAACGGATGATTATCTTCAGTATCTTCGCCAGATGGGGCTTACGCACTGCTTTGTGATGTTCAGCAATGAACATACAAACTACGACGATGTAAACCGCATTCTTGAGAAGGTCCGCAAGGCCGGACTTACAGTGGACGATGCAGGCAATAATTTCCTGTATAAGCATATGTCCATTCATCTTGGTCTTGAGGACCGGGACCGGTGGATTGATGAATATAATGCGCTCAACAGGATTCTGGGCAAGGCCGGTGTACCGGTTGGATATATCGGCAACAGCCGTGTCAGCCATACCGGCTATTTCGCATCGGACGCAACGCATGGTGCGCTGGGCAGAACCGTTTACATGGAAGAGATTCTGAAACGGCCGTCTGCGGTTGACAAAGAAGTGAATGAAGAAGCGCTTTGGTCAGCATTTCAGTATCTGCTGGAAAGGGCATTGCCCGTAGCGAAAGAAGCAGGTATGCGGCTGGCACTGCATCCCAGTGATCCACCGTATCCCATGTATGAGGGATACGCCAGTCTGATTCACAACAGTGACTGCTACCGCAGGGCACTGAAGCTGGCTGATTCCATTGAGCCGGGTGTGCTTGGCATAAAGTTCTGCTGCGGATGCTGGCTCGAAGGCGGTGAACGCTTTGGCGATATTCTGTCGGATCTTCGTGAATTTGTCCGTGCAGGCCGTGTTCTGACGGTGCATTTCCGTAATGTCAGCTGTCCGCTTCCGAATTTCACGGAAACACTTGCGGAAGACGGATACTTTGATATGATGAAGATCATGCGGGTACTGGTAGAGGAAGGATATGATCAGGCGATCTATCCGGATCATATCTTTGAAACATCACCGGAAACCGGTGGAAATCTGGCAGCTTTCGCGTATGCGGTTGGATACATGAAAGGTCTCATGAACGCGGCATACAGTGAACTCGAAAACAGGGAATAATAAAAGGGCATCAGCTCAGCCTCCTCTGAAGGAAGCAGAGCTGATGCCTTTTTTTGGATTCAGTCTGCAAATTCGAATGTGTTGAGTCCGATTTCATCGTTCATTTTCCGTTCGAGTGTTCCATCCTAAATCTCGGCAAATAGGATCCAACTATTATTTAGGGACCAATATTAATTTCACCAAAAACCTGTAAAGAATGCTCGCAAAATCAGGTGTTCTCGCCCTGATGCTTCTTCCCATTAAGTACTTGTATTCTTGGTTACCATGATATATAATAGGAGCCAAGAACGGAGGATATTATGGGAAGAAAAGCAGTACATACCGATGGTATTCTTATAGACAAGATTGTTAAAAAACAGTCTAATGGTGACAGATATGTGTATCAGAGAACACGTGTCTAC
>JAFUHD010000109.1 GCA_017469025.1 Clostridia bacterium
CCAAGAGAACGAGAGGCTTTGAGAACCTTGCCATAATAAGTACCCCCAACTAAAGGATTTCACTCATTATATGACATACGCAAGGGAAAAACAATAATAGCATTCCGTTTCATATAGCGACATAGTTTGGACAGTTCGAAATTTTTCGAAGAGCTGAAGCAGGCCGGAAAGATCCGATACAAGTGCTTCTCATTCCATGGCCCTTACGAGGATTTCGAGGAAATCATTACCTCATATGACTGGGATATGTGCCAGATCCAGTACAACTTCATGGACATCAACAATCAGGCAGGTACAAAAGGGCTTGAGCTCGCTGGCAGACTGGGCATTCCGGTTGTCATTATGGAAGGTCTCCTTGGCGGCCGTCTGGCAAAAGCTCCGGCGAATGTCCAGGCACTGTATGACGCAGTCCCCGTCAAACGCTCTCCGGTTGAATGGGCATTCCGCTGGCTGTGCAACCGGCCGGAAGTTGCGACCGTCCTTTCCGGCTGCAACGAGCTCGAGCAGATTGATGAAAATCTCCGAATCTTCGACACCGTTGCACCGGGGATCATGAGTCAGGATGAGCTTGATCTTATGGAACAGGTCCGGATGGCCTACCTCAGCCGGACAAAAATCGACTGCACTGGCTGCCGTTACTGCATGCCCTGCCCAAACGGCGTCAATATTCCGGGCATCTTCTCTGCCTGGAACCGCGTTTCGCTGTATGATCTCGATCCAAAGGCAGAGGACCATCTCCGTCAGGTAATCAGTAAAGATGAAGGTGCCGGCCACTGCATTGCATGCGGTGCCTGCGAAGCTGCCTGTCCACAGCATCTCAGCATCATAGAGTCTCTTCAGAGCGCTTGGAAAGAACTGACCTGATAAACATTTACGGGCAGAGACTTTTCCTCTGCCCATATCCTTTTCTGTTAATCCTTCAATTTCAATAAGAAACGCTGCAACGGAGGAGAATTTATGCGTTACCGGACCTACCCGTTTGAACAGAATCCGGACGGTTCCTGGCACTGGACCTATGTAATGGATATGAGCAAAAACAGGTCCATGCTGCCCAGCATTCTGCTTCCCATCTATCTGTGCTGCCTTGTACTGACCATCATGTTTTACTTTCTTGGCTTGCAAGAGTTTATGCTGCTCGGCTTACTGCTGGCTGTCGTTCTGACCATCCTCGCCCTGATCGGATATGCGATTGGCTGTGCGGTTACCCGCGGCCGCTACTTAATTCCATATAGCGCAGATGACCAGATGATCACGGTCCATCCTGATAAAATCGAATCCACTGTCATTAAGCGCTGGGAAAGCAACATGATGTGCCGTTATGAAAACATACAGAAAATTACACTGAAGCGAAAAGAAGATATGATTCTGCTGGTCGACATTCTGCCTTTTCAGGTATATGTAAGGCCGGAAGATTATGATGCAGTTCTTTCCATGATCCTGGATCGTGTAAAACCGGAAATCCGGGCAAAACTCGTGGAATCCTGAAAAAAGGATACGGAATTTATCCGTATCCTTTTGTCATCTGAACAGATGCAGCCTGCCCATTTAATCCGGGAACATTCGTACCTGGTTTTTACGCCTTTCTTCGCCTGCCTATTGCCCAATACATTACCAGCATCACGGCTTCCATAAAGACAGAAAAAAACACGATTTCATAGGCAAATTCAGAACGATATTCCGTGATTTTCCCCAGTAGATTTTTCCTGACCAGCACATTATCTCCGCTTTTCACCGGCAGCCAGGTATTGTCGCGAACCGTGACCTCATGTATTTGTTCATTATACTCAACGGTTACAACCGCATAAGGAACGGTCCGATAATGTGATGAACGCATGCTCGTTCTCTCCCGCTTTGTAAAACGGTCTACAACATCAATTACGGGAACATCATACTTTGGCTGCAGGAGAATTGCGAAGCCGTACAGAAAGAGCAGTAAAAACGGAACCAGCATGAGAATCGCTCTCTTCATATTCATTTCATCCTCCAGGCATTAGTGTAACGCTTATACGGCCCATCTGACCGGCAGGTCATGGACATGAACATACCATCCATTTTACCATATCGATGGAGTCATTTTACCATGTTTCAATTTTGTCTGGAAGGTATCCCTTCTATTGTCTTTGAATATTTGAAGGAAAACGCACAGGCAGGCTTAGGAACACCACATGGCCCGTTAAACAATGATTATCATGAGTTCAGGCGCAAAAAAGAGCCCTGCAAATGCAAGGCTCTGTTGGAATCCGGCAGCGTCCTACTCTCCCGGGCCGTCTCCAGCCAAGTACCATCGGCGCTGAAAGGCTTAACTTCTGTGTTCGGTATGGGAACAGGTGGATCCCTTTCGCTA
>JAFUHD010000110.1 GCA_017469025.1 Clostridia bacterium
ATATGGTCAGTTTAAGCGGACACTTAAAGAACTGTGCATCCGGGAAGGGATCCTGTATATTGCTCAGGAAGAGTCGTATACTTCCAGGTCCAGCTTTCTGGATAGTGATCCAATGCCTGTCTAGCAACCGGAACTGCCCCAAAGCAGGATGATCTTTTCCGGTACAAGATCCAAACGGCGGTACAGGACAAAAAGCGGTATCACAGTGAATGCTGACATGAGCGGCAGCGCAAACATTGGACGCAAGGCCTTTCCTGCACTGTTTACCTGTGAAACCTGTGACATTTTGTCAAGGCCCACCATTTATCGACATCCGGATCAGAGTCTTTCAGTAGCAAAATAATTATAGTCTCTACGAGATAAAAGCTATGTGATGAAGCCTTTACCCGGTGCTTTTTGCACTGGTATAAATGGGGGTAACCTTTATGCCCTCGCATCACCATTATCCCTTTCTTTCCAGTACTGCGCCTTTCTGCTTAACCGTCCTGAGCACTCTTACCTCCATCATGCACAACAACAGCTTTTCCTGCATCTCCGTCCACCATGACGGTATCCCCGTCATGTATCCTTGACGTTGCATTGCCGGCCGCAAGGACGGCGGGAATCTTGTACTCCCGTGCCACAATTGCCGCATGACTGAGCGTCCCGCCCGTATCAACCAGCACACCAGCTGCAAGTGTGAAAAGCGGTGTCCATTCCGGATCCGTATACGGGCATACCAGAATATCCCCTTTTTCCAGTTTCCCGAATTCCTCCGGCCCCCTGATAATACATGCCCTGCCTGCAGCTTTTCCATTGCTTCCGGATACACCGGAAATATCCCCGTTACCTGTAGACAAAAGCGTGCTGATACAATTGTTCCAGTATGCCTCTGCCAGCGAACGCTTCTTCTTCCTGCGCGCAATCCGCTCTCTGGCACTCTCATCCAGCTTTCCTGCACGGCAGACCTCAAACAGTTCCTCCGCAAACAGATAGATCAGCTCATCCTGAGACGTGCCGAGATATTCAGCCGCCCTGCGCAGAAGCTGCCGGCACAGTCCAAATTCCGCTTCCCACAGGTACTGCGTTCCCTCCCGGATCACATGATAATGCCGGACTGCATTAACCTTTCGCTCAAACCTTTCAAACTTCCGTTCTCCAGTCAGCGCTTTTACCTTTTCCATGATCCTCTCGAATTTAAGCTGTCCTTCTTTCAGGGATACCACACCGTTTCCCGCCGCCCTCAGAATCGTTCTGAGCGAGTGCAGAAATCTGTCCGGATCTTCATTCCAGGATTTTGCCATGAAGCAGTAGCAGTTAAAATCAGAACGCCATCCGAAACGGTCCATGAACTGCTGAAAGCGTGCTCCAATTTCCGGACAGCATTTGCCAATCTGTCCATACGTCATCTCCATGACTGCCTGTTTCCACTGCGGTTTTTCTGAAATGTCTGCCGCAATCTCTGCCATCTCCCGGTTGATGTCTGCGGTTACATAAGACAGCCCTTCAAGCAGATCGAAGGAATTTACAGACTCGTCAAGACGGGCAAGCACCCTGTTCAGGCTCATATTTTCCAGGACCTGCGGGAAGATGGCGTACCGGAAACGCGCATACGATGTTCTTTCAATCAGTTCAAGCATCTGCCGCAGCCGCTCCCCTGTTTCCTGAACAGACGCAGGCATGTGAAGGCATGCCTGTTCATAGGCCTTCTGACAGCTTTCCAATTCCTCCGCAGACTTCCTGATGTTAAACGCATCATCTTTCATCTGCCTGATCAGCCCGGGAATATGTATGAGATCGGGAGACGGACGGAATCCGCCAAGCCCAAAGGACGAAATGCCATCTTCATTCATCGGTGTCATTTCATTCATCCTGATGCCCGCTTCGCCAAGCAGCTTCTCTTTCTGTCTGCCAACCGCATTTCCATAATCATGGTCCAAAGGATAATACGGCCTTGGAAGCTTCTCCAGATTAAACAGGATATTCTCCCGCATCCGCCCGGATGCAGGCTTTACCGCCGGCAGTCCGGCAAAATCCGCATCTGTAAAGGCACGTTCCGCTCCGGCTGTAATTGCCCTTGCCTGCAGCATGTATATTCTGCCGCCGCGAACCGCCCATTCTATATCCATGGGATGCCCGTAGTGCTTTTCTATCCGGAGTGCTGTCCGGACCAGTTCAGCAATTGTCCGGTCATCCAGTACGCGCTTCCCCTGTTCAGTTTTGCTTACCGGGACCTGAACAGTCCCCTTTCCATCTGACACCGCATCCGGCACAGCTGCTGCGTCCTGATAAACGATCTTGACGGCCTTGCTTCCGATCACTGCCTTCAGGACTGTTCCATCCCTGCCGCACAGGTACTCATCCGGGCTGACCAGTCCGGAGACAACAGCCTCCCCCAGGCCATATGATGCATTGATGACTATACTGTTTCCATCCCCGACAGGATTCTTTGTAAAGAGCACACCGGCAGCTTCGCTTTCCACCATCTGCTGGATCACGACCGCCAGTGCAACTTTCTGTCCGCCATAACCGGAAGCTGCGCGGTAATGCATTGCCCTGGTTCCCCAGAGAGACGCATAACATGCCCTGACACTGTAAAGCAGCATCGCCTCCGACGACACATTCAGATACGTTTCCTGCTGGCCTGCAAAGCTGGCATCCTCAAGGTCCTCGGCAGTCGCAGAGCTTCTGACGGCAACGCGTGCTCCCGCCCCCAGGGACCGGTAGAATGCACAGATCTCATCCCGGATTTTCTGCGGAATATCCGCCTGCAGAATCCGGCTGCGGATCATTTGGGATGTATCTTCCTCATCTTTACCGGACAGCATGTCCGGATCTATGCCGTTTTCCTGCATAAAAAGCTCATACGCATCTGCCACAAGGACTGCACCATCCGGTACCGGAATACCTGCGGAAACCATCTCGCCAAGATTGGCACCTTTACCGCCGGCAGTTGCCACATCCGTCCTGCGGATATCTTTAAACGGCACAATATACATCATATTTCTCTTCCTCTTTCCTGGAGATCAGGCAAATGCCTTAATGCCTGAAGCCTTTAATCACCAGTAAAAATGGCATCCTCTTCCGACTGACAGTCAGAGAGGCTTTTCTGTCTTCAGAAATGCCCTGACACCATTTTCACAGTGAAGCCTGTATATCCTATTAAAGTAAGATTCGTCTAACATACGTGCATTCGTAATCAATATTCCTGCTGACCGGATCAGATTTATCAGTCCATCCATATCCATCTGAACAGTATATCCACCCGCGCGCCAAAGTTCTGCCAGTTCCTCAAGAAATGCCCTGTAGAGACTGGCAGCCCGCTTGTGCAGGCTGTCCCCCTGGTCAAAATAAAAAGCCAGTGTTCCACTTTCAAGATTATCAAATACCCTGTTCCCGCGAAGATGCATTCCCTCACGGTAAAAAAGCTCTGTCAGAAAAACCGGCGGATCCACCTGGGATGCCCTGCTTTCCTTCCTCAGTTCATCCAGTTTTTCCCGGATTCTAAGTTCAAAGAGATCCGCCAGAAAATCATCTTTATCCGCATAGAACGTGTAAAAACCGCCCTGGGCAATTCCCGCAGCCGCGGTCAGGTCACGGATGGATACACCGCGGATACCCTTTTCTGCAAACAGCCGGAGTCCTGTCCGTCTCAATTTTACCAGGACAGCGGCACGCTCGCTTTCCGTAAACGCTTTTCCCATACGCAGTCCCCCTCCTGCGAGCTATGAATATTTTTAAATATGTTCACAGCTATGATACCTGTGATCTACGTTCCTGTCAATCTTCGTCCTGGTTCATGCAGGCAGCAGGGCTGCTCATGTCAAGTCACCTCTCCGGCAGATTTCTGTATCTGTATCTGAATCCCGGGATAAGGAAGCATTCAGAAATTAAGTGTAATATATGTTCATAAGTCCAAAATGGTATAGTATCCCTGCGGAAAAGATTGGCTTTCTTTTTTCATCATCTTATTTGGCCACAGAGTACCGTGAAGAATACGCTTCAAACAAAATCTGAAATAAGGATAAAACCGCTACACGGAGTGGAAAGCAGAATGATCTATGAAAAAATCCGACGCAACTAATGATATGGATGCAAAGCCTCACAGCTATCGACTATGTGCAATCTGGAGGAACCAGCGCTGTACCCGGAGTATGGGCGAAGATACAGATAGCGGTGTGATTTCACTTCCACTCTCCAGGCGCACATGGGTATGCCTGACGTAAGCTTATATCTGTGGAAATGTATCTGCTTTTTCAGGACTATCTATCCACCACGTCAGGTCGAGGTTCCAGACCAGGTGTGAAGTTTAAGTACGAAGTTTCCACTCCCAGCGGGAACAACGGTCACAGATACAGTAGTGAATCCGTAGATGGTTTCGGCAATGAACTGTGGAACGCAATACTCCCCCCATTGGAGAACAGAAAAAGAGATCGATTCGTCGTTCATCTGTGGATCCGGCCTATAGGAAAGCGTTGAGGCTTATGAACATGGGTGGAGGTGTAGCTGGGCTTAAGGCTTTGGGAGTACCGGGAGTTATCTGTACCCGATTTTGATCAGGTCTGGGGTGATCAAAGATGCCGCTAACAGCACTGATTCAGATTGATAAGATTGTTATGCGGGCAGGAGGAGGATGACTGCAGAATGAGATTGCCAGTCAAACTGTGGCACTGTGATTGATGACTTGGCGGCCAAGCGTAACATGAAGTGCTGTTGCGCCGATGGCCACAATCTATCGAAGAGCGGGCCAGACGGATTTTGACGAAAGAGGAATGGAATAGGAATGCCGGAAGTACGGTCGCTGAGTGTAGTTTTGATTTCCAACAACGAATCTGAAAGGATGTAAAAGACCTTTGGTTAAACGGCTGAAAAAGCTACCCTGCCTTGTCTTTCGGGCATCGATACTTTAGATTGGAATAGACTGGGTGGAGTGTATCCACTTGGCGGATAAGGAACCAAAAGCGAAGTGGAATGCGAAGGATACGGTCTTTGTGGATCTGTTCCATATTCCGAAGTACAAATACCAGCTTTTTCGGGCGCAGCACCCTGAGATGACGGTTGTGAAAGAAACTAATATTGAGCCGGTTACACTACATCCAATCATGCTAAACCAGTCATATAATGACCCTGGCTTGTTGGTTAAAGATAAACTGATCATCTTTGTTGAAGCGCAGAGCACATGGTCCATTAATATACTGATCAGGATTCTGCTCTGTCTTGCAATGACGTACCAGAACTATATCACGGAACATAGGCTTTATGTTTATGGTTCAAGGAAAATTGAAATACCGGAGCCAGAATTCCATGTGATTTTCACTGGAAACCGTAAATTTAAGAAAGACTCAATTTCCTTGAAAGAAGATTTTTGGAACAGTCATAATGCCAAAGCAGATGTGGAAACCAAGGGAATCTACGCAGAAAACAAAGATGATATCATTGGACAGTACATCATTTTCAATCATGTGCTGGACGATCATATCCGAAAGCATGGGAGAAACAAAACGGCTGTAGAAGAGACGATTCACATCTGTAAGAATGAATGTGTTCCAAAGGAATACCTCGAAAGCCGGGAAAAGGAGATGGCCCAGCGCCTTGTGCTGGTTTGCCAAATCATGACAACTGCGATTGATATGGTGCCGAAAGCACGACTATGTCATTAAAGGAGCAATGCCGAGGCAAACACATGGCATTGCTCCTGCCTTTACACTTATTCTGTTTAGGAATAAACCGGAAAATTACTTGGCTTCCTTCCAGGCACTCTCCGGTGTCCAGG